>JBKBRT010000233.1:0-4211 GCA_046291585.1 Hyphomonas sp.
CCCCGATTGATGAATTCCCGGTCGAAAAGTGGAACCTCATCATCGCGCTGAACCTCTCGGCCGCCTTCCACACGACGCGCCTCGCCCTGCCCCATATGAAAGCGAAGAAATGGGGCCGCATCCTCAATATGGGCTCGGCCCATGCCAAGGTCGCCTCCCCGTTCAAATCGGCCTATGTCGCCGCCAAGCACGGCCTTTCCGGCCTCACCAAGGTCACCGCCCTGGAAGGGGCCACCCTCGGCATCCGCTGCAACACCATCTGCCCGGGCTATGTCTTCACCCCCCTCGTCGAAGGCCAGATCGCCGACACCGCGAAGGCCCGGGGCATGACTGAGGAACAGGTCAAGAATGATGTCCTCCTCGCCGCCCAGCCGACCAAGGAATTCGTCACCGCCGAGGAAGTCGCCGGCTTTGCCAGCTTCCTCTGCTCGCCCGCCGCCGCCCAGATCAACGGGGCTGACCTCTCCATTGATGGCGGCTGGACCGCGCAGTAAGTTCATTTGACGCCGGAACCGTGCCGGCCCATCTACAGGTCGAATGCTGAAACGTGTCCTTCTTCTCTCTCTCAGCCTCTGGCTGATGATCGCAGGCGGCCTTGGCGCCCATGCGAGCCCCTGCCACATGCAAAAAGAGATGACGCCCGCCCCGATAAGCGCGGCAGAGGCTGACGCCCACGCGCATTGCGACATGATGGCAGAAGCGGCGCCGGCCGAAACGCACGACCCTACACCCGAACAAGCCCCCGCGGCCGACGCGGCCTGCTGCTGCCCGGGCGTTCTTGGGGCCCTTCCCGCACCGGCCTTGCGCGAAGCAACCCGCCTCGCCTTCACCTTGCCCGCCAGCTTCCCCCTGGACGACCGCGCCCCCTCGCGCACCCTGATCCCGGAGCCCCCACCCCCGAAAGCCTGACCTGTCGATAATCCGCCACCGGATCAATCAACAGACAGGATAACGGCTCATGCCCTCCAAATTCCTTGCTGCGGGGCTCGCCCTCGCGGCCCTTGCGGCGCCCGCCAGCGCGCGGCCCGTCTCCTATGCGGGCGGCTGGACGGTGATGCAGGACAATAACGGGATGTATTCCTCCCTGCTTGTCCATTATTCGCCCACCGCCACCGATTCCATCGGCCTCCTGGTCGAGCAGAACTGGTCGATGGACGCCACCTTCACCGGCCTGCAATACACGCGCCTCGCCAAACGCTGGAACGCGCCGCAAAGCCAGGGCAACCTCTATCTCAATCTCGGCGCCGGGTCGGCCGATGCCTTCGATGGCGGCCAGAAAGCGGCCGGCTTTGCCGGTCTCTCTGCCGATTGGGAAACACGGCGCGTCTTTGTCTCCTATGACGTGCGCGCCCGGGATTATGGCTTCGACCAATCCATCTCCCATGCCGCCCGCGCTGGCGTCGCGCCCTATGTCGCCGGCTTCGGAGACCTCCACACCTGGGCGATGCTCCAGGTGGAAAACCATCCTGAGGCGGATAACCCCGTCCAGATCACCCCCCTCCTGCGCTTCTTCAAGGGGCCGCTTCTTCTCGAAGCTGGCTACACGCTCGAAGAAGACCGCTTCCTCCTCAACTGGATCTATCGTTTCTGAAAAAGGAAATCCCCATGACACTCTTCAAAACCCTCGCCCTCGCCGCTGCCCTCTCGATGGCAGCCGCCCCCGCCCTTGCCGCTCCGGCAGCGCCCGCCGCCAGCGCGCAGGCGAAAGGCGAATTCGTCACCGCGCATGTCAACGGCCTCGTCTGCGATTTCTGTGCCCAGTCGATCCAGAAGGTCTTCGGAAAGGAAGACGCTGTCAAAGGCGTGCACGTCGATCTCGACAGCGGCGAGATCCACATCTCCATGAAACCTGGCCAGACCATGGACGACGCCTCCATCGAAGCGCTCATCCGCAAGTCCGGCTATTCCCTCACCTCACTTGACCGGGAGGCCGCTGAATGACGGACACGGATGAAATCCGCCCGCCCAGCACGCTCCCAGCCTTCCTGTCGCTTTTCACCTCGACGGGAACATTGATCTGCTGCGCCCTGCCCGCTTTGCTCGTCAGTCTCGGGGCGGGCGCCGTTATGGCGGGCCTGGTCGAGGCGGTGCCGCAGATCACCTGGCTGGGTAGGAACAAGGAGCTCCTGTTTGCGATCGCCGGCGCGCTCCTGCTCGCCAGCGGCCTCTGGCAATGGCACGCGCGCAGCCTCCCCTGCCCGGCTGACAGGGCAAAGGCTGCCGCCTGCGCCCGCGCCCGGAACCTCAGCTGGATCGTCTGGGGCCTGAGCGTCGCCCTTTTTGTGATAGGAGCTTTCTTCGCCTTCTTCGCGGCGGCGATCTTCTACTGACAAGAAAAGGCCCCTCCCTCAGCGATGAGAGAGGGGCCTTTCATACCCGCCTCAATGACGGCTCAGGCCGCCTTGAAGGTCAGCGCCACGCCATTATTGCACCAGCGTTTGCCCGTCGGCGCAGGCCCATCGTCAAACACATGCCCCTGATGCCCCAGGCAGCGCGCGCAATGGTATTCCGTTCGCGGATAAAATAATCTCCGGTCCACGCTGGTGCCCATTGCGCCGGGAAGTGGCTCCCAGAAGCTCGGCCAGCCGGTGCCTGAATCAAATTTCGTCTCGGAAGAAAACAGCGCCAGATCACATCCCGCGCAATGATACGTGCCGCGCCGCGTTTCCGTGTCCAGCGGCGACGTAAACGCCCGCTCAGTGCCATGCTCGCGCAGCACCGTGAACGCGGCGGGCGACAAACGCGCCTTCCATTCTGCCTCCGACAGTTGCCGCCACTGATCCCCGGAATATTCAGCCGTCTCAGCATTGTTGGATAGATCCTTGGCAGACGCCGCCGTACAGGCAGCAAGCCCCAGCGCACTGGAAGCAAGGAAAAGGCGGCGGGTAAACATGGGCTGTCTCATGCCTCCTATACGCCACAGCGCGCCGCTTGGTTCAAATCAACGCGCCGTGATCCCTATTCCGCCGCCCGCATGATCGCGCCCATCCGCGCAAGCCAGGCCATCCATGCCGCGCGGCCCTTATCGGTCAGGAACACGCGCGTCTGGGGCTTCTTGCCAACAAAGCGCTTCTCCTGACGCACATAGCCTGCCTCCTCCAGCTTCTTCAGATGCGTCGAAAGGTTTCCGTCCGTCGCCCCCACCTTGTCGCGCAGCTCCCCGAACACGGCCGGGCTGGCGGTCGAGAGGTAAGCCATCACCCCAAGACGCAGTCGCCCATGGATCACATCATCAATATCGTTATGGTCGAAGGGATTGTCTTCGCTCATGGCGTGCACCTTTCGCTCAGACCGTCTCGGAGGGCTCGGCTCGCATCATCAGGATGCCGGGAACACACACCGCCACAAAGGCCGCCGCCGATCCCACGAGCCAGATATATTCCGTACCTGTCAGGAACACGGCGGCCAATACGCCGGCAAATGCGGCAATTCCGGCAAATTTCAGCGCGCCTTGGCCCGAGATGGCGCCGGTGACGAACTGGCCGATTCCATAAAGCCCCAGCACCAACGGCACCGACCAGTAAAAGCCTTCCACCCCCTCGCCCGTGATCAGCATCCGTACAATCAGGCCCACAAAGTAGACGAACAGGAACATGCCCGATGTCATCCACAACACAGCCTGGACCCGGTTCCCGGCCGAAGCCTGCCCCGGCTTGCCGCGCGAGGCCGACACGAGCAGGAACTGTCCTATGCTGCCTGCCAGACCAAAAGCGATCCAGAGGTAGAGATACGCGGCCCCGCCCTGCGCAATCATGCCGGTGGCAATCAGATAGTGTCCAAGATAGGCGAGCGTCACCAGCCCGCCCCACATTGCCAGAAAGCGCCCGCCCAGAAGCGGGGCATTCTGGCCTGCCTCGGCCAGGTCACGGATATAATTCAGGTCTTCTGCAAAACTCGGGGTGCGTGTCATGGCTGGTCTCCATCATGGACTTTGAATTTCAAAGTACTTTCTCTTGGCCGGTTCGTCAAGCATTTTCTGTGAAGACGAGGATAAGCCCCGCCCTATCCAACACACGCCCACCCCTCCCCGCGTCATCCCGGTATTTGCAAAGCAAATATCCGGGACCCAGAAAGCCCAGCAAAATCAGCATGCCGGCCCCCGATCAACTCCGAGTGAGCGAAGTCGAACCCTGCGCGGGCGCAATTGCTTATCCGCCGGGGTCTTCCCCTCCCTCACATTAAGCGCATCCTCCTCACAGGAGCCGCGCCGG
>JBKBRT010000024.1:0-21260 GCA_046291585.1 Hyphomonas sp.
GCCATCAGTGGCCAGTCGGTATAGGTCCGCCCGGCATCGAGCCCCGCCACCAGCGCGCCGGCCGCCATCTGCACGAAGATCAGAAGCATCAGCGCCATCGCCGCCTGCCGCGCCGCCCTGGGCGCGCCTGCCCGCTGCTGCCGCCCCAGATCAAGCCACAGCCAGGCGATCACCGCCAGAATCAGCAACGCCAGCGTAAAGTGCGCCATCAGCCGGTAAGGCGCCACCGACACTCGCTCGGTCTCGCCGATACCACTGGACACCATCCACCAGCCGATTGCCCCCTGCAGCCCGCCCAGCGCGATCAGCCCGGCCAGCTTCCAGCCAAGCCCCTGCCCCAGCCAGCGCTGCCAGGCGAAAACCGCAAAGCCTGCCACGGCCACAAGGCCAATCAACCGCCCGATCTGCCGGTGACCCCACTCCCACCAGTAAATGAACTGGAACTCGCCCATCGACATGCCGGCATTCTGCAGCTGGTACTGCGTCGTCGCGCGGTACTTCTCCAGCTCCTCCTGCCATTCGGTGGCCGTCATCGGCGGCAGCGCCCCGCTGACAGGGCGCCACTCGGTGATGGAAAGCCCGGAATCGGTCAGGCGCGTGGCGCCGCCCACCAGGATGATCGCATAGACCATCAGGGCCAGAAGGATCAGCCAGCGGCGTATCCAGCCTGCGGCAACGGGGGAAATTGCATGTGTGCTCATGAGGCCTAGATCACTTGACGGGCGCGCCGATCAAGGGTCGCTGAGGTCGCAGCCCGGCCGGCTAAGGAGTGAGACACGCCCATGCGCAACCCGCGAAAGCCCATCGCCATGCTGCTGATGCTCGCCTGGCTTGTCATCTATATTGTCGCTGTCGGCTCGCTCAGCGGCCGCATCGGTGGCCTCTCCGGCTGGCTCCAGATGCCCCTCTACATCCTCGCAGGCACCCTCTGGATTCTCCCGCTCAAGCCCCTCTTCGCCTGGATGAACGCCGTCGAGCCGCCCGAAGAAGACTGACGAAGACTGAAGCCAAACGCTTTCCCCTTCTAAACCCGCGCCACCGCCGCTAACAGAAAAGCCCGACCCGCTTCAGCCGCGAAAGACGCCCCTTGCCCTATCCCAGCCTCGCCGAAGCCTTCGAGCAGTTCCGCCACCGCCTGCCCGGCAATGCCCGTCTCTTCATCGGCGGCGCCAGTGGCGAGCCCCTCGGCCTCGCCCGCCTCTTCAAGGCAGAACCTGAGCTCAGCAGCGGCCTGACCTTCCTCGGCGCCTGGATCGCGGGCATCAACATCACGGACTGGGCCGGCTTCCACACCAACGCCTATGCCGAAACCATCTTCCTGCCCCCCGCCCAGCGCCCCTCCTACGACGCCGGCCGCACGCGCTTCCTGCCGATGTCCTACAGCCAGGCCTGGCACTGGATGGCCACCACGCCGCTCCACGGCGCCGTCGTCCTCGTCTCCCCGCCAGACGCAGACGGCAACGTCTCCCTCGGCGTCAGCCCGGATTACGCCCCGCTGATCTTCCAGCGCACCGACGTGCCCGTGCTCGGCATCATCTGCCCCCACATGCCCGCGCCCCCCAATGCGCCAAAAATCCCGCTGTCGAAATTTGCTCAGCTGGCGGAGGATGATCACCCCCTCCTGGTGCTTCCCGGCGGCCCGCTCCCGCCCGCCTTCGGAACCATCGCCGGCCATATCGCAAACCTGATTCACGCGGGCGACGCGCTGCAGTTCGGCGTCGGCAACGTGCAACAGGCCATCCTCACCGCCCTGAAAGGCCGGCGGGGCTTACGCATCTATTCGGGCATGGTGTCAGACCCCATCCTCGGCATGATGGATGACGACCCAGGTCTGCGCGTCGATACCGGCGTCGCGGTCGGCACGCCCGCCCTCTATGCCCGCATGGCAACGGCGCAGAACGTCCACTTCCACCCCGTCTCGAAAACCCATTTCGCCAGCGCGCTCGCCGCCGTGCCCCGTCTGCGCGCCATCAATTCGGTGATCGAGATTGATCTCTTCGGCCAGGCCAACGCTGAATTTATCGGCGGGCGCCAGGTCGCCGGCCAAGGCGGCCTGAATGATTTCCTGCGCGGCGCCGCCCTCTCCGAAGGCGGTCTCGCCATCACCGCCCTGATGGCCACCGCCAAGAGCGGCGAAATCAGCCGCATCGTCCCGCGCCTGCCGCCCAACGCCGTCACCGTCATGCGTACAGACATGGACGTCGTGATCACCGAATTCGGCAGCGCGCGCCTCCGCGGCAAAAGCATGGAAGCCCGCGCCGAATCCCTGATCGCCATCGCCGACCCCCGCCATCGGCCGATGCTTGCCGAGGAGTGGGAAGCCATGCGTAGGCGGATTTAGAAGTCTTACAAACGTACCAAGGCGTTTGAGGAGCCCCTCGTCGATCTTCCCTTGAGGTTGATTTCAGGTATTTTAGGTTCTGGAGAGTTGGGGGATTTTAAATGTCGGCGGTCATATGGCCAAAGCACGTGAAAGACGAAACTGGAATGCTGGTGCGTTTGGGTCGCGTTCTGCATTGGATCGGTACATTTATTACCCTATCTGGAGCGAGCATCGCGGCAATTTTTATGGTTGTTGGAGCCTACCAGTTAGCAACGCAATCTAATGACCCTTGGAGTCAATACTCTGCCAATTTTTGGGGCGGTCTTTTTGCATTGGTCATCTGTTTGATCGCGTATTTTCCCTTCAGGGGATTGCGCTATATTCTCGGCGGAGAATAGCAGTCAATTCGTGAACGGACCTAAATAACCCCCCGCGCCTTAAGCGCCGCGGCGTCCTCCGCGCTCATCCCAGCCTCAAGCGCAATCTCCTCCGAATGCTCACCATAGCTGGCCAGCTTCGGATTAGGCCGCGGCGGCTCCTTCGCAAAGCGAATCGGCGGGCCAACGTGGCGGTTGCCATCTCCGTCGGTGAACACCATCCCCCGCTCTGCCGTGAACGGATCATCAAACGCGGCCTTCAGATCGCGTACCACCGCCCAGCAGCAATCCACCGGCTGCAAAAACGCTTCCCAATGGGCCAGCGTCTCGCTCGCAAACGTCTCGCGGAAATAGGCTTTCAGCGGCTCCTGCTCATCCCCGGGCGGGATCTTTGCATAGGGGAGCAAATCAACGCGCCCCAGCGCCGTCAGCAGATTCTCCGCAAACTTCACTTCAGATCCGCCGATCACGACAAATCCGTCATCGGAGGTTCTGTAGATCGAGTTCATCGCCGCGCCGCCAAAGCTGCGCATCTGTTTGGGCTTCGGCGCCTCGCCCTTGCCAAACACCGGCCCCAGCACATTCGGCGTCCAGGCAATCGCGGCGTCATACATCGACATGTCGATATAATCGCCCTCGCCCGTCTGCGTGCGCCGGTAGAGCGCCATCAGGATCGCCGACAGCGCCATCAGCGAGGCCGACGCATCGGCAAACGGCACCGGGGGCGGCGCAGGCTGTCCATCGCTCAGGCCGCGCCCCAGATCCATCAGCCCCGTCATCGCCTGCACGACCAGATCATGCGCCGGCTTCTGCACATGCTGCCCGGTCTGCCCGAAGGCGGAAATCGAGCAGTAAACGATCTTGGGGTTGCGCGCAGAAACCGCCTCATATCCCACGCCCAGCCGCTTCACCACGCCCGGCCGGAACGCCTCGACAAACACATCCGCCTGCTCGGCGAGCTTGAGCAGCAGCTCGACACCGGCGGGGTCCTTCAGGTTCAGCTTCAGGCTCCGCTTGCCCCGCGCGACATTGCGGAACCACACAGTCGTCCCGTCCGGCGTCGTCTCGCCAATCTCCCGCACCGGCTCGCCCAAGCCATTGGCCGGCTCCACCATGATCACGTCCGCGCCATGGTCGGCCATCATCATCGTCATGTGCGGCCCCGGCAGAAACGCCGAGAGATCGAGAACTTTGAGACCGTCGAGTTTCATGCGCGTTCCTTCTGGAGGTTCATCTGAGACAGGGGGGGCCACGCGACCCGCTTGCCCGCCTCCGTGTCGATCCGCGTCTGCCAGACCTGAAGCCGGCGGCCAACACTTACAGGTGCGGCAGTTGCTCTCAGAACCGTCACCGCCGCATCGCGCATCGGGCGTCGCCCTTGTCTCTGCCCTGTGTCCCTGAGTGTCCGTAAGTGGCCGCGTTTGTCCGCAAACTGTCCGGATCTGTCCAGCCCGTGACCCGAGGTCGCCATGCAGCGGCAAGGGAACTATAACAGCCCGAAACTGTTGGATAAGTCCGGCCGGAGATGAACCCATGACCTTGAAACTGAATGACTCCTCGCTCCTCAAAAGTGAGGCCTTTGTCGGCGGCGCCTGGCGCGCGGCCACATCCGGCGAAACTTTCAAAGTTACAAACCCCGCCACCGGCGAAACCCTCACTTCGGTCCCCAAAATGGGCGCCGAGGAAACCCGCGAAGCGATCGACGCCGCCGCCAAAGCCTTCCCCGAATGGTCAGGCCTCCTGTCCGAGAAACGCTCGTCCATCCTGCGCCAATGGTTTGATCTCCTTATGGAAAATCAGGCCGACCTCGCCTCCATCATGACCGCCGAGCAGGGCAAATCCTTCACCGAATCCAAAGGCGAAATCGCCTACGCTGCGTCCTTCGTCGAATGGTTCAGCCAGGAAGCCCGCCGCACCTATGGCGACATCATCCCCAGCCACACCCACAACGCCCGCATCCTCGTCACCCACGAGCCTGTCGGTGTCACAGCCGCCATCACCCCCTGGAACTTCCCCGCCGCCATGATCGCCCGCAAGGCCGCGGCCGCCCTCTCTGTGGGCTGCACGATGGTCGTAAAGCCCGCCTCCGCGACGCCGCTGACGGCCCTCGCCATGGCCGTCCTGGCCGAGCGGGCCGGCATCCCGGCGGGCGTTCTCTCGGTGATCACAGGCTCTGCCGGCGATATCGGCGGCGAGCTCACCAGCAATCCCAAAGTCCGCAAAGTCAGCTTCACCGGCTCCACCGAGATCGGCAAAAAGCTGATGGAGCAGAGCGCCTCCACCCTCAAACGCCTCAGCCTCGAACTGGGCGGCAACGCCCCCTTTGTCGTGTTTGATGACGCCGATCTCGACGCCGCCGTCGACGGCGCCATCGCCTCCAAATTCCGCAATTCCGGCCAGACCTGCGTCTGCGCCAACCGCTTCCTGGTACAGGATGGCGTCTATGATGCCTTTGCTGAGAAGCTTCAGAAAGCCGTTTCAAAACTGAAGGTTGGCAACGGCATGGACGAAGGCGTCGAGCAGGGCCCCCTCATCAATGAAGACGCCGTCAAAACTGTCAAAGCCCACATCGAGGACGCCGTCGCCAAAGGCGCGCGCATCGCGCTGGGCGGCAAACCTCACAGCCTTGGCGGCACCTTCTTCGAGCCGACAATCCTCCTCGATGTCCCCAAAACAGCCCGCCTCGCCAAGGAAGAAACCTTCGGCCCCGTCGCCGCCCTCTTCCGCTTCTCCGATGAAGCAGACGCCATCGCCATGGCCAACGACACCGAATTCGGCCTAGCCGCCTACGCCTACACCAAAGACCTCGCCCGCGCCTTCCGCGTCTCCGCGGCGCTCGACTATGGCATCGTGGGCATGAATGAGGGGCTGATCTCCACCGCTATCGCTCCTTTTGGGGGCCGCAAGGAAAGCGGCTTTGGCCGCGAGGGCTCAAAGTATGGCGTCAGCGATTATCTCGACATCAAATACACGCTGATGGGCGGCCTCGGCTGAAACCCTGCCTCAGAACGAATACCGGCTCGGCGAGACGCCAAACGCCCGCTGAAACATTGCGCAAAACGCGCTGGCGCTGTCATAGCCCACATCCATCGCCACGCTGGTGACACTTGATCCGGTGGAGAGCAGCGACAACGCCTCCAGCAGCCGCACCTGCTGGCGCCACAGCGCCACGCCCATGCCCGTCTCCCGCTTGAACGCCCGCGTAAAGCTGCGCCGGCTCATGCCCGCAATATCGGCCCACTGGTCAATGTCGCGCTGATCAGACGGATGCTCGATAATCTCCCGGCACACGCGCACCAGCCGCGGATCAGTCGGCATCGGCGCAGCATAAGGCACCTTCGGCGACGCCATCAGCTCGCTCACCAGCAGGCTGACAATCTGCCCCTCGCGGCCGTGCAGGTCATAGTCATGCTCGAACTGCGTCACCTCGAGGATCAGCGCCCGCAGAAGCTGGCCCACCTCGACGATATGACAGTCCGGATCATCCCGCTCATATCTCGGATCAATGTAGAGCGTGCGCAGCGATACCGGCCCCCTACACGACACTTCATGCTGCACCTGGCTGGGAATCCACACCGCGCGCTGGGGCGGAATGACGAAGCTCGTCTTGTCCGTCACCACCGACATGACCCCCGAACAGGCATAGAGCAGCTGGATGCGCTCATGCGAATGGGCGGTATCCACAAATCCCGACGGATATTCGTCGGCCAGGGCAACCACGGGGCGGCGACTGAGATCGAGTTGATGGGTGCTTTTCATCCTGTCCTCTCGGGACTTGCGTAACACCCGCAAAATGATGCCACCGTCCCTTCTTGTGACAAGATGATGACTGATCCTGTGGCCCAAATCAGCAAAAATATGACCTGCGAGAAGGCCGCGGGCCAAAATTGGGGCGCCCGCTGCCCAATGCCTGACCGAAATCGTCCCCCGCGCGCGACTCGCGGCCGTGGCGGGGGACGGTGTCAGGTCACCGGCTCACCGAGAAACTGATCCCGGCTGAAACGCCCGAATTGCGGAAGGCGGTCGCCTCGCCGCCCTCAATGCGGCGGGCAAACGCGTCTTCATCGGCCACATCCGCGCGGGCAAAAAAGCCGAACGCGGCAAACTCTGACACAGGCCGCAACGCGCCCATCTCTACCCCGCCATAGGAGCGGTGCGCGGACCCATCGCCCGAATGCACAAACCCCGCGCGGCCGAGGGCGTAAACCGTCCAGAGCCCCGCTTGCCATTCCGGGCCGGCCGAAACCTCAAGGCCCCAATCCTCCGCGTCGGTGTCATAGAAGCCGATCAGCGACGGCGCGAGCGGCGCGTCCAGCGTTACCGCTGCAGCGAGTTCAAGGCTGGAGTCGGCTTCCTCTCCCGGGAAGGTCAACCAGTTGGCCGACACATCAGCGCTGTAGCCCTGGCCGCCCCAGGCAACACCGACGGTAAAGTCGGCTTCGTCATCAAAGGCTTCCTGCTGAGACCCCACCGGCAGCAGACGGTAAAATGCTCCGTAGACCGCTGCGTCGCCGACATCGACCTCAACACCGGCTCCAAATTCCAGAACCTCGCGGCCGATCTGTTCCCCGCGATCGTGCAGCGCCGAGACCGCAGCCACATCGAGAAACAGGCGTTTCTCGCCCGCTTCGGCGATCAGTTGCGGGAAAGCCGTAAGGCTGATTGCAGACAACAGTGTGCGTGTAAGGGTCACTCTCGTTCCTCCTGAAGACGTTTTTTCCTGATTTTTCTGCGGCGATGGCGGTCGCCTCAGTGGTTCACTGTCGCTTCCGCTTCAGTGAGTGTCCCCGGCAGATAGAGCCGCCCGTTTTTCATCACATACCGGATGTCGAGCGTGTTCTTTATATCCGCCAGCGGATTGGTGTTGAGGATCACGAGATCCGCAAATTTTCCTGTCTCAAGGCTTCCCAGCGCCGCGTCGCGCCCAATCGTCTGGGCACTGCCCATCGTGGCCGCCCACAGCGCCTCGCCGGGCGTCCAGCCGCCGTCAACATGCGCCTGCAGCTCCCATTGGGTGCCGAGACCGGGAATATCTCCATGCGCGCCAAGCCCGACAAGCCCGCCCGCCCGGTGCACCTTCAGCGCGCTCCCCCCGAAGACCCCGTGCGTATAATCACACAGCGGCGCCGCCGGCGCGTTCTGGAAGCGCATCTTGCGGAACCAGTCGGGCACGAAGTCTGCATACTTTTCGTCGTTGAAAGCATCTTCGCGCTCAATGAACACGCGGTCGGCAGGCAGCCCACCATGGGTGATCATCAGCGTCAGCGTGCTGCTGGTGCCGCTCTGCGCCAGAAGCGTTACGAAGTCCCTATACTGACTTATCGGCGGAATCCCATGCTCTACGCCCGAGAACCCGTCGAGAATTGCCGTCAGCCCGAAACGGTAAGACAGGGCGCCCTCAGTGGTCGCCGACAGTCCCAGCTCATCGGCTGCCTCTGCGATCCACTGGCGCACCCGGCGGTTTCCCGTGCGGTACTGTTTGAGATTGGAGACCCGGTAATAGTCGCTGTAACGCCGCAGAACCGAAACCACCTCCGTTTTCGACCGGAAGTCATTGAAGTCAAAAATCGCCGGACCTGTCGTGTAAAGCCGCGACCCCACCACATCCCCGGCCTCGATAAGGTCCTGATAGGTCAGCATGTCGATCGACAGCGAAGAGGGGTCAAACAGCGTCGTTATACCATAGGCGAGATTGGCTTTCAGTCCCCAGACCTCGAAATCCAGGACATCCCGGCGAATGTCGGCCAGATGATAATGCGCATCAATCAGCCCCGGGATGATATAGGCGCCCGACACGTCCACGACCGGAACATCTTTTCCCGTCACCCCCTCACCGGCAGCTGAAATCCTGGCAATCCGGCCATTCTCGATCAGGATGTCGGCATTCGGGATCATGGCTTCAGGCGCCGCCCGGTCATTCATGGGAATAAGGGTCGCGCCTCTCAGAAGCACGCGGCCTCTGGGCTCATCGCGCTCTGCCGTAATAGCGATCTCATCACGGCGCGCGCGTTTTTCGGCGCTACCGCGCTCAAAAGCCACGTCGTCCAAAGCAATACGGCGCAGCACCGCGCCCAGAGACCAGTAAATTTCCCGTCCGTCCTCGCTCCAGCCAAAATAGTCAGCGCCAATATCCGTCAACTGAACATGCGGTCCGCCAGGATTGGAGAGATCAAACGCCTCCCCCGCTGCCCCGACCCGATAGAGGTGCAGTTGCTGGGCAATCTGGGCGAGCGCCCACTGCCCGTCCGGGGAAACCCGCACATCGTCTGCCGGCGCCGAGCCTTCGGAAAAATACCATCCCGGCCCTTCCGCCTGCGTCACAACCCGGCGCGCGCCCTCGGCCAGGGTAACAGCCTCAACGCCTTTGCCGGTATTGATCAGCACCTCGCCCGGATCAGCCCCGAAGTGCGGCGTGCCGCCCATCCGCCCTGCCGCCAATACACGCGGCCCAGCTCCGTCGAGGGGCATGATAACCAGCTCGCCCGCGCGCCACTGGCCATATTCCATATAGGTTTTTCGCCGCGTCTCCGCCGAAGAGCGAACCGCCACAATCGCGCGACCGTCCGGCGTGAATACCGGATGGGTATAAAACGCCGCCTCTGCGCTCAGCCGGACTGCCGCCCCCCCTGCCCGCGGCACGGTCCAGACATGTCCGCCTGCCTCCTTGGTCCAGCTCACAAAGGCGAGCGCAGAGCCGTCTGCCGACCAGGACGGATGATATCCGGTCTCGCCATCCGGGCGCACGGCGCGCGGCGCCCCGCCGTTGAGTGTCTGAACATAAAGCCGTCCGAGCGCGGAAAAGGCGAGCGTCTCCCCATCGGGTGAAGGCTCCGCCGACTGGATCAGCCGGGCGCGGACCGGCCCCTCTTCGATGGCCGCCGGATGCCGCCCCAGCGGCCCCAGCTCCTGCGAAATCTCCACCGTAAACGGAATGGGCTCTGCGCTGCCGTCTTCCAGGCGCACACGGTCGATCCGCCCCTGCCGGTTGACATAGATAGCCGCGCCATCGGCGGAGAAATCATACCGGGCAATGGCGTCGCTCGTCTGCGCCGCCAGCACCATGTCCGGGTCCACTTCGGCAAGGGTCTGCGCAGCGCCGCTCTCAAGCTCCCGGCTCATCAACCAGGTCACCCCGTCCCGGCGCTCCCCGAATATCAGATGCCGCCCATCCGGGGAGAGCGCGGGCCGGAAACGCGGCACCGTGCTTCTGCCAGCCGCCCCCGCCGAGACGATCACAGTCTCTTCGCCGGTCTCCCGGTCCAGCCGGACGATAGTCCAGGCCGACAGCGCGTTGAATGCCGGGCCACCATCCTGCAGGGACGCAAGATAGATCGCGCCGCCGTCTGCCGAGAACCGCGCGCCCAGAGTGCTGATGCGGGCCTCGCTGCCATCTTCAGCCTGCGTCGCACGCAGAACCGCGCCCATATTTCCGGCCACAGGCAGAAACTGCCACAGCTCATAGGCGTTCCGATCGGCCCAGTAGCGGGACACTAAGAGGCTTTGCCCATCGGGCGCCCATTCCGGCGAGATGAAGAGCGGGTTGTCATCATACAGACTGATCTGTCGGAGATTGCCGCCATCAGCGTCCATCAGCCAAAGGTTTTCGGCCCCTGACCGGTCACTGATAAAGAGGATCGTTTCGCCATCCGGAGACCAGACCGGCTGAGCGTCCAGCGCCATGCCCGACGTCAGCCGCGTGGCTTTGCCGCCGGCAACAGGCAGCGTGTAGATGTCACCCAGCATGTCAAACACAAGCGTGTCACCTCCGGGCGACACATCCAGCGACAGGAGGGAGCCTTCCCGGGTCTCAAACGAAATCGTGCGCGCCGGAATCATCGGCAATGTCTGGCCGGGCTTGCCCAGAGGCACATCTCGTTTGCCGGTGATGCCGGCAGTGACTGCCGCCACATTTTCAGAAGGTGTATCTGCCTCCTGCGCGGGCGTCGCGCAGGAGGCCAGACCAATGATGAGCGCTGCAGCCATCAGGCGTACACGGAACGAAGCGGCGTTCCGGAATCCTGAAGGCATCAGACAAGCCATGCGGCACCCATCATAATCGATCGATCAGAACTTCCGCGTCACAGAAGCGATGACCTGGCGGCCAGCCCCATAAGTGCAGTTCGAAGTGCTGGCGCAGCGGGCCACATAGCGTTCGTCCAGAAGGTTTGAACTGTTGACCGCAAAACGCCATTTCTCCGTATCATACCGGATGCTGGCATCGAACAGGAACAACTCGTCGCTGTTATAGACCACGGGGTTGAAGGCGCTTGGCAGGCTACCGGCGCTTTCGCTGCTATACCGTACCCCAACATTGTAACCAAGCCCGCGGAAGCTTCCGCCCTGAACGGTATAGTCGACCAGGAAAGAGAACTTGTGCTCCGGCGTGACGGGCAAAGGCTGACCAATCTCGAGCGGCGTGTTGCTGTCTTTGATCTCACTGTCTGTGTAGCTGTAAGAGCCGTTGAAAGACAGAGCATCATCGATCCGGGCAACGAACTCGAATTCAGCGCCTGATACTTCGACTTCACCGAGCTGAATGCCAAACACGGGCGTAGACAGGCTTGAAGAGGTCGCGACAACGTCCTCCTGCAGGATATTGAAAACTGCAGCGGAGGCAAAGAGATCGAAACCGTCTCTGAGATTACTGCCGTCATACTTTACACCCGCTTCGACTTGTGTGCCGATTGTCGGATCGAAAGCATCCCCATTTATATCTGCCCCCAGCACGGGCTCAAACGATGTGGCGTAGCTGATATAGGGAGACACGCCGCTATCAAGAAGATAGTTTGCGCCGATCCGGTAGGTGAATTTCTCCTGATCTGAACTCGTTGACGGAGCTGGCGAACCAAATGGGGTGAAGGCCTGCAGGTATTCGCTTTCGACCTTGTCGAAGCGGCCACTTGCCAGCAAGAGAAGCTTGCCGAACTTTACCTGGTCTTGAGCATAAATGCCGAGCTGCATCGCTTCCTGCTCATTGAAGCGGGTCGTTATACCGGGGCTGATATTCGGCACCTGATTGTATACCGGATCAAAGAGATCAATCGAACTGGCGCCAGTGAACCCATAGCCGGCATTGTTGTCGACAGTGCGGTAGTCAAGCCCAATAAGGAAGCGATGCGTGATGCTTCCTGACGTCAAATCGCCCGACAAACGCGTATCAATAGCGAGGCTCGAAACATCCTCTTTATAAGGTGAATTTCCGCGCGTGACGGTGCGGTTGTCCGCAAGAAGCCCGGTTCCGTAGATGACGTCCCGGTACTCGGCATAATCGGTATATTTCAGGTTCGCATCAAACTGCAAAGCCTCGCTGAAGCTGTGCGTGAATTCAAAGCCAACGCCGTACTGATCGCGCTCATAGAAGTTGAAGTCTGGCTCACCGAGGTTCACCGAAGGATCAACCTTCCCAAGCGGGTTGGGCAGAAGCGTTCCGAAGATTGGAAGAAAACCGTTGGTGTCGCCATCAACCTGATCGTCCTGATAATAACCAAGCAGATCGAGTTCGGTTTGAGGGCCAAGTTTGATGTTGAGAGCTGGCGCAACAAGATAGCGCTGCGCTTCAACGAAATCCCGCTCTGCTTCCCGGTCGCGCGCCAGAACCGTCAGGCGCCCGCTGATCGTGTCGGTGAGCGCAGTCGTTCCAGTCGCGGCAATTTGTTTGTAATTGTCCGTGCCATACTGAAGCGTAACTTCGCCGCTGGTCTCGGCCTCGGCGCGCCGGCTCGTCTGGTTGTAAATACCGCCCGGAGGCGCACTGCCGTACAGAACCGAGGCTGGGCCTTTCAGGATGTCGAGCGTCTCAAACGCATAGAGATCAACACCCGTAGACCGAATAGACGTGGAAACAGGTGTGGCCAGACCGTCAACAAACTGACGCGGCGTGAAGCCACGAATTGAAATAAAGTCAAAACGCAGATCCGGACCATAGTTTTCACCGGAAACGCCGGCCACATAGCGAACGGCCTGTTGCGCATCGATGAAGTTCAGAAGGTCTATCTGGTCCCGCGTGATCACTGAGATGGACTGCGGTGTTTCCACCAGGGGAATGCCCGATTTGGTCGCCGTCAGAGAGCTTGTCGGAACATATTCAGGCGCGATGACAATCACAGCCTTCTGAACACTGTCTGCGTCTTCCACCTGCGCCAGCGCCGCAGGCGCCAGAACCGAGAGACCGGCCGCTGCGCTCAGCAACGTTGCCTTGAAGAATTTTCCATGTGCCAATTGGCGTTGTCCTTGCACCATGACTTTGCACCCCTGCTACGTCTTGGTTCGCCCAATGCGAACTGATGATCCTGATAACATTTCACAGAAACTATGTATTTCGGCTTTGGGTCTGGAACTGTCCCTAATTGGCCAAACTGAATGCCCCGCCCTGCCGCCTTGGCCCGCCGGACCCGATTGAGGTAATTTTAGACCCGGCGCGTTATGGCTGCCCCCGGTCCAGGCGACTATCGTTTCCACTGAAAAATAGTGGGAGGCACCTCATGGCAGCCGTAGCAAACAAGAATACATGGCTGATACTGCACCGCTGGTTTGGTATCCTGACGGCGCTGTTTCTCTTTATTGCCGCCATCACCGGCAGCGTACTGACCGCCCGCTCCACGATTGACCGCTGGGCCAATGGCGATCTCTTTACCTATACCGGCGCGGCCGCTGACCGCCTTGCCCCGCTCGACGCGGTGGCCCTCTATGAGACCGCCAACCCCGACATTCAGGTCACGGGCTTCCCGCTCCGCGCGGAGGCTTCGGAGAACATCCTCATCACCGTCGCCGCCAAGCCGGGCGAGACATCGCTCGATTATGAGGAGGTCTTCCTGAACCCGGCCAATGGCGAACCCGTCGGTGCAAGGAGCATGGACCCCGGCCTCTCCAACCGCCAGATCATTCCGCTGATCCTGGAGCTGCACTATAATCTTCTGGCTGGCGATGCAGGCCGCATCTTCATGGGTTTTGTGGCGCTCGGCTGGCTATTCAGCACAGGTGTGGGCCTCTACCTCACCTTCCCCCGCAAAGGCCCCTTCTTCCGGAACTGGTGGCCCAGCTGGAGCTACAGCCCCAAGCGCAGCTTCGCGCGCCAGATGCTGGACCTGCATCGCGCCAGCGCACTGTGGCTCTTTCCTTTCCTGTTCATCGTGGCGTTTACATCTGTGACGTTGAACTTCTTCGATGAGTTCTGGGACCCCTTCGCCACCACGGTCGCGCCGCTTGAAAAATCCCTGTTTCATCTGGATGCGCCCTATCCCGAAGGCGCCGTGCCGGATCTCACCTATGCCGACGCGCTGGCCCTTGCCGAAACGAAGGCGGCGGCTGTGGGCGCGGAGTGGAAACCCGCCACGATGCTCTATTATCAGAACTGGAACATCTACGGCACGACGTTCAGCGACACCGGCGATCTCAACTACAAATATCTCGGCCCCATCTACCACTATTTCGACGCCACCACCGGCGCTTGGGTCCATGAGGTCAATCCCTACACGGACAGTACCGGCCTCGTCATGATCCGCGCGGTCTATCCGCTTCACTCAGGCGAGATCGGCGGCTGGCTGACGGTGTTCTTCGTGTTCATCCTCGGCCTTGCCACGGCGGAGCAATGCTTCACTGGCATCTGGCTCTGGCTGAAGAAGCGCGGCCCCCGCATCGCCGCAAAGCGAAAAGCAGAAAGCCCCGCTCCGGCCGAAGCCTGATCCCCCATCCCGCCAAGGGCCGGAAACGCCCACAAGAACAACCTGAAAAAGAAGAGTTTTATCCAATGAGCGTTTCGCCTTTGTCCCGCACCGATGACATTGATCCGGACGTCCGCAGCTTCATCGAACGCACCGGGGCAGACTTTGCTGCCCTGTCCACCGTTGCGCCGCCCACGGACATCACCCGCCGGCGCGAGATTGCCGAACAGGTGCGCGCGCCCTGGTCGAAGGGCGGTCCCGACATGGCCGAAACGCGCATGGTGCAGATCGGTCCGCATGGCGTGCGCGCGCGCATTCATATCCCCGCATCCGGTGCGGGAAAGGGCACGCTCATCTATCTGCACGGTGGTGGCTGGGTGCTGTTCAGCATCGACACGCACGACCGGCTGATGCGCGAATACGCTCAGCGCATCGGCTGCGCCGTTGTCGGCCTCGACTATTCCCTCTCCCCGGAACACCGCTTCCCCCGCGCGCTGGAAGATGTGGATGCCTGCATCCACTGGCTGCGCAGGGAAAGCGCCGGCTATGGCCTTTCGGTTGACCGTCTGGCCATCGGCGGGGATTCTGCAGGCGGCAATCTCTCCCTTGCCGCCACGCTGCGCCTCCGGGATCGCGGCGACGCGCTCCCCGCCGCCCTCCTTCTGAACTATGCCGCCCTCGATACCGAGCCGCGCGCTTCTTACAAGCGCTATGACAGCGATCCCTACATGCTCAACATCGACGAGATGCGCGACTTCTGGATCAATTATCTCGGCAAGCCGACCACGGACGATCCCTATGCCCGCCCGCTGCTGGCAGACCTCAGCGGCCTGCCCCCGGTGCATCTCTGTATCGCTGAATGCGACATCCTCGCTGACCAGAACACCGAACTCGCAGATCGTCTTGAAACAGCCGGTGTCGACGTCTCCTCCATCGTCTATAAGGGCGCCACCCACAGCTTCCTGGAAGCGGTCAGCATCTCTGACTGTGCAGACCGCGCCATCCAGGATGCTTCCGACTGGCTGGCAAAGATCCTGAATGCATGAGCGCCCTCTACACCACCGTTCCCACAGCTGACATTCTCCGCTTCACAGCGGAGAACCCGCTCGCCTGGATCGTCCCGGCCACCGACCCTGCCGACGCCATCCTGATGCCGCTTCTCCTGGAAACGGGCGCAGAGGGGGCGCCCGCCACCCTGCTGGGGCATCTGCCCCGCTCTGGCCCCCTCACGGCCCGTCTCCGGGAAAATCCGCGCGCCACCTGTCTGTTCCTTGGCCCCCACAGCTTTGTATCGCCCCGCTGGATCTCAAAGCCCGGCTGGGCGCCCACATGGAATTTCGTCTCTCTGAAAGTCACCGGCACGGTGACGCTGGACGATACGCTCACCGAACATGCCGTCCGTACACTGTCTGCCCATATGGAAGCGCCTGCCGGATCGGACTGGACCATCGACCAGGTCGGCGACCGCCTTCCCGGTCTCCTCCGGGGGATCATCGGCTTCCGCCTGCAGATCGACGCGCTTCAGCCCCGGTTCAAGACCGGCCAGGACGAGACCCCCACCTCCCACGCCGAAATCCACGCCCATCTCGACGGCCACCCCCTCCAGCCCTGGATGGGCAAACCCTGATCCGGCCGTCCCGGTCGCCTCTCCCCTTTTGAAGGAGCCCCCAATGACCCTTCCCCCGAACCAGCCCGTCCGCAGCTTCGCCCCCGGCTCGCCCGAGCGCGCCGGCCTCATCGCCGAGCTTGCCCGCCAGCGCGCTAATCCGCGCCACGTCCTCCCGGTCATCAACGGCAAGGCGGTCGACACCGGTACGTCTACGGACATGCGTGAGCCTCACGCCCACGCCAATTCGCTGGGCACCTACGCGTCCGCCGGCGCCCCGGAAGCGCAGGCCGCCATCACTGCCGCCCTTGACGCCCGCCATGACTGGTCGCGGATGGACCCCGCCGCCCGCCGCGCCGTTTTCCTGCGCGCCGCAGAGCTACTCGCCGGCCCGTTCAACGACCGCCTGCTCGCCGCCACCATGCTCGCCCAGAGCAAGACCGCCTTCCAGTCCGAGATCGACGCCTCCTGCGAGCTGATTGACTTTCTCCGCTTTAACGTCGCCTTCGCCGAGCAGATCGACACGATGCAGCCCCTCTCCTCGCCGGCTGAGCGCAACCGCCTCGAACATCGCCCGCTGGACGGCTTTGTTTTCGCTGCCGCCCCGTTCAACTTCACCGCCATCGCGGGCAATCTCGCCCTGGCCCCGGCGCTGATGGGCAACACCGTCGTCTGGAAACCGTCCGAACGCGCCGTATATTCAGCCGCCTTCCTGATGGACCTGTTTGAAGCCGCAGGCCTGCCCCCCGGCGTCATCAACATGCTCCCGGCCGAAACCCCCGCCGCCATCGGCGACACGGTCCTCACCAGCCCCCACCTCGCCGGCGTCCACTTCACCGGCTCCACCGCCGCCTTTGACCGCATCTGGCAAATCGTCGGCAGCAACGTCTCCGCCTACCGCTCCTATCCCCGCCTCGTGGGCGAAACGGGCGGCAAGGATTTCGTCTTCGCCCACGCTTCGGCCGATGTGGACGCCCTCGTCACCGCCCTGGTGCGCGGCGCATTCGACTATCAGGGCCAGAAATGCTCCGCTTCCAGCCGCGCCTACATCCCCCTCAGCCTCTGGAAACCGGTCACAGAGCGTCTCGCAGATATCGTCAGCAGCTTGACCATGGGTGACGTGTCTGATCTCACAAACTTCATGGGCGCCGTCATCGACCAGCGCGCCTACACCCAGATTTCCGGCTTCCTCGATCACGCCGCCAGCGCGCCGGGCTACCGGAAAATCGCCGGCGCCGCGCGGTCCGATGAAACCGGCTGGTTCATCCCGCCCACCGTCATCGCCTGCGATGATCCCAGATCCCGCATCATGACCGAAGAAATCTTCGGACCCGTCCTCGGCCTTTACGCCTATCCCGATGGCAAGCTCGCCGAGACCCTCGCCCTGGTTGATCAGTCCACGCCCTATGCTTTGACAGGCGCCATCTTCGCGCAGGACCAGGCCGTTATAAACCAGCTCTCCCTCGCCCTGCGAGACGCTGCCGGCAACTTCTACATCAACGACAAACCCACCGGCGCCGTCGTCGGCCGCCAGCCCTTCGGGGGCGGGCGCCGCAGCGGCACGAATGACAAGGCCGGCAGCCCCTTCAACCTCCTGCGCTGGTCCTCCCCGCGCACCGTGAAGGAAACCTTCGTCCCGCCCGTCTCTCACCTTTACCCCCACATGGCAGGCTGATGGACGCGCTGAGGAACGCCCTGACCGCTTTCGGTGACTGGCTCATCGGCATGGTTTTCACCGCCGTCCCCCTCTTCGGGGTTGAGGTCAACCTGATCGTTCTGTGGCTCTTCGCGGGCATGGTGTTTTTCACGCTGCGTCTCGGCTTTCTGAATCTGCGCGGCTTCGGAACAGCGGTCTCCATCCTCCGGGGACGGAATTATGATCCCACCGCGCCCGGTGAAATGACGCCCTTCCAGGCCCTCTCCACCGCGCTTTCGGGCACAGTCGGCCTCGGCAACATTGCCGGCGTTGCCATCGCCATCGCCATGGGCGGCCCCGGCGCCGCCTTCTGGATGGTTGTCGTCGGCTTCTTCGCCATGACGCTGAAATTCGCCGAAGTTGTCCTCGCCGTCCGCTACCGCACGATTGACGCAGACGGCCGCGTCTCCGGCGGCCCGATGTATTATCTCTCCCGCGGCCTCGCCGAAAAAGGCCTGCCCCGTCTCGGCAAGGTGCTCGGCACGCTTTACGCCGTCTTTGCCCTCGTCGCCTTCATCCAGATCGTCCAGGTCAACCAGTCCTATTCCCAGGTCAGCACCGTGCTCGGCCTGGCGCAGAACACCGGCGCGGCGCTGGGCTATGGCATCCTCATCGCCGGCCTCGCTGCCCTCGTCCTGCTGGGCGGCGCCGCGTCCCTCGCGCGCATCACGTCAAAGCTCACGCCCCTGATGTGCGGGCTCTATCTCACCGGCGCCCTGATCGTGCTTGCCGTGAACGTCGCCGCCATTCCCGGCGCTCTGGCCACCATCGTGGTTCAGGCCTTTACCCCGGACGCCGCCGTGGGCGGCCTCATCGGCGCCTTCGTCGCGGGCATGCGCCGCGCGGTCTTCTCCAATGAGGCTGGCATCGGGGCGGCCTCCATCGCCCACGCCGCCGCCAAAACCCGTCATCCGGCCTCGGAGGGCTTCGTCGCGTTGCTCGAGCCCTTCATCGACACGGTCATCGTCTGCTCGGCCACCGCCCTCGTCATCGTCACCACCGGCGTCTGGCAGGATGGCCACACCGACATCGCCATGACATCGGCCGCCTTCGGCACGGTGTCCTCCTGGTTCCCGGTCATCCTCGCCGTCGCCGTCTGCCTCTTTGCCTTCTCCACCATCCTGGCGGTGGGCTATTACGGCCTCCAGATTTGCGCCTACCTCTTCGGCCCCCGCCCCCTCATCCGGCGCATCTACCTCACCCTCTTCTGCCTCCTCCTCCCGCTCGGCACGATCGCGGACGTTACCACCGTCCTCAACATCATCGACAGCCTCTTCTTCCTCCTCTCGGTGCCAAACCTGATCGGCCTCTACATCCTCTCCGGCGTCGTCGCCGCAGAGCTGCGCACATTTCGAGAAGCGGAAAGAGAGCGCGTGTCCGCGCAGGCCGGCCTCGGGTAATTTCCGTCCGGGGTTTGTCCTATGGTGTCCGGATTTGTCCCCAATCTGTCCGGAATTGACCGCGCCGCGCCCCGTGAAAACGCGGCTCTCCCCACCACGCAACAGATCCCCTCCCCCAGACTTGGGGGGCTGCGAGGATCAGCAATCGCACTGCGATTGCCCGAGCAGCGGGTGGGGGCGCTCTCCATAAAAGCGCAAGCACCGGCCGTGCCCCCGCGCGTTCCGGACACCCGCGCTGCAGACAATCTCAAACCCCGCGGGCGATCTCTTCAGGCGTCATATGGCTGCCGGTCCGGAACTGTCCCTGCCCACCATTGGGCAGGCGCGACACATACATCAGGGACCAGAGCATCGCCCCGAACGAGGCAAGCCACCAGATTGGAAATGCCGTGCCCAGACCGCTCGACATCGCCAGTTCCCGTTCGCTCATGGCCATCATCGCCGCGCGGCGTGGATCGCGTCCGCGCGCGCCATCGCCGGCCGGCTGCCCGCCCCGGGCGGTCGCCGTTTCGCCCTCTTCGTCTGCTTCGGTCTCTTTCTTGGCTTCCACCGCTTCGGTATTGGCGGGCGAATGCATCTGACGATACTGCGCTGCGCCGGCCTGCGTGCCCAGGGCATAGGCAATCAGCCCCAGCAGCAGGGGGATCAGCACGATCACCGCCATGAAGGCCGACCGTCCTGCTTCCGTCAGCCTGCGGATATGAACCACAAAGGAGGTGTATTCGGTCAACAGCGTGAACACCGCAAATGGCAACAGGACCGCCGGCACCGAGAACAGCAGCAGGCTGACCGGCGTGTTGAGGCCGGCTGTGTTGACGCCCGCAACACCGGCAATGAAGGTCAGGAAACTCGGGATCACATACAACATCACCCGGCCGAGGAACATGAACGTCCAGGCGCGCGTGAAGTGCAGCTTGTAGGTCTTGCCGAAGGGATTGAAGAGCGTATCGCGCCAGTTCATCTCCGCAGGCACATCGCGCGCGTCCCGTATCCAGGGGCGGGCGGGATCAACGGCGCCGGCTGTGTAATCCATGGCGGGTCCTCGTTCAGGTCAGGGGCGGATGTCCGGACGGCCGCCACCGAGCGTCGGCGGGCCGTGGCGATTGGGTTTGGGGTCAGAGCGCAGGCTGTAGGCGGCAAATCCGATGATCGCGCTGGCGATCAACAGCACGGCCACATTCACCAGGGCCGATGTCTGGGCGATCTCGGGCGCGCGGCGCGCCAGCTCTTCCATGCCGGCATTGAGGCCGCCTTCCTCCATGACCTTCTGGATTTCCAGCTGGATCTCATGGGTTTCAGGCGCCAGCAGCGGCATCAGAATGGCCGAAGCAATCAGATTGACGAGGAAATAACCCATCAGGAACACCAGCCACAGCCAGGCACTCATCCCGGCATCGTGCAGGCGTTTGCTGAACAGGCAGATATACGGAAACACCAGCGCATACTGCAGGATCCCGATCCCCGGCGAGGCCACAACCGACAGAACCGTCACCAAAAGCATCGCCCCGGTCAGCAGAACATAGCCCTGCCCGAAGGCCCGCGGCGCGATCCGTCCCTGAGGGTCAAAGAAAACTCTGCGGAAATCCATGGGGCGCTGTGGCGGCTCTTTCTGGGAAGGGGTCATGAAAACGTACCTCGGCCTTATCAATAAACGATAAAGGTGTGCAACTAAAAAAGCCGGGCCCGAAAGCCCGGCTTTCTCTGGAATGTCTACACTGAGCCGGCGATCAGGCGAAGATGTCGGCGCTGCCAGCGGCCGGGTTCTTCGGATCGGGGCCATATTTGTTCGGGCCAACCGTGCCGGGAATACAGGCGATCACGATCTGCGCTATCGACGCGACCAGACCGATGAGCGGAATGACGCTCGCGATCAAGATCCCCAGATAGATCCAGCCCGTCTGGTTGATATCGTGCAGGCGACGGACGAACAGCGCAATGCTCGGAATGATGATCGCGAGGCCATAAAGGCCCATGATGGCGATAAACACATAGCCCAGAGGGCCCATTGTGCCGGCATCCGGATTGAGGCCGCCCAGCGCCATTGCGAGAATGAACAGCACCGCAAAGACGATGACGTTGAACAGGGCGACCCACCAGTATTCCGACCGGCGCGAACGCCCCTGAAAGTCGACATAACGGGCGAAGAACATTTTGACTGCATCAGGAAAGCTTACCATGGAGAGTGTCCCTTTTGGCTC
>JBKBRT010000234.1:0-4169 GCA_046291585.1 Hyphomonas sp.
ACGCGACAATTTCCATCTTCACCTTCATGGCACCATTGCCCGAGCGCATACTCCCAGTCGGGGCCCGCTACACCTGGCATCGCGCCCCGGTTCAGACCGGCCGTCACGACCGTTGAGAGATCTGCCACCGCTTCCTCGCTAAGTATGCGGCGTCCGTTGTATATTCCTCCGCTAGCGATCATTTTGAGAAAGTTTCCATAGTCAGCAGCGCTGATCTTCAACCCGCCACCGATCAAAGGGTTCGTCACGGCGCCAGGAGTGCTGACATCGCAGTCAAGTGGATGGCAAAAATAAGCGCTTCTCATATCGAGCGGTTCCGCCAGTCGCTTGAAAAAGAGCGACTGAAAGGACTGGCCTGCGACATCTTCCATGATGGCGCCTGCGATCTGCATCGAGACGCCGCCATAGCTCAGGGTCGTTCCGGGGTCGCTGTCGAGGGGAAGGGCTGCCAGCTGCCTGGCAAAGGATTGCAGGGAGGCGGTAGGCGGTTCCTCAACCGCATGCCCGGAGTTCATGCCGGAGGTATGTGAGAACATCTGCCGAAGCGTAATCCCGGCTTTGTCGCCGGTCAGATAGGGCGCGTAACGGCTCGCGGGCGCGTCGAGGTCAAGCAGGCCTTCATCCACGAGGATCATCAGCAGCGCGGCTGCCACCCATTTTGATGCCGAGGCAACAAATATAGGATCATCGATCGTCAGCTCTCCGGTCGATGCCTGATGAAGGGTCGAGCCGTCCGGCTCGTAGATTAGGATGACCGCGCCGGTTGCACCCGCTGCCTGCTGCAGAAGGGGTTCAATATCAGCGAGATCTGCCGACGGATCGGTCGTGGGAACATGCAGGCCTTGCGCAGGTCCATATCCAGCTGTCGTGCAACCACACAGGCAGAGAATGACGACCAGGAAGGACGCCAGGCATAAACGGAGTGGGAAAAGACCAATCATTCGAGAACCCCTGTGTTTATCGTGGCACCAGGCCGCAAGGAGGCGCTAGAACCTCGTCCGCAAGGTCACCCCATAGGTCGCCGGATCCTGGGTAAACTGAGCACGCGAACGGTTTGCCAGGACACCGCGAAGCGGGACGGTGAATGAGCTGTTGACGGTTTGCTCGTCCGTTACGTTGCGCCCCCAAAGCTCAATCGCCCAGCGCTTGTCTCCTGAGGACAGACCAATGCGAAGGTCGATCTTGGTGTTTGCGTCCTGGATGTCTCCCGGCAGGAGAAGACCAGGCGCAAGGAGTTCTGTGGGCTGCGTTCCCGTTCGGCGGTCATCTTCGTAGCGGAAATTGGCATTCGCGAAAAAGTTCAGAGTATTGACCTGACGCTCATAGGTCGCTCCGCCGGTGACTACCCATTCGGGGGCATTGGTGAGCGATGCGCCGCAGAGGTTGGCTGAGTTGGCGTTGAAGCCGGGTGTCCCGGGGGCGAGAACATCGCAATCGTCCGGGTACCGTGCATTCGAATAGGCGACCGACAGGTTTCCGCTCAGGGTATCTGTCAGGGCCGCTTCGGTATCAAGCTCGAAACCGGTCGACTCGGCTTTACCGACATTGAAGGTCCTGAACTGGACGCCTGTAAACTCGAGAACCTGGAAGCCTTCCAGTTCCTGCTGGAATACAGCGAGATTGGCGCGCGCCCGTCCGTTGAACAGATCGGCTTTGATGCCGGCTTCCCAGACATCGATGAGTTCGGAGTTGAAGCGGGGATCTACCCCTCCGGCCGCCGCAGATGGATCAAGGTTGAAGCCGCCCGATTTGAAGCCGTGCGTGAAGCCGCCATAGATGTTAATGTCGCTGGTGAGGGCATAGCTGCCCTTGATCGTATAGACGACCTCTTCGTCCTGGAATGTCTCGTCAAATTCCTGCGGGAGGAAACCCAGCAGGGGCGCTGCGGGAGAGGCCGCGATCCCTCCAAACAGCGGGCCGGGGTTGTTCGGGTCGTACACGGGCGCGGCAAACACAAAGCAGTTGAGGCCGACGGCCGCTCCCGAAAGCGCAGCGGGCACATTTGCCAGATTACCGAAGGTGCCCAGGCAGGCGTTATGCTGTCCGCGTAGTTGCGTGAAGCTGCCATCTTTCGTTTCTTCGACATAACGCAGGCCGACGGTCAGATCTAACCTGTCGGTGACGGACAAAATATTGTGCGTGAAGATCGAGAGGGACTCGCCGTCCTGCCGGAACGCGTTGTCGGCAAAATCCCCTGTCGCAGGCGCGCCGCCGGCAAAGCCGCGCAGAAGATTTGACGTCTGGCCGAGCAGACCGGCGCTGACAGCTGCCTGATACTCATCCAGCAAGGTGACCGACCCGCCGGTATTGATGCTCTCATCCGAATAATACACGCCCACAAGCCAGTCGAGACGATCATCAAAAGCTGTGTTCTGCAGTCTGAGTTCGTGCGTGGTGGTTTCGATCCGGGTGAGGTTGCTCTCGGGATCGAAGTTTGTGCCGCCGAGCGCAATGGCTTCAGCTGACGCTCCGGCGGTAAACATTCTAAGGCCAGTATAGTCCGTGCTCAGCGCTTGCCGGGCCTCGTAATCACGGTAGGCGCCGATATAGGTCAGATCCCCGAGAGGCGTCTGGTTGTTGTATTCAATCGAGAAGCCGGTTTGTTCAAACGGGTTGAGAAATTCTCCGTCATTGGATCTGAGTGCCTCCACGGCGGACGGACCGACATTCGGCGCGCCGCCCGCTGCGTCCAGTCCCGCCGGGCCGAAGACAGCGCGCAGGGACGTGTCGCTGAACCAGACCGCCTGACAGCATTTTTCGTCCGCTTCCGAATAGTCTGCTATGGCGCGCAAGGTGCCGCCGCCTCCCATATCCCAAAGCGCCTGGCCGCGAAGCACGAAGCGGTCCCGGTCATGGCTTTCGGATCCGTTTAGGCCTTCGACGAAGCCGTCGCGCTTCTGGGTTGCTCCCGACAGCCGAATGGCGAACCTGTCCTCGATGAGCGGGATATTTATGCCCGCCTGGACGTTGACGAGATTATAGTTGCCGATGGTCAGGTTTCCGAACGCTTCCTGCTCCCTCAGATCCGGCTTCTTCGTCCTGATGTTCAGGGCGCCGGCGGATGTGTTACGCCCGAAGAGGGTGCCCTGTGGCCCGCGAAGGATCTCGATCTGCTCAAGATCCAGCAGGTCACCAAGGGCGACTCCCGGCCGGGAAAGATAGACGCCGTCAAGGAAGACGCCGACGGCGCTTTCGAGGCCGATATTGTTGCCGGTTGTTCCAACCCCGCGAATTCTGAGCGTCGTGCCGCCGGAAACTGTGCCAGCGCTATTCATGTTGAAACTTGGCGACAGGCTGTCGAGACCGGCGATGTCCGTTACACCCGCACGCTCCAGAGCCTCCGGATCGAGCGCCGTTACCGCCAGGGGAACATCCTGGATGCTTTCAACGCGCTGTGTCGCCGTCACCGTCACGGTCGAGAGGGTGCGCGGAGCGTCTTCGGCTTCCTGCGCCATTGCGGCGCTGAAAAGTCCCAAAGTGGATGCGCTCGCTAACAGCGTGTGCATTGAGCGGCCTAAAATCGTAGTGCGCTTTTGAAATCTCATGACATCCTCCCGACCCGTTTCTCTGACGGTCACGGGAGTGGAGGTATCAGCCCGGCGGATTCAAGAATGTCAAAATTTCGACAATTGATTATGTTCGCAGGCCCGCGTCCTGCCTGCATGGTTCGCCGGGCGCGCCTAATCGTCGCCAACTGCGTGTTCGAGCCATCGGGACAAGCCGGGTACGGAGCAGATTTCCACGCAGCCATAGCTCCGGCGGATCAATCCGAGGTCTTCAAGTTCAGACAGCGCCCGGTTCATTGAGGCGCGGGACAGTCCCAGCGTTGCTGCAAAATCTGTCTGGCGAAAGTGCAGCTTTGCTTTTGAAGATTTGTGAGGTGCCATAATGAGCAGGTATTTTGCGACGCGCGGCACCAGCGGCAGCAATCTGAGGGCGTGGAGCATCTCGATGAGGACATGTGAACGCAGCAGCGTCGCGCGCAGGAGTGCGGCGAGATAGGCTGGTTCCGCTTCGCAAAGGTCCAGAAACTTCTGACCAGGAATATTAATCAGCGTCGTTGGTCCCACCGCCGAGATATCGTGGCTGAGGGGAAGATCCGTGAAGACAGTGAACTCTCCGAAGGAGTGGCCGGGCCCTATAAAAGACGTGAGGATGAAGCCTCCATC
>JBKBRT010000235.1:0-4163 GCA_046291585.1 Hyphomonas sp.
TCCGGCATCGACCAGCCGGGATTCGCGGCTGTCATAGCCGATGGCAAATCCGTCTTTCTTGTCCTCCACATCCAGAACGAGAATAACTGCGCCTGGATCGGTGGAGGTTCGCAGGCCAGGGGTCACCTTGACGCCTTCGGCCCGGCGCGCCAGCGTCATGCCGCGCTCAAAGCTCTCGCGGCTTGCCGGGCGCTCGGTCAGGAGCGGGCGGAGGTATCCGCGCAGCTGAGGGCGTTGTGAAACGGTGTCATCCGTCCGTGTAATGATTTCTGAAACATGGCCCTCGGCGATCAGGACGTCGACCACGCCATCAGAAAGGTCCTGCGCGGGAATCGCGAGGGTGAAGAGGGCGACATCGGATTTCTTGTAGGCCTCGCTCATGGCTGCAGCGAGGTCTTTCAGGGTTGCGGTATCTGCGGGTTTTCCGAGGAAGGGCTGTGTGGCTGCGGCCACGACAGCGGGCACTTCGGCGCCCCTGAACTGGATACCGCGGATCGAAACAGCCGTTTCGGTGGCAGCAGAAGCGGCAACATCCGTGACGCCGCGTTCGGTTTCTTCGGCCCCGTCCGGGGTTATGACGGGTGTATCTGTGCGGGAGCCGGGATTGAGCCGCTCGTCGGGCAGCGTCTGGGGTTCGGCTGTTCCGTCACCAGTGCTAAAGGAAAAAAGCGCCACGCTCATCAAGAGGAATTGCGAGAGTTGAACGTGGCGCTTCTTCATAAGATCTTCCGTTTATTTTTGGTCTGAGGGCTAATTCCAGCCGCCACCGAGCAGTCCGCCGACGACATTCGTCACGCCGGTAACAACAGGGGTCAGCGGTGTTTCAGGCGTCTGATTTCCACTCAGCAGGCCTTCGACGGGACCAGTGAGGTCTTCGAGATGTCCGCCACCCGACAACAGGTCTTCGACAGGATCACTCAGACCCGCCAGAAGGCCGCCGCCGGAGAGCAGGTCTTCCGCAGGCGCCGTGAGGCCGCTCAGATCGCCTTCTCCCGAAAGCAGGCCACTGACATTGCCAGTGACATCTGCCAGCAGACCGTCCTCAGCCGTGCCGAGGTCGATCATGTTGGTGACATCCGAAAGGCCTGTCTCGTTCAGGAGATGGTTGAGACCGCCCGTGACAGGGCCAAGATCGGCGCTCACCAGATTGCCGACATTCAGCGCCGTATCGGTGCCGGTCGAAAGATCTGCATTGAGCAGAACGCCGCCCGAGGCCACGCCGACTTCGGCGAGCGTTCCGGCCTGCTGGTCTGTTGTCAGAACGCTGAGCCCGATCAGGGGGCTTCCGTCCTGGTCTCCGGCAAGTGTTCCTTCTCCGAGGCTGGCTGTCAGGAGCGGGGTGACCGAGGAGGTCAGGCCGTCAACGAGGGGGGCGCCATCGGTGCCGAACGCGCCGAGCGCGCCGCCGACATTGCCCACCGTTGCGGTGACAGCGCCGGTAACACTGGCAAGCTCTGTGGGCAGGTTTGCCTGGCCAAGCGCTGTATCAATTCCGGTGGTCGCAGACGTGACGATCGTTCCGGCCGATGTGCTGACATCGGAAACGACCGGGATGCTGCCCGATGGATCGCCGAGATTTGCCAGAAGACCAGTGCCGCCGAGGCCGCTCGGGCCGATAAGACCGCCGGTCGCGATCAGCCCGGCATCGCCGAGAGCGAAGTTACCGCCGGGGGCGCCTTCAGGTCCGGCAGGGCCCGTTGGGCCAGCAGGGCCGGATGGACCAGCAGGACCGATGGGGCCTGCCATACCAGGCGGGCCTTGCAGACCGTTGCTGCCATTCTGACCATCCGTGCCACTGCCGCCGTTCTGGCCGTCGGCGCCATCACCGCCATTTTGACCATTGCCCCCGCTGGAGCCGCCGGGACCGACCGTCCCGACACTGGCATACCGGGTATGGCCGTTGGATTCGCAGGCAGCGGCTGTCACAAGCGCGACAAGCGCGATCGCTGTCATGGGTAGTTTGGGCATTGATCACTCCTCCGTGGATCGACACGCTGGCCCAGCCGGAGAAGGGGAAATGCCTGGCTATTGCTCCGACGCCAGCATTCCTATCTTGCAGAGAATGATATTTCCTAAATTTGGCCGCGCTCGGGCCGATTTTCCTGTTTTTTTTACCATGCGGCCTTATATTGCAGTGCATCAAGCAAAAAAAGCCATGTGAATCATCACCTTCTGGTGGAAGCTTTCGAAGCAAGGGGTTAGCCCGAAATATCTATTTCAAATAGGAATTTTTTGTAAGTTCAAGAACAAGCGATGAGAATTGAAGGCGCTGCGTTAGCCTTTACGAAAAGCAGCTAACTCTGCGCCTTCAGCCAGTCCCTGACCGGGCTGGTGAGGGTGGCGGGCAGGTCTGCGAGGTCAAACCAGCCCCAGCCGCCATGTTTTTCCGGCTCCAGGATGGCAGGCTCGCCTGAGAGGATCCGCGCCGAAAAGACAGGCGCCACCCAATGGCGCCCATCCCCGGCATCAATAGTCTCTGCGATACAGGCCAGGCCCGTCAGTTCGATCTCGATGCCGAGCTCTTCGCGGATCTCCCGCCGGGCAGTATCTTCTGCCCGTTCGCCGAAATCGATCTTGCCGCCGGGCAGTCCCCAGGCGCCCGCTTCAGGTTCTCTGAGGCGTTGGATAAGGAGGAGACGGCCCTGATCATCGAGGATCGCCGCGCCGCAGCCGGCTTCGACAGGTTTTGTCATCATGGTGTCCTGAACTGTCCCCAAAGTGTCCCGATTTGTCCGCAATATGACATCTCCCGGCAGGTGTCAGGCACAAAAAAAGACACCCGGAACCGGGCTATGCAGGCCCGGGTCCGGATGTCTTCGCCTCGGTACAGGGGTAGGAGGCAACAGGTTCAGTTGGCGGCAATAGCCCCGACAACGAGGCCTACAATGGCGCCAGTTGCCACTGAGGCGAGGATCGCGTCGCCGCGGTCATTGTCACGTACCCAGTGATAGCCGCTTGGCGGGGCATACAGCCCGTGCCGGTTATACTCGGTGATGTAAACCGTGCGCGGGGCATAGCCGTAATACCCGCCGACATTATAGCGCGGGGCGTATCCCCGATAATAGTGAGGCCCGTAAGACTGCCCATAGGTTACCGTCACGGACGTGCGCGGCGGGGCATAATAGGCGCGCGGCGGCGGGCTGTAATGGTAGCGTGGTTTGTAGTCGTGGCGGTAGTGATGCCTTTGATGGCTCTTGTGGCCCCGGTCATACCCGCGATCATAACCCCGGTCATAACCACGTTCGTAGCCGCGCTTTCCCTTCCCGCGATGGTCGCGGTCGGCATGCGCAAGCGGCGCAATCAGGATACCGGCAGCCGTGGTAGCCGCGATAAGGCGCGTAAAGGATTTGTTCAGGCGCATGGCGCTTGCTCCATCTTACGGGTTCCGGCCACAGGCTTTTGCCGGTGACACGCGAAGCTGGGACATCCAGCATTGCGGGTTGATTTGTGGGGGAGATTGCCTGAACTCCCGCTGAACATTTGCTTCAGGAAACCGGTCATGGCGGAATTTGGGGATCTGCGGATTTCAGACACGCTCACTGTGCCGGGCTGGGAACTCAGCGAGGCCTTCGTGCGCGCGTCGGGCCCCGGCGGCCAGAATGTCAACAAGGTGTCGAGCGCGGTACAGCTGACCTGGCATGTGCAGGCGTCGTCGCTTCCGGCGCCGGTCAAGGAACGCTTCGAAAAGCTTTATGCAAGCCGCATCACCACGGACGGGCGCCTTATGCTGGAGGCGAGTGAACACCGCAGCCAGGTTCTCAACCGGACGGCAGCGCGAGCCCGTCTCGCAGAGATGATCCTTAAGGCCGCCAGTCCCCCCAAGCGCCGGGTGAAGACCAGGCCGACCGCCGGAAGTGTGCGCCGCCGGATCGCCTCCAAGAAGCGCCGCAGCGAGGTTAAATCGCTCCGGGGCAACGTGGACGGCGACGAATAAGCGCGCCGATGGGGCGCCAAGCCAATTGCGGCGATCCCGTTTCTGTGGCCGGGTTTTTCCGGTAAGGCATTGCCGCTCAATGGATTTGTTTGAATTCTGGATGGAAACCCATGCATTTAGAGAAGCGCATTCTGATTACGGGCGGGGCGGGATTTATCGGGTCTTATTTGAGCGAGCGGCTTCTGGAAGCGGGGGCGACGGTGCTGTGTGTGGACAATTTCTTCACCGG
>JBKBRT010000025.1:0-20822 GCA_046291585.1 Hyphomonas sp.
ATCGCAGCGGCTCGGTCGGTGTCGACGCGATTGCCTTCCTCAGCGACTATGACAACGCCCTGCGCCTCTGCCTCGTGGCCAATCCCTGCCCCGGCGGTATCGTGGACGGATCAACGCTGCAAAGCGGCGCCAAGGAAGTCTATGGCTTTGAGCTGGGCGCGTTCGCCACCCTGTTTGAAGGCAACGGCTTCACCGTGCCCGCGCGCCTCTCCTACACCTACACCGAAGGCGAATACACCCGCGCGTCCGATACCGCCGGCGGCGTGCTTGCCGGCGACACGCTCGACTACACCCCGCCCCATACCGGCGTCCTGCAGGTGGGCCTGGAGCATGACCGCGGCTGGGACGTGTATGCCGCGCTCAACTATACCGACGAGACCTGCACCACGACGACCTGCGACCGGGTGGGCATCGACACAACCTATCTGCGCACGGAAAGTCTGCTCACGATGGATCTCTCCGCCTCCTACGACATCAGCGATGTGGTTGAGGTCTATACCAAGGTGGACAATGTGTTCGATGAGCGCGCCATCACCCATCGCGGCGCAGACGGCGCGCGCGGCAATCCGGGCCGCTATATCGGCGTCGGCATTCGTCTGAACTTCTGATCTGGCAAGCGGGGCGGAAACGCCCCGCTACCTCTTCCGCCGTTCATGGCTCGGCACGTTGCGCGTCGGCCAGACATAATCGCTGTCCAGCAGCGTCGCATCCACGGCCTCCACCGTCAGCACGATCTCGCCATCGCCGGCAAACAGCAGCGTGATCTTGCCGCCGGGCGGTTCCTCATCCGGCGCAAACTCCACGCTCAGCAGCGAGAGAATCAGTTCGGGATCCACCTTGGTGATGCCGCGCGTTTTCACCGCCATCACGCCGTCAAAGCCGAGAATGGAGCGCACCCGCTCGCCCGGCTGGCCTTTGCGGGTCGGCGCGCTTTCCCAGCGATAGCGATTGATCTCGAGGCTGAAGCGGCGATGTTTCTGCTCGTATTTGAGGTTTCCCGCCTTCACGACCGAATCCTGCACGGCGGCAGCGATGATCTTCAGGTCTTCAGCCTCTTCGGTGAACAGGCGGAGGGGTTTGGGATCGGTCATGGGGTTTCCCAGCGGAAGGTTGGCATTCAGTTGCGTTCCTAGCCGTATTCGGCCCGCAACCTCAACGGAAAGATGAGGGACAAAAAAGCCCCTTCCCCCCCGAGGGAGAAGGGGGTTTGAGTTATTCCTCTTCCCCAGACCGCCGCTCGATCTTCGCGCCGCAGGCGCCGAGCTTCTCTTCCAGGCGCTCAAAGCCCCGGTCGAGATGGTAGATTCGGTTGACGACCGTTTCGCCCTGCGCGGCAAGGCCGGCAATGACGAGCGAGACCGAGGCGCGCAGATCCGTTGCCATCACAGGCGCGCCGGTCAGCTGGGCAACGCCCTTCACCACGGCTTCCTGGCCGCGCACGGTGATGTCTGCGCCCAGGCGGGCCAGTTCAGGCGCGTGCATGAAGCGGTTCTCGAAGATCGTTTCGCGGATGATGCTCGTGCCACTTGCCAGCGTCATCAGCGCCATGAACTGGGCTTGCAGGTCTGTCGGGAAGCCCGGATGGGGCTGGGTCGACAGGCTGACGGCCTTGAGGGCTGTGCCATTGCGGCGGATGCGGATCGTGGAGGCCGCTTCGTCCGCGTCCACCGTCACGCCCGCCTCGCGTAGCTTGGCGATCATCGCGCCCAGCGCCACGACCGGCGCGCCGTCCAGCGTCACGTCCCCGCCCGCGGCAGCAGCGGCCATCGCGAAGGTGCCTGCCTCGATGCGGTCAGGCATTACCGGGTAAGTCGCGCCTTTCAGCTTTTCGACACCCTGGATCCGGATGACCGGAGTGCCCGCGCCCGACACTTTCGCGCCCATCTTGTTGAGGCAGTTCGCAAGGTCTTCGATCTCCGGCTCGCGCGCAGCGTTCTCAAGAATCGTTTCACCCTTGGCCAGTGTCGCGGCGAGCATCGTATGCTCGGTGGCGCCGACCGAGACGGTCGAGAAGTTGATGTGCGCGCCTTTGAGGCCGTGAATGGCGGCAGCCTTCACATAGCCCTGCTCCACGCGAAGGTCTGCGCCCATCGCTTCCAGCGCCTGGAGGTGAAGATCCACAGGCCGCGCGCCAATCGCGCAGCCGCCGGGCAGCGAGACGGTGGCATGCCCCGATCGCGCCACCAGCGGCCCGAGTACATTGAAGCTCGCCCGCATCTTCCGCACCTGTTCATAGGGCGCGATGGTGGATTTCAGCTCCGCCGCATTGAGGTGACAGGTCGAGGAGCCCTTGGGCCAGTAAACCTCCACCCCCAGCGTCTCCAGCAGCTGCGCCAGAAAGCGCGTGTCTGCGAGGTTGGGCATGTTGGTGAATTCCACCGGCTGATCTGTCAGCAGGCAGGCGACCATGAGCTTCAGGGCGGAGTTTTTCGCGCCTGAGACGGGAATGCGGCCGCTGAGAGGGCTGCCGCCAATGATGTGAAGACGATCCATGGCCGCAGATATACAATGCTTCGCGGCTTTGTAAGGGCCGATTTGTGAGCAAATACAGCTATTTGGATGCTGCCGCGCCGCCCCCGCCCCAGCAGAGAACCCCCATCAGGAAACCGAAATCATACCAGCGCCCGATATTGGGAAAGGCGTACATCCGGATATCATCGCTGAAAAGGCTGATCACAAAGGTAATCGGCGCCAGCAGGCCGTCTATCAGCCCCCGCAGCAGTGCCGGATCTCCCGGCGTCCCCATCGGCCGCGACGCGCAGGACGCCAGCACGGCCATCATCAACGCCCAGGCCGCAAACCGGCCCACACGGCTGCTCGTCCACGGCTGACCGGCGCCCCTCTGCGAAGTCATGTCATGCATCCCCTTTGGCCTCAGAGGGGCTATTATGATCTGATTCCTTCCGGGCAGCCGCCTTGCGGCGGCGCAGATTCGCGCGCAGCGCTTCGGCCCGGCGGGCCTGACGCTCTTCCTGTTCGGTTTTCTTCGGAGTGTCTGTCATCTTCAGCGGCAAATGGGTCTTTTCATATCGGCAGGGTTACGCTAAAGCCCCCGAACCCAACCGGCAATGCCGCCTTAGCTCAGGGGTAGAGCGCGTCATTGGTAATGACGAGGTCGACAGTTCAAATCTGTCAGGTGGCACCATCGGCCTTCGGTTCTGCGTAGCAGAAGAATTTGATCCGGGGGATCAAATTTAGAAGGGGGATGCCGGGGCGTAGGCGCCGGGCTGCTGTCCATTCCCAACGCAAAATGCCCGATCCTAGCAGGACCGGGCATTTGTGTTTTGGGCTTCGCCGCCCTTATTTCCGGACGCGGTCCGCCTTGCCGAACGTTGCGTCCAGCCGGGCGACCAGCTTTTGCAGCGCGGCATTGACGGCCGCTTCGGGCGTCGCGGCCCGGTCGCTCGTGGTCAGCGGCTCGCCATTGTAAGGGCGTGCCTCGATCACTGCTTCGATGCCGTCTGGCCCATCGCGGCGCGTGCCGTCGGTATCGCGCACATGCACCTCAATGCGGGAAAGACGGGGCTTGAACCGCTCCAGCCGCTCCCGGAAGCGCGTTTCGAAATGATCTTCCATCCGCGCGTCGCCATCGACCTTGTTGCCTGTGTTGAACTGGAAATCCATCAGCGTACCTTCCTGCTGCGTTCGAGAACGGGGCGGTGCCCTTCGGCGTCCAGAGCGCCCATCGGGGGCTCGTCTGCGCGTCTCTCGTGAATCTGGCCATCGCCTGCGGTGCGCGATTCCGGGATGGAGGAGGTATCCTCTTCCGCCGCCTTGGTCTTCAGGTCGAGCGCGCGCTGGGCAATCTCGGCCTGCGTTTCTTCTTTTTCCGGTTTTTTGGAGTTGCTCATGGAGGGCCTCCCATTTTCTTCAAGCATCATGCCGCCTTGTGGCGATCACTACCCTATCAACGCGGGGCCAGCGCCAGGGTTCCGCGCTATCTGCTGCGGCGCCCCAACACCGGCAACAGGGCGAGCCCCGCCACCAGCACGCCCAGTCCGAAGAACGCCCCGCCCTGCACATAAAGGATCGCCGACACCAGCATCGCCCCGCTGGAGAGGATAAACAGCGCCGGAACAAGCGGATAAAACGGCACACGGAACGGCCGCGCCGCCGCAGGCTCTTTCATCCGTAGCCGGATCAGCGCCATCCCGCTGGCAATCAGGAACACCCAATAGACCGGCGCGGTATAATCCACCAGCGTTTCAAAGCCGCGATACGCCGCGCCAAAGCCAACCAGGCCCAGCGAGATCGCCCCCTGCGCCAGGATGGCATTGCGCGGGCTGCGCGTGCCCTCATTCCAGCGGCCCAGCCAGGACAGCGCCGGCAGGCGCGCAGCGGCCGCATACGTCGTGCGCGCGCCCACGATGATCGTCGCGTTGACCGAGGTAACCGCCGCCGCCACCACGGCGAGGGCGAGCACAACGCCCGCGCTTTCCCCAAATGCGATGGCCATCAGATCAGCTGCCGGCGCCGCCGCGCCCGCCAGCCCGTCCAGCCCGAGCCCCCGCAGCATCGCCCACGCCGTCAGCAGGTAAAGCCCCGTGATCAGTGAAATGGCAATCACAAGCGCCCGCACCATCCCCCGCTCGCCATCCTTCACTTCAGAAGAAAGCGTCGCCGATTCCGTCCACCCCCCAAACGCCAGCAGCACAAAAACCAGCCCGTAGCCGATCCCGCCGAGCCCCGGCATGTAAGGCGCCCCCGGCGCCAGCGGCGGCGTGCCCGACAGCGCAATCTTCGCCCCCGCCGCAACCAGCACCAGCAGCCCCGCCACAAGGATGATGACCAGCCCGCTATCGCCCGCCTCACCTGTGGGCCGCAGCTTCAACGCGCTCAGCCCCAGCACGCTGGCAAAAGCATAGATCGCAGGACCGTGCGCCCCCAGATCAATCACCCGGTTCATGTAGTCGCCAATCACAAAGCCGAGCAGCGCAATCGCGCCGGTATTGATCACGGCAAAGCGCGCCCACGCAAAGAGAAACGCAAAGCGCCGCCCCCAGGCTCGCTCCAGGAAATGATAATCCCCGCCCGCATGGGGAAACGCCGCCGCCAGCTCCGAATAGCACAGCGCCCCCATCAGCGAGATAAACCCGCCCACCAACCACAGCAGATACACCGCCGTCTCAGACCCCGCATTGGCCGCCACCAGCGCCGGAGATTTGAATATCCCCGCCCCGACCACCATGGCAATCGTCACTACGATAACATAACGTGTCGTCAGGCTACGGACGGGCGCAGAAGGTGTTGACTGGGTCATGGATCAGGCCAGCGTCCGCGCCAGCGCTGCGTTCCAGCCCTTCAGCAATGCGGCGCGCGCCTCCGCCCCCATCTTCGGCTCAAACCGTTTGCCCGGCACATCCCGCGCCGCCCAGTCCGCCGCGCTCAGCCAGCCGATCTGCATCGCTGCCGCCGCCGCCGCGCCCAGCGCGGTCATCTCGCGGTAATCTGGCCGCAGCACCGGCAGCGCGCACACATCCGCCAGGAACTGCATCAGCCAGTCATTCCCCACCATGCCGCCATCCACGCGCAGCTCGGCAATCGGCGCGCCATCCCCCGCAAAGGCCGCCAGCAGGTCATGCGTCTGATACGCCACAGCCTCCAGCCCCGCGCGCACCAGATGCGCGCCTGTCGCCGCCCGCGTCAGCCCCGCGATCAACCCGCGCGCGTCCGCGTCCCAATGCGGCGCGCCAAGCCCGGTAAACGCCGGCACCATATACACCCCGCCATTATCCTTGAGGCTCGCCGCCGCTGCCGCGCTTTCATCCGCCCTCTGAATAAGCCCCAGATCATCGCGCAGCCATTTGATCACCGTGCCCGCGTTGAAGATCGACCCCTCCAGCGCCATCGCGCCTGCCCCCGGCAGCGCATACCCCATCGTGCCGAGCAACCTGTTCTCCGAAACAGGCCGCGCCTGCCCGGTGTTCGCCACCAGAAAGGCGCCCGTGCCAAAGGTGATCTTCGCCTGCCCCGGCGCGAGACATCCCTGCCCCACCAGCGCAGACTGCTGATCGCCCAAAATAGACGCCACCGGGATCGCCCGGCCAAACAGCGCCGCCTGCGCCATGCCAAACTCTGCCGCGCTCGGCTTCACCTCAGGCAGCATGGCCGCCGGCACGCCAAGCATCTCGCCCATCGCCGCGCTCCATCCGCCCTCGCCGCCAAGGCCGAGGCGATAAAGCAGCGTGCGCGACGCATTCGTCACATCGGTGGCGTGCACCTTACCGCCCGTCAGCCGCCAGAGCAGAAAGGTATCGACCGTCCCAAACGCCAGCTCCCCCGCCGCTGCCCGCGCCCGCGCGCCCGGAACATTGCTCAGTACCCAGCTGATCTTGGTGCCCGAAAAATAGGGGTCCAGCAGCAGGCCCGTCTCGGCCTGCACATCGCCCTCATAGCCTTTCGCTTTCAGTTCCTCGCAGAAGGCCGCCGTGCGCCGGTCCTGCCAGATGATGGCAGGCGCCAGCGGCTTGCCGGTCTTGCGGTCCCAGACGAGCGTCGTCTCGCGCTGGTTGGTGATGCCGATCGCCGCAATCCGCTCCGCCCCGCCCGCCTTGGCGATCACCGCCCGGCAGACCGACAGCGTGCGCGTCCAGATCTCCTCGCCGTCCTGCTCTACCCAGCCATCCCGGGGATAGGCCAGTGCCACCTCTTCCTGCGCGAGGGCCACCTCGCGAAAGTCGCGGTCATACACAATCGCCCGCGTAGAGGTCGTGCCTTCGTCAATGACGAGAATGAAATCGGCCATCTGCGCGTTCCCTTTTATCCAGCCCTTTTGCGGCAAAGCCTAGCACGCGCCGCTGGAAGCTCAACGCAGTCTGGCGTCTTGCGCGGGCTGCAGGAAACATATACGAACCATATACGCTTCACACATGAAAGACCTCCCATGGGCATTGTAAATATTGACGACGATCTCCACGATCAGGTCCGCCGCGCCAGCACGGTGTCCTATCGCTCGATCAATGCGCAGGCGACGTTCTGGATCAGGATCGGCATGCTCTGCGAGATGCACCCGACCCTCTCCTTCAATGAAATCGTCCAGCGCGAGATGGCCGCCGCCGGCATCACGCCCGAGCCGCTGGGCGCCGCCGCGGCATGACGAAAACGCCGGACGAACTCGCCGCGATGGCCCATTCCGGCCGCCTGCTCGCCTCGGTGTTCGGGCTGATCGACCAGATGCCGCTCATTGGCATGAGCACGCTGGAAGTGAACGACCGGGTCGAGCGCTACATCGTCGATGAGCTGAAATCCCGCCCCGCCAGCAAGGGGCAATACGGCTTTGAGTACGTTCTCAATTCATCCGTAAACGATGTGGTGTGCCACGCCGTTCCTTCAGCAGATGAAATCCTGAAAGAAGGTGACATCGTCAATTTCGACATCACCCTGGAAAAGAACGGCTACATCGCCGATTCCAGCAAGACTTACATGCTCGGCAATGTCAGCGCGCCCGCCCGCCGCCTCGTGCGCACCACCTATGAAGCTATGTGGAAAGGCATCCGCGCCGTCCGCCCCGGCGCCACGCTGGGCGACATCGGCCACGCCATTGAGCGCCATGCCAAGCAAGCGGGCTATTCCATCGTCCGCGAATTCTGCGGCCATGGCATCGGCCGCGAGATGCACGAAGAACCCTCCGTGCTCCACTTCGGCCGCCGCGGCACCGGCCTCCCCTTACGCCCCGGCATGACCTTCACCATAGAGCCCATGCTCAACGAAGGCCGCCGCGGCGTGTATACGGAAGACGACAACTGGACCGTCCGCACCGAAGACGGAAAACTCTCCGCCCAGTTCGAGCATACGGTGGCCGTGACAGAACGCGGCGTTGACGTGCTGACGCTAAGACCGGAAGAAGCGCATTTGGTGAAAGAAGCAACCCGTAGGGCGGGTTAGCCGAAGGCGTAACCCGCCACTTATTCACCCATTTCTCACCCTCGTCACTCTCGACCGGCGTAGCCGGTCTGAGAGCCTATCTCCTGCGCTCTCCCTCCTTTACTCCAGCGCTCACCGCTCGCGCTCGGTAGGGTGCATTAAGCGAAGCGCAATGCACCGTCCCATCCCCATTGTTTGGTGCATTGCGCTTCGCTTAATGCACCCTACGAGAACACCTCACCTACCACCCCTCACCGCCCCTTCTGCCCCCGGTCCCCAAACCACCAGAGCGTTGCCGCCGTTGCCGCAAAGGTCGCGGTCTCCACGATCCCCACGCGCGCTTCGGCGCTTGCGCCCAGATACACCAGCCCCGTGATCACCCAGAGCAGCAGCGTCAGTAAAGGCCGCGTCAGCGCGCGCACGGCGTTCACCCATTTATAGCTCTCCCCAATGGCCGCCTCGGCCTCCATTGAGGCGGCGAGCCCGCGCCAGGCGCCCGCCGCATCGGCGAGCTTGATCTGCGCCTCCGTTGCCGCGGTCATCTCGCGCATACGTGCCTGCTGCATGGCTGCGTCATGAGCCCAGCGGGCGCGCTCCTGGGTGTTGTCCTGCCGCCGCTCGACGAGGCCTGCTACGCGGCCGATCACCGTGCCCACCAGGCCGAACACCCCGCCACCTGCGGCGCTGGCGGCGAGGCCAATAATGTCGCTCATGACAGGTCCTCCGCCCCCGGATAGGTCCAGCGTGCCGGGGTCTCCCGCCGGTCCAGATGCAGGAAGGATTTGGCAATGCCGATGCCGGTGAAGCCGAGCCGCTGCGCGGCCTCCACCATCGCGCGCCGGTCATGCTTGCCAAAAGCAATATCCACCGCGATGCGCCGGTGCTGGGAGTTTGGCACGCCGCCGACGACCGCGTTCCAGATGGCGCAGCGATGGCCGGAGTTTATCCTCAGGGGACGGCCCATTTCCTTCCGCAGGGCCTCGAGCGCGTCGAGGAACTCCGCGTCATGCCAATAGGCGCCCCGGCACCCCCGCCCGCCACATTGGCAGGCAAGTTCATCGGGTCTGAAGTGGGGCCAGCGCCAGGCGGCGCGCGAAACTAGTCTGTGAGATGAGTAAAGCATGAGGCGAAGTTTGCCCCCGCGCCCACCCCCGGTGGATTCGATGGGCCGCATTTGCTGCATCGATAACAGGATACGTGTTGGATAGGCTCTCGCCTGTTCCCCGATCCCGGTTTTCCGGCCGCGCCAGCGCCAGCCTGTGGATAACCTGTCCGTATTTGGCCGGAATTGTCCCAAACCTGTCCGGGATTGTCCTGGCGTGTCCGGTGGGCGTCCGTGAAATGACGCCATTTTGTCCGGCTTTGCCCGCAAAAAAACGCCCCGCCTCATCGAGACGGAGCGCTTCGATTTTACCCGCCAGGAGGTCTTATTCGGCCGGAACGGTTACCGCGCGCGAGAAGGCCTGACCCTTGGCCAGCGCCGCGCGCGCGTCATTATACTCGCGCTCAAGTTGGGCGACGAAGTCCTTCACCGGGCCACGTTTCTTCACCGCGCCAATGCCCTGGCCGCAGCCCCAGATGTCTTTCCACGCCTTGGCCTCGGTGTTGCCGCCCGATCCGAAGTTCATCTTCGACGGGTCGCTCTCGGGCAGATTGTCGGGGTCAAGACCGGCGGCAATGATTGAGGGCTTAAGGTAGTTGCCGTGAACGCCGGTGAAAAGGTTAGAATAAACAATGTCTTCGGCGCCGTAATCGACAATGGCGTCCTTGTAGCCTTCCATCGCGTTGGCTTCGTCGCACGCAATGAAGGCCGAGCCGATATAGCCAAAGTCCGCCCCCATCGCGAGCGAAGCTGCCACTGCCCCGCCGGTCGCGATGGAGCCCGACAGTGCCAGCGGGCCATCGAAGAACTCGCGGATCTCCTGGATCAGCGCAAATGGCGACAGCTTGCCGGCATGCCCGCCCGCGCCCGCGGCCACCGCGATCAGGCCATCCGCGCCCTTTTCCAGCGCCTTCTTCGCAAACCAGGTGTCGATCACGTCATGCATCACGATGCCGCCATAGGAATGGATGGCGTCATTCACATCCGTGCGCGCGCCCAGCGAGGTGATGATCACCGGCACCTTGAACTTCACGCAGGCTTCAATGTCATGGTCGAGGCGGTTATTGGTCTTGTGCACGATCTGGTTGACCGCGAACGGCGCGGCCGGGCGGTCCGGGTTCTTCACATTGTATTCGCCCAGCTCGTTGGTGATCTTGTCCAGCCACTCATGGAGCACCGGGCCTGGCCGCGCGTTGAGCGCCGGGAAGCTGCCGACGACCCCCGCCTTGCACTGGGCAATCACGAGCTCCGCATTGGAGATGATGAACAGCGGCGAGGCGATCACCGGAATACGCAGGTTCTGCAGGACGGGCGGCACAGCCATTGGATGGAATCTCCTGAGGGAATGAGGTCTGCCAAACAAACTAAACGCCGCGCGCCGCCGGGCAAGCCTTCCGCAGCGATAAGGTCCAATCGCGCTGCGGCGCCAAGAAAAGCCACCCCCGCCCCTTTCGGGTCAGGTGTGGCCAAGGCGGAGCTCAGCAGCTCTCAGATACAGACAAAGACTGGAGGCCTGAGTTTCCCATCCCGCACCGGAGCCTGCCCCTTCCCACGCACCGGAAGGCTGCGGATGTGCAGACAGCGACGAAAGCAGACATCCACGGGCAGAGCTACGCGAAGTCGTTGGCTACCCGTGAGAGGGTGGGTGGCCATGCGACAGGAGGCCCCGCCAGGCCGCCTGCCGGTGCAGGAGGGAAATCAGGTCGCCCGGGTCGCCATCGGCGATCAGACGGTCGAGAAAGAGACCGGGACCAGGGTCATTTGCGGGTTGGCCGCAAAGCTGCGCCGGATGCACCTCGGCATGGGAGGAAACGCTGGAGGAGCGGTAGTTTGGTACAGCCTTGAACATGGTCTCGGTCTCCGTCTTGCGACTAATTCTCATTCGCATCCCAAGGCGGCGGGGTCAACCCCGCCTTCATTACAATTGGATCATGCGCGCCGGGCAGCCTGTGGAATTCCTGTCCAGAACCCCCATCCCGCCAGAGGATTGTTGCAATGCAAAAGGCCCATGCAGGAATGAACGTCACATACCCCTAAGGAAGCAGTTCACAAGTTGGCCCGGATTGCCCTACACCGGCGTCATGGCCGATGACATTCTCCCCTTCAGTTCCGCATTTCCCGAAGCCACCGAAGCCGACTGGCTGAGCGCCGTTGAAAAGGCGCTCAAAGGGAAAGGCGTTGATACGCTGACCCGCAAGACTGCCGACGGTATCGGCATCAAGGCGCTCTACCGTGAAAGCGACTTTGCCGCCGCCACCGACCCCCTGGGCGCGCCCGGGCAGGCGCCCTACCTGCGCGGCGCCACAGCAGCGCCCGACAAGTGGCGGCCGTGGGACATCCGCCAGCTCTTCAGCCACCCTTCGGCGGAAGAGACAAACGCCGAAATCCTGCGCGATCTGGAACGCGGCGTCTCCTCTGTGGAAATCGCGCTTGATTGCACCGGCAAGCACGGCGTTCAGATCACCACGCTGGAAGACTTCCAGACCGCCCTCGCCGGTGTCCGCGCCGATTATGCAGGCGTCGCGCTCAGCCATCTCAGCGCCTCGGGCGCCACGGCCTCTGCCCTGCTCGGCCTCTGGGCAGAGACGCAGGAAAACGCCGCCGCGCTCAACATCGACTTCAACATGGACCCGCTGGGCGCCCTCGCCCGTTCCGGCAAGCTGACGGGCGGTCTCGACGCCGCATTTGACCGCGTTGCCGCTGTGACGACCGCGCTTGGGGCGAAATTCCCGCAGGCGGGCCTCATCCGCATCGACGCGGCAGCCGTGCATGAAGCGGGCGGCTCTGAAGCGCAGGAACTCGGCGCGCTGATCGCCGCCGCCATCGACACGCTGCGCCGCCTGGATGGCAAGGCGGACATCGCCGCGCTCACCGGCAAGATCAGCTTCGCTCTCGCGCTCGACGCCAACTATGGCATCGGCATTGCCAAGCTGCGCGCCGCCCGCCGCCTCTGGGCCCGCTGCCTCGAGGCGCTGGACCTGGCCTCTGCGCCCATGCGCCTGCAGGCAATCACCTCGGCACGCATGCTGACCAAGTATGATCCGTGGACAAACATGCTCCGCGTCACCTGCGCGACCTTTGCCGGCGCCGCCGGCGGGGCAGACATCGTCACCTCGCGCGCCTTCAATGAAGCGCTCGGCCGCCCAGAAGGCCTTGGCCGCCGCATCGCGCGTAACACCCAGATCATCGCCATGGAAGAAAGCCAGCTTGGCCGCGTCGCAGATCCGACCGGCGGCGCCTGGTTCACAGAGACGTTGGCGGATGATCTCGCCAAGGCAGCCTGGGCAGAATTCCAGACCATCGAAAGCGAAGGCGGCTATGGCGCCTCGCTTCTCTCCGGCGCCTTCCAGGCCCGCGTGAAGACCGTGCGCGACGCCCGCGCCAAAGACATCGCCCGCCGCAAGATTCCGCTGACGGGCGTTTCGGAATATCCGCTACTCGAAGAGATCGGCGCGCCGGTAGCCGACATTGACCTGCCCCGCCCCCGCGACGGGGTCTCCGATGCGGGCCTGAAAGCCTACATCAAAACGCCGCTTACAGACGGCGCAGACGCCGCCGCCGAAGCGCTCGCGCCCACCCGCCTCGCTGCGCCGTTCGAAGCGCTGCGCGACGCGGCATCCCGCGCGCCCAAGCCACCCGCGGCCTTCATCGCCACGCTCGGCGCGCTGGCCGAATTTACACCGCGGGCCGACTTTGCCCGCAATATGCTGGCCGCAGGCGGCATCACGCCGAAGGAAGCCGTTGTTCCCCCCCAGGACCCCGCCGAACTCGCCGCCGCCTTCAAAGCGTCGGGGTGCCGCCTCGCGGTCCTCTGCGGCACCGACAAGGGCTATGAAGCCGGCGCCGCTGAGGCCGCCGAGGCGCTCAAAAAAGCCGGGACCCAGGCCGTCTGGCTCGCCGGGAAAGCTGAAGCCCCCGGCATCGACCTCAATATTTTCGCAGGCTGCGACGTGCTCCACGCGCTTGAGCTTGCCCATGCCGAGCTGGGAGTGTCCAAATGACCAAGTTCCCCGATTTCACCAAACTCGACCTCGGCTCGCCAAATGCCAAGCACGCCGCGCCGGAACTCGGCGAGGCCTGGGAAACGCCTGAAGGCATCGCCGTCAAATCCGCCTTCACCGCCGCAGACAGCGCCGGACTCGATTTCCTCGACGATTATCCGGGCCTCACGCCTTTTGGCCGGGGCCCCTACCCGACCATGTATACCAACCAGCCCTGGACCATCCGTCAGTATGCGGGATTTTCCACGGCCGAAGACTCCAACGCCTTCTACCGCCGCAATCTGGCGGCGGGCCAGAAAGGCCTCTCGGTCGCCTTTGACCTTGCCACACACCGGGGCTACGATTCCGACCATCCGCGCGTATCGGGCGATGTGGGCATGGCCGGCGTTGCCATCGATTCCATCCTCGACATGCGCACGCTCTTCTCCGGCATTCCGCTCGACCAGATGTCGGTCTCGATGACGATGAACGGCGCCGTGCTGCCGATCCTCGCGCTCTATATCGCAGCCGCCGAAGAACAGGGCGTCACGCCCGACAAGCTGGCCGGCACCATCCAGAACGACATCCTCAAAGAGTTCATGGTGCGGAACACTTATATCTATCCGCCCAAGCCTTCGATGCGGATCATTTCGGACATCTTCGCCTACACGTCCGAAAACATGCCGAAATACAATTCCATCTCGATTTCCGGCTATCACATGCAGGAAGCGGGCGCGACGGCAGACCTTGAACTCGCCTACACGCTGGCCGATGGCATCGAATACATCCGTGCCGGTGTGGCTGCGGGCCTGGATGTCGACAAGTTTGCGCCGCGCCTCTCTTTCTTCTGGGCGATCGGCATGAACACCTTCATGGAAGTCGCCAAGATGCGCGCCGCCCGCCTCATCTGGGCAAAACTCGTGAAAGAAAATTTCAATCCGAAGTCTGACAAATCCCTCAGCCTGCGGACACACTCGCAGACTTCAGGCTGGAGCCTCACCGCGCAGGACGTCTACAACAACGTCATCCGCACCTGCCTGGAAGCCATCGCGGCCTCGGGCGGGCAGACGCAATCCCTCCATACCAACAGCTTCGACGAAGCCCTTGCTCTGCCGACGGACTTTTCCGCCCGCATCGCGCGCAACACGCAGATCCTGCTGCAACAGGAGGCAGGCGCCTGCCAGTCCATCGATCTCTTCGGCGGCTCTTACTATGTCGAGCGCCTGACGCATGACCTTGCCGCCAAGGCGCTGAAGCATATCGAAGAAGTCGAAGCGATGGGGGGCATGGCCAAAGCCATTGAGGAGGGCCTCCCCAAGCTGCGCATCGAGGAAGCCGCCGCCAACACCCAGGCCCGCATCGACAGCGGCACGCAGACGGTCGTCGGCGTCAACAAATTCCTTCTGGATGAAGACGAAGACGTCCCGGTCCTGAAGGTCGATAACGCCGCCGTGCGCCGGATGCAGCTGGAAAAGCTTGCGCGCCTCAAATCCGAACGCAACGAAGCCGAAGTCACAGCCAAGCTCGATGCCATCGCTGAAGCCGCAGCTGGCACCAAGGGCAACCTGCTCGCCCTCGCCGTAGACGCCGCGCGCGCCAAGGCCACCGTGGGCGAAATCTCCGAAGCCGTGGAGCGCAGCCAGGGCCGCCACAGCGCCATCATCCGCTCCATCAAGGGCGTCTATGGCGGCGGCGTAAAGGGCAACGCAAAGGCCGAACACGCCCAGACGCTCGCTTCGGACTTCGAGAAAACCAATGGCCGCCGGCCGAAGATCTACATCGCCAAGATGGGCCAGGACGGACATGACCGTGGACAGAAGGTCGTCGCCTCCGCGCTGATGGACCTTGGCTGGGACGTCGAGATCGGCCCTCTCTTCCAGACGCCGGAAGAAGCCGCGCGCGATGCCCGCGAGGCCGGGGTCGACATCGTCGCCGCCTCCTCCCTCGCCGCGGGCCATCTGACGCTGGTGCCAGAACTCAAACGCGCGCTCGGCAATGAAGGCGCCGCCAATGCGCAGATCATCGTGGGCGGTGTGATCCCGCCCCAGGATTTCGACGCCCTGCGCACCGCCGGCGCCGCCGCCATCTTCCCGCCAGGCACAGTGATTGCCGACAGCGCCATCCGGATGCTCGAACTTCTGTTGGGCACGGATGATCCGGCACGGACGGCGGCGGAGTAATCTTCAACGGAGCATACCATGATCCTCACCACCACACACACGGTTCAGGGCCGGGAAATCCGGGAGTATAAAGGCATTGTGTGCGGGGAGGTCGTGATCGGCGCGCATCTCGGCAAGGATATCCTGGCGAGCTTTACCAACATCGTCGGCGGGCGGTCCAACGCCTATGAGAGCACCCTGCGCGAGACGCGCGACGGCGCGCTGGCCGAGATGATCGAAGAAGCCCAGCGTCTGCGTGCAGATGCCATTGTCGGGGTGAAATTCGATTACAGCGTCATTGGTCAAAACGGCTCCATGATGATGGTCGCTGTATCCGGTACAGCCGTGACCCTCGCATGAGCGCGCTGACCGCCATCGCGCCCAGCGTTGATGAGATGTATCTCACGGCAGAGAAATGCTTTGCGGATCTGCCAGACTTCATGCGCAAGGCGGCCGGCGATGTGCGCATCATCGTCATGGATTACGCCGAGGACGAGACCCTCGACGAAATGCAGATTGACGATGCGCTGGAACTGACCGGGCTTTATGTGGGTATTCCGCTGACAATTGAAAGCGTCACCAACCCTTCCGAATACAGACCACTGGTCTATCTCTACCGATTGCCCATCCTGTTTGAATGGGCCGCCCGTGGCGACGTAACCGTGGAGGAGCTGGTGACCCATGTGTTCATCCACGAACTCGGCCACCATTTCGGCTGGTCGGACGAAGAAATGGACGCCAAGCTCGAAGAGGACGACTAGCGCCAGCCTTCAGCGGAGTTGCGCCTTTCCGGCATTCGAATAAACTTGCTGGAAAGACAGACAGATCCGGGGAGAAATGCGCGATGTCCAGCCACACGGAATTAGACGGCCTGGGGCTCGCCGCCCTCATCCGCGAGAAGAAAGCCTCGCCCGAAGAACTCCTCGAAGCGGCCGTCAGCCGCGCTGAGACGGCGCAGAGCCAGCTCAACTGCTTCTCGGCGCTTTATCCCGATCTGGCGCGGGAGCAGCTGAAAGCCGGCGGCATCGAAGGCCCTTATGCGGGCGTGCCCTTTGTGGTGAAGGATCTGGGCGTCGAGGTGAAAGGCGCGCCGGTCACCTCAGGCAGCCGCGCCTTCAAGGGCTATGTGGCAAGCCGGGATTCCACACTGGTGGAGCGGTTCCGCAAGGCGGGCCTTGTGTTTTTTGGTGCGACCACCTCGCCGGAATTTGGCCTGACACTGACAACCGAATCGACCCTCTACGGACAATCGCGCAATCCGTGGGATGTCACGCGCACGACCGGCGGCTCTTCCGGCGGCGCGGCGGCGGCGGTGGCGGCCGGCGTTCTGCCCGTCGCCCATGCCAGCGATGGCGGCGGCTCGATCCGCATCCCGGCAGCCTGCTGCGGCCTCTTTGGCCTCAAGGCATCTCGCGGCCGCATGCCGATGGGCCCGGCGCGAACCGAGGGCTGGAATGGCCTCTCCATGGTCGGCGTTGTCAGCCGCACAGTGCGCGACACTGCCGCGATGCTGGACGCGACCCACGGCCCGGAAACCGGCAGCCGCTACGGCGCGCCCGCCCCGGCCCGCGCGTATCTGTCCGAACTGGAGCGCGACCCCCGCCCGCTGCGCATCGCGCTGTGGCCGGTCGCGCCCAATGGCACAAAGCCGGACGCGGACGCGGCAGAAGGTCTGGCGAACACGGCAAAGCTGCTGGAAAGCCTCGGCCACATTGTTGTGGAAGCTGCGCCGCTGATCGATGGCGAGGCGCTCGGAAAAGCAGGCCTGTTCACGATCTCCGCAAACATCGCCGCCTTGGTGGAAGAGCGCGGTGTCGCGCGGGGGCGCGCAGTGAAAGATGATGAGCTCGAACCCGTCACCGCCTCCATGGTGCGCCTTGGGCGGACGGTTCCCATGGTCGAGCTTGCCAAGGCAAATAACGCCTTCATCACGGCGGCGATCATCTATGAGCAGTTTCTGGATGCGGGCCAGTTCGACCTCACCCTCTCGCCCACCCTTCACCGCGCCCCCGACCCGCTCGGGACCATGGCGCTGACCGCTGACCCCGCTGCAATGGGCGCCGCGGTGGCTGGCTTTGCGCCGCATTGCGCGCTGTTCAACCAGGCCGGCTGCCCCGCCATGACCGTGCCGTTGCACTGGACCCGCCCGACGGAAACAGCGCCGCACGGCCTGCCTCTTGGCATGATGTTCGGGGCGCGCTATGGCCGCGAAGACCTGCTGCTGTCGCTGGCAGGACAGCTGGAGCGCGCCGCACCATGGGCACACAGGAAACCGCCGGTCTGGGTGGGCTGACCACAGAACTGCGCCACTGGCGCAGCGGCGGATGCCATTGCCACGCCGTGCGCTTTGAGGTGCAGTTGCCCGACGCATTCGAGGTGGAAGACTGCAATTGCACGATGTGCGCAATGAGCGGGAACATTCACGTCATCGTGCCCGCAAGCCGCTTCCGGCTTCTTCAGGGCAAAGATGATCTCAGCGAGTATACGTTCAACACAGGCGCAGCCAAACACCTGTTCTGCAAGACCTGCGGGATCAAGAGTTTCTACATTCCGCGCTCAAACCCGGACGGCGTTGCCGTCACCTGGCGCGCGCTGGATGGCTGGATGGACCTGGACGTTACCGTCGTGGCCTTTGATGGGCAGAATTGGGAAGCCAACGCTGCGCGGCTTGCTCACAAGTCCAGGGACTAGCGCGGGGGCGCCTCTTCAGGCGGCGAGGCCGGGGCTTCATTCTTCTTGCGATGTCTGCCGTGATTGTCCTTGGGGCCGGAGAGTATCCAGGCGACCCACGCGCGCTGTTCGGGGCTCAGCTCACTGATCCCGCCCAGAACTTCCAAACCAATCCGGTCACGGAGCATCACATCGGCGTCGCGCAGCTCACGCAGGGCTATTTCTGCGGCTTCCCGGTCAAAGGTTTCTGCCGCCAGAACGCTTGCAAACCGCCGCTCGGCATCCCGGCGCGCGGCGAGCTCGGCCTCGGCCGATCCAAATCCCTGGCGCATCAGCGCGCGTACCTGGCGGCGATCTTCGCGGGAGATTTCAGGCATACCCTCGGGCCGCTCGAAACGCGGACGATCCTCGCTGCGCGCCTCCCGGGGCGGGTCCGCCCGCAGATGCTGGCCGGCAACATAACCGCCAAGAGCAAGGTTCACCAGCAGCGACACACCAAGCGCCGCAGGGGTCAGCCAATTTGGAAAACGGCTCATTCCAGTTCCTCCAGGGCGTAGGTCGCCGTGTCAAAGCCCAGCGCCGAAACCACCAACTCCTGAACTTCAACGGTCATGTCATCTTCCGCGCTCGCCACGGGGGCTACCGTCAGTCCCATGAACAGTCCGAGCGCTGCGGCCGCAAAGCCACTGGCCGGTGCCCAGGGGGTTTTGAGACCAAACCAGCGCGGCAGGGGGCTGCGGGCAACTTTCGGGCGCGGGGCGGCGGCAATTATGGCTTCGGTGAGGGCGCGCGGCATCTCCGGCTCCGGCAGCGCGCCGAGCATCAGGTCAAGTTCGCGGGCCTGCGCCAGCGCGCCGGCAAATCTTTCGGGGTGGGCGCGCAGCAGAGCCTTGCCGGCCTCGCGCTCGGCTTCGGGCCAGGACACAGCCTCGGCGCCCCAGGTCTCGATCAGCTCGATCAGGCGATCATCGGTCATGGTGCGGGTCATGAGGCATTCCTTCCATCGAGCAGTTGGCCGCGCAAAGTCCGGCGCGCGCGGGCGAGGAGGCTTTCGAGGGCTTCCACGCTGACATCCATGATTTCCGCCGCTTCGGTCTGCGAGTGTCCCTGCAGGGCGCAGAGGGTCAAAGCGGCAGACTGGCGTTCCGGCAGCGCGCCGATGGCGTCCTCGACCGCCTGCACCCGCTGCGCCTGATCCAGCGCGTCCTGCGGCCCGAGGGCGGCGTCGGCGCGATCGGGGAGTTCATCAGAGAGCACTTCGCGGCGCTTGCGCAGCCGGTCGTAACACAGGTTCAACGCCACCCTGTGAAGCCAGGTGGAGAATTTCGCCCGCGGCTCCCAGCCGGGCAGTGCCTTCCAGGCGCGGATGAATGTTTCCTGGGTCACGTCTTCTGCCTCTGCCCTGTCGCCCAGCATGCGGGCTGCAAGGGATAACACGCCAGGGCTGTACCGGTTGACGATTGCACGAACGGCCGCGGCATCTCCCGCCGCGGCGCGTGTGATCTGGTCAAGGTCCGATGTAAACGCCACGGGGGGATGTTTAGCTGAGTCCAGGCCGGAATACCGAGAGACAATCGCAGAGGGGGAAATGTGACTGTCTCAAGGAAGCTCCGGCCCGTGCCCATTTCGAGCCTTACTGTCCAGCTTCGGCTTTGTTCTTGCCGCGCCATTCGCCGCGACGCTCCTTCATGTTGGATTTGGCCGCATCAATTTCTGCCTTCGTGATGGTGCCGTTGTTGTCGGCGTCCATCTTGTCGAAGAATTTGATGTGCTCGGCGGTGAATTCGGCAAGGCTCAGACGGCCATCGCCATCGCTGTCCATGGCGGCCCAGCGTTCAGCGGATTTTTCGGCTCTCTTGGCTTGCCATTCGGCGGCCTTGGCGGGATCTTTGTCCCGGTTCATCCGGCCTTCCCGTGCAGGCTTCCCGGCGACTTCACCTTCGGCCTTCTTGGCTTCCCACTTTGCCTTCATTTCGGCGCGCTTGGCCTCATGATGGGTTTTCATTTCATCCTGGGTGACAAAGCCGTCGGAATTGGCGTCAATCTCGGCAAAACGAGCCGCAATCGAGGCTTCAGCTTCTGCGCGGGTGATGTTGCCGTCAGCATTGGTGTCCATCTGCATCAGATGGGCTCCATGGCCGCGGTGTCCTTTGCCTGGGCCGGCCTGAGCGGCGAGCGGCATGGCGAGCGCAATCACGGCCATGCTTGCAAACGCGAGTGTCGAACGTTTCATCTCTGGTCTCCTGTTTCGTATCCCAGCGTAGATAAAACGGGGGGGCGTCAGGTTTCCGTCGTTTTCAGCTGCAGTTTTTCACGCGCCATTGAATGTACGCGTTTTTTTACCTCTGTGAGCCGCTCTTCCAGGGTTTCAAACCCGTCCTCTTCGGCGGCGGCGCGGCAGAAGCGGTTCTTCAGGCCTTCGGGAATGGTTGCATTCTCCGCATCCGTATCACCCAGAGCCAGCCGCTGGATCTGCTGCAGCGATGAGAGGAGATGCAGCGCCGCGCGCAGGAAGTACCAATCTTCGGCGTCCTCGGGCGCCTGGCTTTCATCCGCCTCCGCCAGACCCGACAAAGCAAGCGCCGTTGCCGGACGAACCAGGTCGGTTCGGCCACGGAGCAGCATTTCCTTCTGCGCCATGAACTCGATGTCGATGAGGCCGCCCTCGGCTGTCTTCAGATCCCACACGCCCTTGCCCGGCTTTTCGCGGTAGAGCGTGGCGCGCATGTCCGAGACATCGCCGGGGATGGCCTTGCGCCGATCACTACGCGCGCGCGCAGTGATCGCGTCGCCCGCAATCGCCAGCACTTCATCGCCCAGTGTCTGATCTCCGCACACAAAGCGCATCCGCGTCAGCGCCATATGTTCCCAGGTCCAGGCCTCTTCATGCTGATAGTTGCGGAAAGCAGACAGGCTGACGGCAACCGGCCCGGCCCGGCCTGAGGGGCGCAGCCGCATATCCACCTCATACAGCGCGCCTTCGGCTGTGGGCGCCGTCAGCGCCGTGATGAGCCGCTGGGTCAGCCGCGTGAACCAGGTCTGCGCATC
>JBKBRT010000026.1:0-20580 GCA_046291585.1 Hyphomonas sp.
GCGGCGTTGCGCGGCGGATGACCGGGGCTTTGGAGCGCCAGGAATGGGCGTCGCGGATGGTGGTGATGCCGCGCGCGAGGAGGTTTCCGGACTCGGCGAGGAGGCGGATGACTTCGTTATTGGCTTTGCCCGCCTCGCCGCGCTTCTTGCCGGAGGTGACGATGATTTCGAGGCCCGCGAGCGGGGCGGGAACTTCGTCCGTATACCTGCCATCAGGATCGACGATCTGGCGGATCTGCTGCGTCGTGTTGCCATTGGCGACCCACACATCGAAGTCATCCTCGCCATGCGCAGGGGCAGTGTGGACAAAGCCTGTACCGGCGTCGTCGGTGACGTGATCGCCGGCGAGCATGGGAATCTTATGCTGAAAATACTCGCCCACATAAAAAAGCGGGTGTTTCAACGTCCAGCCCTGAGGATCAACTGTGCCAAGCGGCTTGTAGCGTTTTACTTTTGCTGACGACATTACATCGACGGCCAAATTCTCGGCGATCACAAGTCGATCGCCCACCACCGCGTAAGGAGCGAAGCCTAACTCCGCCTCAGTCGCAACTTCTTCTACTTCGTAAGCGATGTATGTGATGTTGGGATTGAAACTCACTGCCTGGTTAGCTGGGATGGTCCAAGGTGTTGTCGTCCAGATAACGACTTTGGCGTTCACTAGTTCGGCGATCTCGATGAAGTCGCCGTAACGTCTGACAGGCTTCGCATTGAAGTCGATACCAAACTTCACCCAAACCACCGGCACCTTGCGGTCGTGATACTCCACCTCCGCTTCGGCCAGCGCGGTGCGTTCGACGGGGCTCCACATGATCGGTTTGGCGCCGCGCACGAGGCCGCCTTTCATCGCCATGTCGAGGAATTCCGACACGATCATCGCCTCGCTCTCGAAGGCCATGGTGAGGTATGGATCATTCCATTCGCCTTCGATGCCGAGGGCGCGGAATTCCTTGCCCTGCACATTCACCCAATGCTCGGCATAGGCGCGGCAGGCCGCGCGGAATTCTTCGGGCGGAACGCTGTCCTTGGGGCGGTTCTTGGAGCGGAACTCCTCCTCCACCTTCCATTCGATGGGCAGGCCGTGACAGTCCCAGCCCGGCAGGTAGGAAGCGTCAAAACCTTGCATCTGGTGGGAGCGGACGATGATGTCCTTGATGATCTTGTTGAGCGCGGTGCCCAGGTGGATGTGGCCGTTGGCGTAGGGCGGGCCGTCATGCAGGATGAAGGGCGCGCGGCCCTTGGCGTCGGCGCGCAGCTTTTCATAGAGGCCGAGGGCGTCCCAGCGCTTGATCCATTCAGGCTCTGCCTTGGGCAGGCCCGCGCGCATCGGGAACTCGGTTTTGGGCAGGAACAGCGTGTCGCGGTAGTCGCGGTCTGCGGTCGTATCGGTCATGGGATCTGTCGTTCAACAAATGGGGCAGCCGGGGGCTGCGGGGGTTGGAAACGGGGGGCAAACGAACTTTACCCGGCCACCGCTGAAGAAAAGGCTTCAGCCGGCGGCCGGGCCGCTAATTCGTATGATTTTGCTTGCCCGGGCCAGTTCCATGACCCGGGCGGTTAGCATGACTGGCCGGGCGCTGTCACCCCTGCGGGCGCGGGCCTACCAGTCGCCGTACCAATAGTCCTCGTCGTATTCATAACCGGGCGCATACTCGCCCGCCTGCCAGATGTAATCGGCTGCCTGGGGGGCAATGGTGAGGAGGTTCAGGAGATTGTCCTTGATGTTGCCCGCCGTGGCGCCCCGATCGAGGATCACATAGCGCGTGATGCCGACGGTGGGCGTGTTGCCGTCAAAACCGACCGCCGAGAACCAGGCGGTTGTGGCCGCCCACATCAGGTTGACCTCGTTGATCCGCTCGAGGGTTTCTTCGCCATCGGCGTCATAGCGCACCTGCATGCTGATCCCGAGGCAGCCATCGGCAAATTCGGTATCGCAGGCGGCGCCCACGAGGTTGAAGATCAGGCCGTCGGCTGTTCGGGCGCGGACGGAGTAGGCGCCGTCATCGCCGGTGCTCATCACGGTATGACCTTCTTCGGTCACCAGGGTCTGCAGATCGGCCTGCGTGACAGAGGTCATGAGGCGGCTGTCATCGGCATGGGCGCAGAATGCGGCCGCCGACAGAAGGGCGATTGTTGTAAGTGTCCTGCGCACGTTGTGTCCTCCCACCAGAGCGTCGGCGGGGAGTGTTGCGCCATTTCCAAGCGCTGTGAAGGGCGGCGGCAGGGCGAAATTACGGAATATTTATGAACCGGCCACGGGCAAGGGCGCGCCTCAGGGCCGGGCTAAGAGGATGTCCCTGGCCCGGGCGGCGTCTTTGTGCATCTGCTCGATCATGGCGTCCAGCGACGGGAATTTCAGTTCCGGGCGCTGATAGGCGATGAGCTGGACCTCGACGCGCTGGCCGTAAATCTCGCGGTTGAAGTCGAAGATGAAGGTTTCCAGCAGCGGGTCGCGCAGGCCGGTGGTGGGCGTGCGCCCGAAATTGGCCACCCCGTCGCGCCATACCTCCTCGCCCTCGATCCGCAGGCGAACGGCATAGACGCCCATCTTGGGATGGATCAGGTCTCCCAGCGCCATATTGGCCGTGGGGAAACCGAACGTGCGCCCGTTCTGCTCGCCCGATTCGATGATGCCATCGGCAATCCACGGGCCGCCCAGAAGCTGCGCGGCCACTTCAGGCTCGCCGGCCAACAATGCCTGGCGAATGGCGGTGGAGGATGATTTGGCGCCAAGGCCGGAGACTTCCTCAACGACGGTGACGCCAAAGCCGAGCGCGCGGCCAAGGCTGGCCAGGCGCTGGGCATCGCCCATCCGCCCCCGGCCGAAGCGGAAATCAAAGCCGACCGAAATGTGGGAGACGCCCAGCCCCTCGACCAGCACATGCCGGACGAAGGTTTCATCGCTCATGCCGGCCATTTCGCCATTGAACGGCAGCTCAAACACATGGTCTGCGCCCGCGGCAATGATCATGTCATTGCGCCGTTCGGGCCGCAGGATGCGGAAGGGCGGATCACCGGGCCGGAAATAGGCGCGCGGGGGCGGCTCAAAAGTTGCCACCGAGAATTTGCCATGCCCGGCGATGCGAGCAGCATCCATTACGGCGTGGTGGCCGGCATGCAGGCCGTCAAAATTGCCGAGCGCGATGGACGTGCCCCGCGCCGTTTCCGGCAGCCCGCGATATCCGGCAAAGACGGGCATTACTTCTCCCGGCTTGGCGCGACCACGTCGGCTTCCCCTGTGATGACGCGCTTGCCCTCGACGATACACTCGACCTTCAGGGTGACGCGGTTGCCGCGGTCCTGCTTCTCGGCCACTTCAGCGCGCACGGTCACCGTGTCGCCGATATGCACGGGGCGTTTGAAGCGCATGGAAAGGCCGACAAAGATGGCGCCGGGGCCGGGCAGATTATTGCCCAGGATGCCGGAGATATAGCTGGCGGTAAGCGCGCCATGGGCGATGCGCTTGCCGAAGACGGTCTTGGCCGCAAATTCATCCGACATGTGCAGCGGGTTATAGTCGCCCGACACTTCGGCGAAGCGCTGGATGTCGTTCTCCGTGATCGTGTGCACGGTCTCGTGCGCCTGGCCGATCTGGAGGTCTTCGTACTTGTAACCGTCGAACTGTGTCATGCGACCGGATTACTCCCTGATTCTTGTCCTGAAGTGCGTTACACGGGGCCGGAGCCGCCGTCACCCCTGCTCGCCTGGAAGGCGCTGCGGGGCCTGAAATTTGCTCACCATCTGAGCCCTGTCATGGCGTAAGTCGCCTGTTCACCATAATCGGCGAGCAGATCGGTGACTTCGGCTTCAAAATTCGCCCCGTGCTGTTTCAGGCCCGTGCCGACATAGAGGCTGTCAAAGCCCTGCCCGCGCGCGCCGCGCACGTCTGTGGCCGGGCTGTCGCCGATGCAGAGGATGTTCTTTGCCGGGGCGCCCATCGCGGCCACCCGCTCCAGCGCCAGCTTATAGATCGGGGAATAGGGTTTGCCGGGATAGATCACCTGCCCGCCCAGATCCTCGTAAACGTCTGCCAGCGCGCCGGCGCACCAGTAGAGCTTGCCGCCCACGCGCACCTGCTTGTCGGGGTTGGCACACAGCATCGGCAGGCCGTTCTGCACGCCCTCGCGCAGCTCGTCGCGGTAATCGCCGGGCTGGTCATTCACCATGTCGCGCAGGCCGATACAGAGGAGAAGATCGGCCTTCGCGCTGTCCTCGAAGGTGAGGTCGAGGCCTTCATAGAGGTGGCGGTCATGCTCCCAGCCTTCATCCCCGCCGAGGCGCCAGACGGTCTTGCCGGGGCGCTGGGAAAGCTCGTAGCGGGTGGCATCGCCGGAGGAGACGCAGGCATCGAAGGCCTCAGCAGGTACGCCGAGGGGCTCAAAATAGCGCACGACCTGGGCTTCGGGCACGGGGGCGTTGGTGATCAGGCAGACCCGGCCGCCGCCGGCGCGGAACTTCACCAGCGCCTCGCATGCCTCGGTGAAAGCGGCGCGGCCATTATGGATCACGCCCCACACATCGCAGAGGATGGTGTCGTAGCGGTCAGCGAGACCGGCGAGGCCGGGCGGGAAAAGCGGAGCTGTCATGGAGGTGCGAGCTAGGCCGGGTGGCCCTCCGGGTCAATTCCCGATGCCACAGGCACTCGCCGGCAAGGGGCTGAGCGCCCAGAGCGTGGCCGTCGGGATCGACACCGATTGCGGCAGGAAACACCCCCGCAGGCGCCAGCGCGCGCCGGGGCGGTCTTCGCTCATCAGGGTGGCGTCATATTCGCAGCTGAAAAGGCTCGCCGGATTGGCAGAAGGCGTGCCGAGCTCGGCATTGACCAGCATATGATAAGAGCCTGTCGGCAGGGAGACAGCGCCTGCCTCCACCACCCCGAAATCGCAGGTCTCAGCGAGGGCATATGTGCCATCGGCCTGGCGGATCGAGGGGGTGAGCGGGGGCAGCAGGGTGAGGTCCAGCCGCAGCGGCGTGCCCTCTTCGATGGGGTCGAGCACGGCGGGCGGCAGCCCTTCGCTGGGCCCGTGCGGCAGCGTCGCCGTCAGCGCGACGAAGCGCGCAGGCTCAGCCACCGCCGGCGCCGTCAGCGCAGCCACAGGATCAGGCGGCGGCGCGCCGTCGGGCGCATACACACACGCCACGGCAACGGCCGGCAGGATGGCGGAAATAACGGCAAATACCCGGCGCATGGTGTCCCTCCGCATGGCGTGGAACGGTCAGGGAGCACTCAAATTTGGGCAGAATCAAGCCCCCGCGCCGCGCCCGGGTCAGTGATAGTTCGAAAGACGCTCGATCAACTCACGCGGGGGCGCTGTGTCTTCCATCAAGGACGACTTGATAGGCCGGGGCGCGCTGAACACATGCCCCTGACCGAAAGGAATTTCATATTCGAGGATCTCGACCACGCTGGCCTCGTCCTCGATCTTCTCGGCGATCAGCATGATGCCATAGCGCGAGAAGGCCGCGCCGACTTCATGCGCCGAGAGCTTGCGGTTGAGCGCGGTGGCCGGGCGCGGGCCGTTGGGATCGCGCAGCTGGTCGATCAGCTGGCTGCCATTGACCTTCACAAAGCGCACGCCGGCTGCCTGCAGGCGCGGCAGGTCGAGATCGAGCCCGGTCACATGGTCGATGGAGAAGCGGAAACCGAGCGCGGTCAGCTTGTCCATATTGGCGCGCATGGCGGGCGAGCGGTCCTCGAACCGGTCAGCGCGGATCTCGAAGATCACCGAACCGGAGAGGTCGCGGTTCTCGGTCATGAAGGATAGGAACATCGGGAAGAAGGTCGGGTCTTCCAGCGAGATCGCGGAGATGTTGCAGAACACGCCGACGCGGCGGTCGCGCTCAGCCAGGCGCCGCACGATCTGCACGCAGCGGAACAGCATGAAATTGTCGATGATGCCCATCAGATTTGCCCGGCGGGCGGCATCGAGGAAGTCAGCCGGCGTGATGTGGCTGCCATCAGGGCGGCGCAGGCGCGTGAAGCCTTCATAGAAGGTCACCCGGCGCTGGGGCAGCGACACGATCGGCTGGAGGTGGAGATCCACCCGGCCGTCTTTGAGCGAATCGCGCACGTCGCGCAGGGCGGCGTCTTCCACAGGCTGAACACGGGCGAGCGCCGTGCTGTCCGACAGGCGCGTCTCGAAACTGCGGGTCAGCTTGTCGATCAGGCCTTCGAGCTGGCGCATCTCGTTGACGAGGGCGTCGCGCCGCTCGGTCAGCTCGATCTTCAGCGTTTCCTCGATGGCCTCGGCGCGGGCATCGAGCACGTTCACGCGGCGGGACGTGTCGGTCACCTCACGCTCAACGGTTTCGATCCGGGCCTCGACCTTCTTTTCGGTGCGGCTGGTGCGGACCAGGACATGGATCTGGGTCAGCACGGCCGAGATGACCGCCCCGCCCGCAATCGACAGCGGCAACCCCGCCGTGGTCAGCGAAAAGAGACCATAGCCGGCCCCCGCGCCCACCGCGATGTAAAGGAGAAACAAGAAAAAAGTCATCAGGTCAGCACCCGCAAACAGCCCATCAATCTTAAAATTAAGGCGAAAATAGTTAACGAATTGCTCGGAATTGTCCTGATTTGCCCCGGGCGGCAACCCGGCGCCAAACCGTTGCAAAACAGCCACAACCGGGCGTTTCCTGATGTTCTGGCTACAGAGTACGCGTGGACAGAGGCGTTTTCAAAGGTTAACCAGAGCGTGTTCCCAAGTGCGAACGCCCCCGGTCCGCGGCCAGTGCTGGCCGGAGCGGGGGCGATCTCGGGGGAGACGGGGGCCTTGCCCGAAAGGCGAGGCCCCGTCGTTCCCCGCAGCCGCCTTCTCCGCTCAGCCGATTCGCGCCGTGTCAGGCTCGGGAACGATCTCGTTCTCGATGTATCCCAGCCCGTCGATCTCGATGCGTACACGGTCACCTGCCTTCAGCCATTTGGGCGGATCAAACCCGGCCCCGACACCGGCCGGGGTTCCGGTGAAGATCACATCCCCGGGCTCCAGCGTAAAGGCCGCTGTCAGATGTGCAATCTGGGCGGGGAGGTCATGAATCATGTCGCGCGGGCGTCCGGACTGGCGCAATTGCCCGTTCACGAAGCTGCGGATTTCGAGGTCTGAAATATCGCCCAGCTCATCGGGCGTCACCAGCGCCGGGCCGAACGGGGCGTGGGTGTCAAAGCCCTTGCCCATGATCATCGTCTGGCTGGCCTTCTGCCAGTCGCGCACCGAATAATCGCAACCGATACAGAAGCCTGCGACGATTTCCATCGCGCGCTCAGCGGGCACATGCCGGCCATACTTTCCGATCACGGCCACCAGTTCGCCCTCATAATCGAGCTGCCCGGAGACCTTCGGAAGATGCACCGGCGCATAGGGTCCGTTGACGGCGGTGGCCTGCTTGTTGAACCATTTCTGCACCTCCGGTTTTGCGGTGGAAATGAAGCTCACGCTCTCAGCGGCATGGGCGGCATAATTCACACCTATCCCCAGAATTTTTCGGGGGCTGGGCACCGGGGCGAGGAGGTGCACCACGCTCAGCGCCAGCGGCGCGCCCTTCTCCTTGCCCTCCAGAGCCTCGATGAAGCTCTCTCCTGCAACAGGCACAACAGTATCGCCTTCCAGATGGCCGAACCGCACCTGCCCTTCGGCTTCAAATCGCACGAGGCGCATAACGTTACTCTCCTGTCACACTTCATCTCAAACTACGTTGCGCGATGTTCATCTCGCGTTGTGGACCGCTTTGGCAAGGGCTAGGGAGGGCGCGAGTAGAAGGGTAGACTGATGCAGCTTGGCGTCCGCGCGCAGGAAAGTTCTCTGAGCGAAGTGTTCGCGCCGGGCGAGCGGCTGCGCATGCCTCATTACCAGCGCAGCTATTCCTGGGGCGACCGGGAAGCACTCGACCTTCTGGGCGATCTGATGGACGCGATGGACGCCTCCATCGCCCACTTCATCGGCGCGCTTGTGTTTGTGAACGGGGACGAAGCGGGCCATCTGGAAATCGTCGATGGCCAGCAGCGCCTGACCACGATGACTATCCTGCTCTGCGTGCTGCGCGACCTGGAAACGGACGCCGACCGCGCCAAAGAACTCCACAAGCTGATTGCTGACGAAGACCGCCCGCTTCTGGGCGAAAGCGCCAACTGGCGCATCGCGCTCAACTATGATGTCGGCGCCTTCTTCCGCGACACCATCCAGACGCCCGGCGCCACCCTGAAGCTCGACAATGAGCCCGGCGACAGTGAAAGCCAGCAGAAGATCATCGCCAACGCCGCCGCCTTCCATCGCGAGCTGCGCGAGATGCCGGCAGAGCGCCGCCGCGCGCTGGCCGATGTCGTTACCAATGGCTGCGCGCTGGTGCGCGTCGTGGTCGACAACAAGGATCAGGGTTTCAAGGTGTTCCGTGTCCTGAATACGCGCGGCAAGGAGCCGGGCGCTCATGACATCATCAAGACCGAGCTGTTCCAGCGGGCGAAGTTCACCGCAGCAGAGGCCAATGCCTATGCCGAGCGCTGGGCCGAATATGAAGCGATCCTCGGCGGCGGCGCCTTTGATGACCTGCTGCGCCAGATCCGCGTGATCCATGACCGCTCGCCCAAGGGCGACCTGTTTGCCGGTTTCCAGAAAGCCGTGCTCAACAAGATCGAGCCGCGCAAATTCCTCGATGACATGCTGCCAAGCTATGTGACCGCCTTCCGCGTCACCGAGACCGGGCAGGACGCTACCGGCATCGGCGCGCCCCAGGCTGTGCTCGACAGCATCAACCATCTGCGCGCGCTGGAGCATAAAACCTGGCGGGCGCCCGCCATCCAGTTCATCGTCGAGCGCGGGCTGACCGATCCAATAGCGCCGGAATTCTTCTTCAATCTGGAGCGCCTCTCCTACATCTCGCAGGTGATGGTGCAGGAGCGCGAGGCGCGCAACAAGAAGCTCGCCCGCATCACCGACGCGATCCGAAATGACCGTGTGCTGTTTTCCAAGACCGGCCCGTTCGCGCTCAACCGCGACGAAGCGCGCAAGCTGCGCGACCGTCTGACCACGCGCTTTGGCACCTATGGCCAGCGCCGCGCCATTGCGCTGCGCCTCAACGCCGCCATTGCCGGCGGGCGCACGATCCCACCCGATTCTGACGCCACGGTGGAACACGTGCTGCCGCGCAATCCCACCGAGGACAGCCACTGGATGATCACCTGGCCAGACCCGGTGAAGCGGCGCGAACAGTGCGACACGATCGGCAATTTTGTTCTGCTCACCAACAAGGTGAACCAGCAGGCCGACCGGCTCGACTACCGCGCCAAGAAGGCCATCTATTTCAATGGCGGCGGCGGGCAGGAATTTGCCCTGACGCGCGACCTCATGGAACAGGACGCCTGGACCTCCGACGTCGTGCGCCGCCGCACCGAGAAACTCGCCGACATCATGATGCAGGCCTGGGGCATCACGCTCTGACGCGGGGTTTCAATGCCCGCTATCCCTCTGTGGGCCGATCAAACGTGACAACAAACCCACGCCCACCAAAGAAGGCATAAGACGCGTAGCGCCCCGTCTCTGTATCGATCTGAGTTCCATCTGCCTGGCGAACCACTCGTGTTTCAAGAAGGTCGTCTATAGATAGACTGCCAGACTCTGTGCTGCTCTCGAACTGGCTGCCGAGATACTCACCACTGGCAGAAAACATGAAGGTAACGTCTGACTTGATCTCTACACCAAATTCCTCAACGGGAATGAGCTTAATGCTGCCGGACCGGACGGCCCGATCGATCAACTGGCTCCACTCGGAGGCGCCCGGCCTGGAAGCGCTCTCATGCACGATACCGGCATAGACAGCTAGCGCTTCTGCCTCGGAGGTAACAAGGCCTTCCGCATAATCTGCAATAATACCGACATTTTTGTCGCCAAGCAATGCGGCAGCCTCTGCGGAGGCTGAACCGCCATCAATTTGCAGACGGAGACCGGTGCCCGTTGCCGCGAACCGGCCCGCAGCGGCGTCATAGCGTACAAGCCCCTCCGCGCTAGTCATACGGTCCGCTTGTGCCTGACTGCTGATGATCGTTGCTATCGTATAGGCAACGCCTGCTGCACCACTATCCTGTTGTCCAGTTTATCTAAGCGCAGGTTTGCCGCCGGGAGCATTTCCATGTGCGATCTGCGATTGCGCCGCATGTTTTAATAACGAAAGCGCCGTTGCTGCCGCGCGGGTCGAGCCGATGCCGGAAATAGCCATGGCGGCGCCCTTTCTGGTTCAGTTCCGCTTCAAGAAAGACAACCTAAAGATTACACGTTTACAGAGAGTTTACTTGCAAGACCGTTGGCAATCTGGATGGGCAACCAGCGCCGGAGTTTCCCCCGGCGCTGGCAGAAGCCCGGATCAGAACCGCGCGCGGATGCCGCCGAACACTGCCCGGCGCTCGACCGGATAGTAGATCGCCGAGGCAGGCGTCGCCGTGATCACGGCAGAAATGTCGCCCGCCGCTTTCTTGTCCGCCAGGTTGCGGGCGTCGAGGAAGAGGTCGATATTATCGGTCGCCTTGTAGCTGCCCGTCACCCCGAACAGGGCATAGCCATCGGTGCGAGTGGTGTTGGTATAATCTGCCCACGCGCCTTCGGGCACCCATTCGAGATTTGGCGCCACGGTGAAACGCTCACCGGTAAAGCGCAGCTCTGCCCGGTAGACATGCTCGGGCACGACGGGCAGCGTGTTATCGCCATACTGGGCGTCACCCTCAAACCGGAAGTCCGAATACTGATAAACCTGACGCAGGCTCAGCCAGTCGGTGAAGGCCAGCTCAAGCCCGGCCTCGATGCCTCTGTGGACCGTCTTATCGGCATTGAAGGTGGCGGCCGGAATATTCGGATTGACCGTGAATTGAAGCATCTCACCCTCAATATCGGCCGAATAAAGCGAGACGTCCCAGCTTGCGATACCGGCGCGCCCGCGCGTGCCGATTTCTGCGGTCCAGGCCGTCTGCGCCTCCACCGGCACAAAGGCGGCGATCTGGGCCAGTTCACTGAACCCGGGGAATTCTGCCGATCGGCTGTAATTGGCATAAAGCTGGATGTCCGGGGAAACTTCAAACAGCGCGCCGAATTTGGGCGAAAACTCTTCAAAGTCTGCCGTTCCCAGAACATCTGTGGGCAGGCCGTTATTGAGGTTGAGCTGCTGCTCGCGCTCGCCCTGCGCATAGATCGCCCCGGCAATCAGTGTCAGATCCGGCGTGACGGCGTAGCGCCCTTCGGCATAGACATTTGCCGTCCAGGCTTCCAGATCGGCCTGGAAGGTCTGCGCGCCGCTGGCGCCATTGATGTTCACATAGCGTTTGGCGTCGGTTTCACCCTGCCGGCCGGACGCGCCGACTGTCAGCGCGAAGGGCCCGGTTTCCCAGTCATACCGCGCCCACACGCCCCGATCGAGCGAGCTGTAATCGAGCACCTGGAAGATCGGATGGAACAGTTCCTTGTCATTGAGATAAACGCCGACCGCCAGGTCGCCCTCACCCAGCGCGATACGTGTCTGGTTCTGGATACGAATCGATTTGATGTCGCGGGCCTGATCGCCCACGAAATTGCCCTTCTTCGGGTTGTTCACCGCGTCACTCAGCGTCAGCGCGCCGGGCAGTTCCTGATCAATCTGGTTGAGGCTGAGATAAAACCGCGTCTCCACGTTGTCCGTCAGATCGTAGCCGACGTTGCCCTGAAAGCGCACCGAATCCCGGCGCACATGGTCGCGGTCCCCGTGGGAGGTGTCGGCGCTGATCGCGCCCCAGGCGTCGAGCTTGCCACGTTCGATGCCGGCCGAGACGAGCCCGCGATACGTCTCGAAGCTGCCAACATCGGCGCGCACATAAAAGCCCGGCGCCGTTTCGCCCGTCGGCGTCACGCCATTGACCGCCCCGCCCAGCGTGCCCGAGCCAAAGCGCAAAGCGTTCGCCCCGCGATAGACTTCAAGGTGGTCAAAGAAGATCGGCTCCAGCTCCTGGAAGTCGCCATTGTCATCAGCGAGGTTAATCGGCGCGCCATCCTGCAGCAGCGTGATCCCGCGCATGTGGAATCCCCGGCTGATGCCAGAGCCACGGATCGAGATACGCACTTCCTGGCCATAGCGCGGCTGGGTGTAGACGCCCGGTGAGAAGGCGAGCGTGTCGCGCATCGAGACGAGGAACCGGTCGGCATAGTCTTCATGGGTGACGACATCGGTGCCGCCCGGCGTGGCGGCCGCCTGCGCCTTTGCGGCAGCAGCGCGCTCCGTTGAGGTGACGATGATCGTCTCCTCGATTTTCAGCGTATCTTCGGCGGGCATCTCTTCGGCAAGCGCGGGCAGCATGGCCCCGAAAGCAAGCGACAGCGCGGTGAGGCTCACGGCGGAGCCCCGATTGAATCTGGTTTTCATGGGTTTTGGTTCTTCAGACAGAAAGTGTCCGGGCACGCGCCCGGGAATTGCCGCCCCGCATTGGAGCAGCGCTCAAATCACATGTCTGCCGATACGGGCGGGGCACGCGCGCCCAGAGGTGGACCGCGCGCGGTCTCCACAAAGCGCACCTCAAAAACGGGCGTGTCTTCCGCCACAGGCACCAAGGCCTGTACGAAGAAGGAAGCTGCCACAGGCACCGGCACCGGCTGGCCGAGCACACAATCCCCGCAATCATGAGGCGGATCGCCCTGGGTGGTCTTGCCTTCCTTCTCGGCGAGCAGCTTGGAAAGTTCCGCGCCGATCGTCACCGCGCCGGGCGCTTCGCCGGGCGTCGAGCAGTAATGGGCCACCAGACCCGGCGCGCGCTGGGCCGCAGACGCCATAGCCCAGGGCATCACCGCCTGGATCAGCAGAGCCAGCACCGCCAGAAGGCGGGCAAAAGAGAGGGCGAACGGTCGCTTCATCGCCGCGCGGTGTATCTGTGTCAGGGCGCCGGGCAAAGTTGCGCAATCGCCGCAGAGGCAGGCCGCCGCGCCGGGCTGTCTCGCCCCGCACCCAAAATTCCCTAACGGAACCCCTAGCGATTCTGAGAGGTACGCCCTAGCGTGCGCCCAAAGAAAACCGAACAAACCCAAAGAGGAGCGCCCCATGAGCCTGTTCGATCTTACCGGCAAAACCGCCATCATCACCGGATCCTCGCGCGGCATCGGCCGCGCCATTGCCGAGGCCATGGCCGATCAGGGCGCCCGCGTCGTCATCTCCTCGCGCAAGCCCGGCCCCTGCGAGGAAGTCGCCGCCGAGATCAACAAGAAGCATGGCGACGGCACCGCCATCGCCATCCCCGCCAACATCTCTTCGAAAGAAGACCTGCAGGCGCTGGTCGATGAAACCAACAAGACCTTCGGCCAGATCGACATCGTCGTCTGCAACGCCGCGTCCAACCCCTATTACGGGCCGATGTCGGGCATCTCTGATGATGCCTTCACCAAGATCCTGCAGAACAACATCATCTCGAACAACTGGCTGATCCAGATGGTCGCCCCGCAGATGCAGGCCCGCAAGGACGGCGCGGTCATCATCGTCTCGTCCATCGGCGGCCTGCGCGGCACGCCCGTCATCGGCGCCTACAACATCTCCAAGGCGGCAGACTTCCAACTCGCCCGCAACCTCGCTGTCGAGTTTGGGCCCGACAATATCCGCGTCAACTGCATCGCGCCGGGCCTGATCAAGACCGATTTCGCCAAGGCCCTCTGGGACAATCCGGAAACCCTCAAACGCGCCCTTACCGGCACGCCGATGAAGCGCATTGGCGAGCCTGACGAGATCGCCGGCGCGGCCGTCTACCTCGCCTCCAGGGCAGGCGCCTACATGACCGGCCAGATGCTCGTCGTCGATGGGGGCGCCACGGTCACCTGATGCATCTTGTCGATCCGCCGGAAAACGCACCGGCCCCTGAGATCAGCTTTGAGGATTTCCGCGCTGTGGACATCCGTATCGGGACGGTCCGCGCGGCCGCCCCGCTCGAAGGCGCGCGGAAACCCTCGCTCCGGCTGGTCATCGATTTCGGCCCGGGCATCGGCGAAAAGAAAAGCTCTGCCCAGATTACAGCCCATTATGAGCCTGACGCGCTGATCGGCCGTCAGGTGGCGGCGGTGGTGAATTTCCCCCCGCGCCAGATTGGAAAATTCATGTCTGAAGTGCTCACCCTCGGTTTTGCAGATAGCGCGGGAGAGATCGTCCTCTTCTCGCCCGACCAGCCCGTTCCCAACGGCGCGAGGCTCGCATGAGCGCCGCGCGTACACAGATGTCCGCCCAGCAGGAGGCGTTCTTCAAGCGTCTGCGCTCGGGCGAATGGGAACTGCCGCCCGGCATCCGCAATCTCGGCATCCGTCCGCAGGACTGGCTGAAGGAAGTCTCCTACGGCCATGTCTATTATGAGTGGCCCAATGATGGCAGCCGCGACATCGGCCCGGACCGGGTGTTCGGCGGCTGGGTGGCCGGCCTCTCCGATCACATCGTCTCGATGACGATGGCGAGCGCGCTGGAAGAGGGCGAATGGTTCACCACAACGGAGTTGCAGACCCGCATCTTCCGCCCGGTGCCCAACGGCCTCATCAGGATCGAGGGGCGCCTGATCTCCCGCGGCAAAACCTCCGGCTTCGTCGAGGCCGACTGGCGCGACGAAAAAGGCCGCCACCTCGTCCGCGTCTCCGCCGCCAAGGCCATCCGCACGATGGAAGAGTTGAACTTGAAACGATAGGTTCGCCACAAGAACCAACGCTCAGGATAAGTTTCAAAGGAGCCCGCTATGCTCAAGCCCCTAGCCGCTCTTGCTGCGGTTGTCGCAATATCGGCGCAGGCTGCATTCGCTTGTTCGTGCGCGCCTTGCGGAACGCCGCCCCTGCAATCCGGTGAAATCGACGGAGCCTTTGTCGGCGAGCTCTTATCTGTCCGAAGGGTGGGCCTCTACGATGACACCGCATCGGACGCGCATGGGCTGGTTTTCGTTTTTAGTGTCATCGAAAGCCTGAAAGGCAATCTGGGAAGCCATGTCGCCGTGCACACTTGGTCCGGTATAGGAAGTTGCGGCGTCCCTTACGCCTTTTTCGACCTACAAGCCGTGGCTGTGAGACTGACAGAAAGCGGCAACTACGAATCAGATTTGTGTTTGCAGACCTGTCACTGGGCTGACCCCAACAACCACTCGTCAGTCCTCATGGATAGCCTTCCAATCCTGAAAGCGCCCCCAAAGGACTAACTCACCCGGCCCCACCAGAATGTTGCTAAGCGTTCAGCGGGAACTCTGGCGTCTGCTGGCAATCTCTGGCAGCTTGCGCTCAAAGGAGACCCTCCATGCTGAAGCCCCTCGCCGCCCTAGCCTTTGCCGCCATCGCCGCCCCCACCGCCCTGGCGTGCAGCTGCATGCCGTGTGATGCCCAGCCCCCGCTGCTGGAGAGCGAGTACATAAACGGCGCTTTCGTCGGCGAGCTGCTCTCGGTGCGCAAGCCGATGTCTGGCAACTTCCCGGCCGAGACCGAAGGCGATTTCGAATACCCCGCCGAGCTGGTCTACCTGTTCAAGGTAACGCGCAGCCTCAAGGGCGACATGCCGAAATATGTCATGGTGCGGAGCGCTTCCAATTCGGCGGCCTGCGGTGTGACGTTCAGTTTCGAAGGCTTGAATGCGGTTGCCGTATCAAGCAATGAAGCCGGAAGCTATCGCTCAAGCATGTGCTCGCAGATGTGCTGGGGCGCCGAGCCCAACCGCTCCCTCATCACCGAGGACACGATGCAGACCTGGCGCGACCCGTTCAGCTCCGAAGAGTAATCAGCCCCCGGCCGGCGCGGCCTTGTTGAGGCGCACTTCCAGTTCGTCCAGCAGGCCCCGCACGCGCTTGGCGTTGACCCCGAGGTCCGAGAGCCCCACCCGGCTGACCGAGCGCACATCGATGCGCACGCCGGCTTCATCCGGGCGTACACGGATGAGAATGTCATCCTTGAAGCCATACCAGAAGCTCGTCTGGGTCGCTTCGATCCGGCCTTCCTCGGGCTCGGTCAGCACGATGCTCCAGCCCTTGGACTCCACCGCCGCCAGCGCGGCGGCGTAGCCCTCTTCCACGCTGCCCGGCGCAATCAGCGGCGCGAGATACGGATAGGGCGCGGCCTTGGGTGATTTCTGCTCGCCGGGCACAAACTCGGCCTCTTCCTGAACCTCGGACACCAGCCGCCCGCCCAAGCCCGGCCAGCGCGCATTGGCGCCTTCGGGGATCACGGGCGCGTCTTCAATCGGGTTCAGCGCGCCGGTCGCTTCGCGTTCGGTCAGCAGCGCGTCGCTTGGCTGGATCGGGTTTGCCCAGTCGGTCTGGATATCATGCAGCGGCGGCAGGCGCTCGGCCGTCGCGCCAAACGCGGCGACCCGCCCGAGCGCGAGGCCCGAGATCAGAACCGCGCCCAGCGCCAGCATCAGCGCCTTCTTCCGCGGCGCCTTGATCAGTGCCACGATCACCGCAATGACCGCCACAACGCCGGCTGCCATCAGCAGCATCGGCCCCCACTGGATCGTCATCACGCCAAGGCCGAACTGCCAGCCCCAGATGCCGAGCTTCGAGCCGATGGCGGCAATCGCAAACCACGCCACCGAAAAAACCGACAGCGCCAGCGCAAAGCCTGCCAGCTTGCCCCGCCATCCGGCAGAGGCGCTCGCCGCCGCCATACCCGTCCCCGTATCGTCAACCATCAGGCGCCTCCCATTTCTGGCGGCAACCTAGCCTGTTCTGCCAATCCGGCAATGGCCCCCTCGCGTCAGGCCGCTCGCATCAGGCCCCCTCCCATCAGGCCCCCTCCCATCAGGGATGCGCACGCGGATACCCGTGCCGCCGGTGCAACAGATCCAGGATCGCCATCGGCTCATTCACAAACCGGCGCCCTTCATGCGACGCCGCCGGCAGATCGCCGGGTGCATCATCGGCCATCACCAGCACGGGGAGGGACGGGTTGGCCGCCCCGATCAGCGCGGTCACTTCTGCGCGAGGCCGCGCAAACGCAATCCGGCGCACCTCCATATCCGGCTTCAGATCCGGAAAGGAGGCGAGCACTCACTCCATCAGCACGCAATGCCAGCAATAGAAGTCCTGCCCCGGCAGAGCCGGATCATGAAACCCGGGCGTCAGCAGGAACAGGACATCGCGTTGCATCAGGGGCCTCAGGCCCCAAACCTTAAGCGGTCGGCAGCTTATAGTCCTTGAACGTCTCGCGCAGGGCCAGCTTGTTGATCTTCCCCGTCGCGCCCAGCGGAATGTTGTCGACGAACTGCACGTCATCGGGCGTCCACCATTTGGCGATCTTGCCCTCGAGGCTTTTCAGGATTTCCTCCTTGGTCGGATTTTCCCCGGCCGCGGCCTGAACGATGAGCAGCGGGCGCTCGTCCCATTTTGGATGGTAGATGCCGATCGCCGCGGCATTCGCCACCTTCGGGTGTCCCACAGCAATATTCTCGATATCGATGGAAGAAATCCACTCCCCGCCGGACTTGATCACGTCTTTTGCCCGGTCGGTGATCGTCATCGTGCCGATCTCGTCGATGGTCGCCACGTCGCCGGTATCAAACCAGCCGTCCGCATCCAGAACATGTCCGCCCGCGCCCTTGAAATAGCCCGCCGCAACGGCCGCGCCGCGCACCAGAAGGCGCCCGGAGCTTTGCCCGTCACGGGCCACGTCCTCGCCGTCATCATCTACCAGCTTCAGCTCCACGCCAAAGGGCGGGCGGCCCTGTTTCAGCTTCTGTTTCATCCGCGCGTCGACCGGCGCCTTCTCCAGATGCGGGGGCAGCGCGCCGAGCGTGCCCAGCGGCGAGGTCTCGGTCATGCCCCAGGCATGGATCACCTCCACCTCATAATCTTCCTCAAAGGCGCGCAGGATCTTCTCCGGAATGGCAGAGCCCCCGATCAGCACCTTCTTCAGATAAGGCAGTTTCAGATCGTTCTGCTGGAGATGCGTCAGCAGCATCAGCCACACAGTTGGCACAGCGGCGGTCAGAGACACCTTCTCCGAATCCAGCAGCTCATAGATCGAGGCCCCGTCCATCTGCGCGCCGGGCATCACCATATTGGCCCCCGTCGCGGGGCAGGACATCGCCAGCCCCCAGGCATTGGCATGGAACATCGGCACCACCGGCATCACCGAGTCCGAGGCCCCCATGCCCATCGCGTCCTTGCCCATGGTGACGAGCGTGTGCAGCACGTTGGAGCGGTGGGAATAGAGCACGCCCTTGGGGTTGCCCGTCGTGCCGGAAGTGTAGCAAAGCCCGCAGGCGGTATCTTCGGGAAAGTCGCCCCAGCGCACGGACTTGCTGCGCCCGTCGATCCAGATGTCGAATGCAACCGCGCCGAGCGTATTCTCCGGCATCGTGTCGGCGCCGGCATAGATTACGAAGGTCTTCACCGTCTCCAGCTTGTCCTTGATCGCTTCCACGATCGGCAGGAACGTCTTGTCGAAGATCAGGACCTTGTCTTCGGCATGGTTGGCGATCCAGGCGATCTGTTCGGGGTGCAGGCGCGGGTTGATCGTGTGCAGCACCGCGCCGATGCCCATCGCGCCATACCAGCTGGCCATATGCCGCTCTGAGTTCCAGCCCAGCGTCGCCACCCGGTCGCCCAGCACAATGCCTTCATCCTTCAGCGCAGTCGAAACCTGCTTGGACATGTCATAAAGCTGTGAATAGGTCGTGCGGGTAATGTTGCCTTCGACGCGGCGCGTGATGATCTCGCGCTGCCCGTGTTGCAGGCGCGCATGTTCGAGGATCTTGTCCACCGTCAGCGGCCAGTCCTGCATAATGCCCTTCATGTATTTCTCCTCCGGAACGGTTCTGACGGTTCGCCGCGCTGGGTAACCGCTTGTGATTTATCAAAGCCCTGTCTATTCGGGCAAATACGCTGACGCAAGGAAAGGACAAGCCTGATGACCCGAGTTCTACTGGCAGCCGTCTCAGCCGTGGTCCTGGCGGCCTGCACCGAAAGTGCCGCCTCTGCCCCGGAAAACACAGGATCGCCGGCAACCCCGCCGGCAGCGGACGCGCCCGCCGCGCCGCCGGCCGCCGGGCTGACCACCAGCCTGCCCGACCTGTTCGATTGCCTGCGCGAAACCGGCGGCGTGGTGGTCGCGGCCCATCGCGGCGGCTTTGCGCCCGGCTATCCGGAAAACTCGCTCGATACGATGAAATATACCTTCGAGCGCGGCATCCGCGTGTTCGAGGCTGATGTCGCCGAAAGCCGCGACGGCGTGCTCTTCCTCCATCATGACGACCGCTTCGGGCGCACGATTGAGGGCGAAGGCTATAACTCCGACACCGACTGGTCGGCCATCGCGGCCAAGCGCCTCAAGGACATCGACGGCAAGGTCACCGCCTTCCATCCCCCCAAGCTCACCGATGTCCTGCTCTGGGCCAAAGAGGCCGGCGCCATCGTCGAGCTCGACCGGAAGAAGACCACCTCCTTCGCCAATATCTGGGCCGCCGTAAAAGCCGCCGGCGCCGAAAACAATGTCATCATGATTGCCTATTCCAATGAGGAAGCCGCCGAGATCGCCCGCGCCGCGCCCACCGCCATGATGACCGCCTCGGCCCGCGGCAGCCGTGACCTCGAAACTCTCGAAGCCCTCGGCGTCGACCGCACCAACGTCATCGCCTGGACCGGCACAAGAGAACCCGATCCGCCGGCCTTCGCCCGCCTCCTCGACGAAGGCGTCGAACCCGCCTTCGGCACCCTCGGCCGCAAGGGCGAACGCCTCGACGACCAGTACTGGGCCGATGACGATGGCAGCGAATACCAGCGCCTCGTTGACGACGGCGTCGTCCTCATCGCCACCGATGAGCCTTACCGGGTGGCCGACTGGCTGACCGCCGACGATGAAGGCTGGGCAGCGTGCGCCGCGCGGTGACCTGATCTGTCCGGATCTGTCACCCCTCTGTCCGGAAATGTCCGCATTTGTCCAAGCCTTGGCGCGTCCCCGCCGCTGGAGTTTCGTTGGAGCTTCTTTGGAGTTTTTGCGCAAAAACTCCAACGGCGCAGCCCTCAACTCCCAGAGGGAGGGGGGTCAAGGGAGCACAACGCCTCTTACTCCTCTCCCGCTTGCGGGAGAGGAGGGACCCATTGCGCAGCAATGGGAGGTGAGGGTCTTTCGCCCTATCCAACATTATTCCCCCCAAACCTGCAGCGCCCCCGCGATTTCCAGAAATCTCATCCACCCCCTCCGGGAACGGATCTATACTTCCTCCTATGACGCCCCAGATCGCCCGCCTCTATGCCCATGTATTGCCCGTCTTCTGGCCATACCTCTGGCTGCAGCTGCGCTGGATCTTCAAACGTCAGGACAAGGAGCTCCGCACCCTCCTGATCTCCGTCACGAAATGGGGCCAGGTCCACATCGTCCAGCTCGGTGACCATTGGCGCGCCTATCGCAAACCGGCGCCCGTAAAGCCCGGCTGGGATGATCCCGTATGGCAGAGCCACGTGTCTCCAAACCTCGTTGGAGTTTTCCAGGCGGAATCCCAAACCCTTCTGACTGCCAACCCCTCAGCCCCAAACGCTGATATTCTCCCCTGCAAAGCGGGGGAGGTGGACGCGAAGCGGACGGAGGGGGGAGCGGCAAACACCGACACTTCCTAGGCCTGGCGCATCCGGCCCTCGCCCCGTCC
>JBKBRT010000236.1:0-4089 GCA_046291585.1 Hyphomonas sp.
CTCACCGCCTAGTTTCCTCCGATCACGCGATCAGCGCTGACCAGGCGAAAGCGTCGTATGATGAAGCCAGACAGACGTTAGCGCGCCAGGAGATGGCGCTTCAGGCAAGCGTCAGACAATATAATGACGACGTCGCGGCCTTCAACAGTCGCTGCGCCAGGAAGTAGCCTCCCATACCATTGCCAGAATAAAAGCGGCCGGGGACATCCCCGGCCTTTTTCGTCAAGGTGTTACGATCGCGAAAGGCGGGCCGGTATCTGCCGGCTCAAAAGCCGACATCAGCGCCGCAGTGGCGCCCGCATCCCCCTCCACCTTCATGAGTCCAGCCTCCATGAGGGCGGCCGGCGTCTGCCCGGCAAACAGCATCGCGAGGAAAGCCGGGCGCGGAATGGTGACGGTGGCGGCCACCGGTCTATCATTCCCCTCTTCATGCACCAGCACGGAGTTTCGCAGAGACACGCGCCGACTCTCGCTGCGCTCAGGGAACACAAAAGCAACCACCGTGTCGATGCCTTCCGCCTTTTCCGGGTCAACGCGAATGGCGAGCATGTCGAACACCTGCGGCGTGGTGATGGCGCCGATCATGTCGGGTGATACTGTGGTGATCTGACGGTCACTAGGGGCCTCGCGCGCTTCTGCAGCGCCGGTCAGATACATATTGCGCCAGAGCGAGCCTTCCGCCTGATAGCCCATCTGTTCGAATGACTTTGCCAGCAATTCGCGCGCGGCCATTTCCTGATCGTCCGCAAACACAATATGGCTGGCCACTTGCGCCGCCCAGCGATAATCGCCGGCATCATACGCAGTTTGCGCCACGTCCAGAGCGTTCACCAGACCGCCCATAGCTGCGACATAACGTTTGCCCGCTTCCTCGGGTGGCCATGCATTCAGGTTTGCCGGGTTTCCGTCATACCAGCCGAGATAGCGTTGATAGACCGCCTTGGCGTTGTGGGACATCGTGCCGTAATAGCCCCGGTTGTACCATTTGCTTGAAAGACTTTCAGGCAATGCGATCACTTCTGCGATCTCGCTCGCCGTATAGCCTTTGTTCATCAGGCGGATCGTCTGATCGTGCAGGTATTTGTAAGCGTCCCGGTGGTGGCTCATAAACTCCGTCACCTCAGCCTGCCCCCAGCGCGGCCAGCCGTGCGAGACAAACATAACATCCGTCTTGTCCGCATACAGCGCAATCGACTCGGTGAGATAATCCGCCCATGCCTTCGCGTCGCGGACAAGGGCTCCGCGCGGCGGCAACACATTGTGCATCGTTGCATTGGCGTTCTCAGCCAGACACAGCGCGTGCAACTGTGGAAGATAGAAATTCAGTTCTGCAGGCGCTTCTGTGCCCGGCGTGAGCTGAAACTCGATCTCGATCCCATCAATCACCATCGTCTCCCCGGTTTCGGTGATGGAATGGGTGGGGGGAATGAGGCTCATCGTGCCGCGCGGAATGCCGGTGCCGATACCTGCTCCGCCTTGCCCCGCAGGGCCTGGCTCAAGACGGGAGCCGAACTGGAAGTTGGCTCGCCGGCTCATTGCGCCGCCCGCGATCAGGTTTTCGCTGACGGCATGCTCCATGAAGCCTTCCGGCGCGATGATCTGGACCCTGCCTTCGGCCACATCCTCCACGGTGACGATGCCTTTGACACCGCCGAAATGATCGGCATGACTGTGCGTGTAGATGATCGCATGGATCGGCTTGTCGCCGAGATGCTGCTTTGCCAGCTCCATCGCGGCTGCCGCAGACTCTGTCACGGTGAGCGGATCAACGATAATGTAGCCTGTCTCTCCCTCGATGATACTCATCACGGAAATATCAAAGCCACGCACTTGCCAGATGCCGGGTGTCACTTCGTAGAGGCCATGCTTTTTGAGCAGGCTGAGGTGGCGCCAGAGGCTCGGGTTCATCGTCTCGGCAGCAGGACCGTCCGCAAAGTCGTAAGCGTTGAGATCGAACATTTTCTCGCCGCTGGACCCAAGAATGACAGGGTCATTCCGCGTGGCCACAAACCCTCGATCCGAGAGTTCGGATTCTGACGTATCGTCCCAGGGCAAGCCCTCCGAGAAGGCGCGGTTCGCCTCGATTGTGGCCGGCGTAGCTTTGCCCGTTTCGGCCATAGCCTCCATGGCGGGTGTCAGCAGGGCCGCAACGCCCATCATGAGATAACGGCGCATGAGTATCCTCCCCGGATGTCTGGGCGCGCCTGTATTGGCACGTCTCGTGTAAGAATTGCTATCGCCCCACAGGCGTGTTGCCAAGCCTGCCTGTCATTCAGTGGAGACAGAATTCTGAAGGATCAGCGCCCGCAGATTTGCGACGGTGTCGGCCTCCGCTGCCGGCTTGTCCCAACGGATACGGCTGATACGCGGGAAGCGCATCGCGACACCGGACTTATGGCGTTTGCTCTCACCAATGGAGTCAAACGAGACCTCCAGAACCAACTCTTTGCGCACTTCCAGCACTGGCCCGAACCGCGCTGTGATGTTGCCACGCACAAATTTATCGAGGCGCAACAGCTCCTCGTCGGTAAAGCCCGAATAGGCTTTACCGACAGGCACCAGCTGGCCATCTTCGCTCCAACAGCCAAATGTATAATCTGAATAAAAAGATGAGCGTTTGCCCGATCCGCGCTGGGCGTACATCATCACGCAATCAGCCGTATGCGGATCGCGCTTCCATTTGTACCAAAGCCCGGAAATCCGGCCCGCCATATAAGAACTGCTCCGCCGCTTGAGCATTACGCCTTCAATGGCGGGGGCGGGTGGATCGCGGCGGAGCGACTCGAGTGTGACCGCGTCGTCGACCTCGATCAGCGGTGAGATATCAAACCGCTCAGAGGGCAGCGTTGCAGCGAAACGTTCAAGAACTTCCCGCCGCGCTTGCCAGCTCATCGGGCGCAGATCGTCGCCCGCATATTCCAGCAGATCATACAGGCGAATGAAAGCGGGTGACGCCTCCAACAGGCTGCGCGGGGGCGCCTTGCGGCCGAGACGTTTCTGGAGCTCAGAGAAAGACGCTGTGCGATAGGGCGCTGCCTCATCCGCGACGAGCAATTCCCCATCCACCGCGCTGCCCTTCGGAAGGGCGTTAGCAAATTCCGGGAAAGCGCCAGTTATGTCTTCCCCGCCCCGGCTGTAGAGGCGGGTCTCCCCCGCTGCCCTCGCTAATTGCACACGGATGCCATCCCATTTCCATTCGGCGGCAAAGTCTTTCAGATCCGGCGGCATATCTTCCACCGGCACAGACAACATAAACGGACGGAAGCGCACCACCGCAGTAACGTCCGGGGCCGGTGCTGCGCCCGTGGCCCAGGCAAAGAGATCATTATGCGGCGCAGGGCTCGCGTGCCAATATTCCTCGACGTCGGCGAGGTCAACTCCGAACGCTTCGGCGAAGGCTGTCTTGGCGAGGCGTTCGGAGATACCGATCCGGAAATTGCCCAGGGCGAGCTTCAGGAGCGCAAAACGCTCCTCCGCCGTTGACCGATCCAGCCACCGGGCGAGCAGTCCCGGCGCGTCGCCGCGGCGCGCTTCTTTCAGCGCCTCGACGACACCTTGCAACGTCAAAGGCGGGCCCGGATCGGTGCCCTCCATGGCCGGCCAGATCAGCGCCACCGTCTCTGCGGTATCCCCCACAAATTCCCGGCTTAGACGCAAAAGTTCCTCGTCCACCCGCTCCGCCGCCATCTTGCGGATAACGCTGGACGTCAGCTGCGGCAGGTCGAGCGACCCGCCGAGCGCTGCCAGCGCCCAGCCCCTGTCTTCTGGAGACGCTTCCCGCAAATATCGTGCAATCAAGCTCAGCTTTTCATTGCGCGAGCGGGTGATGATCAGCCGGTCAAGCAAGCGGGCGAAATCGGCAATCATGCTTCGCCCTCATCGGTCCGGCCCACCATATGCAGTGCCCGCGCGCGTATCTGGTTGAGTTCACACCAGCGTAGCAGTCCGGCTTCGCTGCCATGTGTCAACCAAACTTCGGATGGACCCACCTCGCGGATGGTCCGCGTCAGCTCTTCCCAATCAGCATGGTCAGAAATCACCAGGGGGAGATCGATATTGTTCTGCCGCACGCGCTGGCGCACCTGCAAC
>JBKBRT010000237.1:0-4042 GCA_046291585.1 Hyphomonas sp.
GCGGAAGAAGACCCCCCAGCCGCGCCGATGCCCGCGCCAACTCAAGCCATGCCCCAAACGCAATCGGGGCAGGCCCCCTCTCAAAAGGGAATGGCCCGCCCCGACACGTCTTGAAACATTTTCCGTCCCCGGATCACCGGGGCGTAAACTTCACGCCGGACGGTTCACGCCGCTCCGGCCGCAAATGCTGCCCTCAGATCGGCTCGTAAGGGAACACGCTGGAGGTCGCCCCCAGATCGGTGAAGTCCGGGCTCATCGCCGGGAAGGCCTGGGAGATCAGGCTCTCGGGGTTCCACCCCTCCATCCGGGCGAGGGATTTCACCGGGCGGGGCTGATCGAACAGGATCACTTCATTGCCGCGCACGCCGAAGATCTGCCCCGAGACGTTCGAGGACTGATCCGAGCAGAGCGCCACGGCGAGCTGGGCCACCTGATCGGCGCGCATGCCGTTCTTCATCCGCTCGACACGTTGCGCGCTGGCTTCATCCTTCACCGGGATCGAGGCGATCATCCGCGTCCAGGCAAACGGCGCAATCACATTGGAGCGGATATTCTTCGCCGCCCCTTCCATCGCCAGGATGCGCGAGAGGCCGACAATGCCGAGCTTGGCAGCGGCATAGTTGGCCTGGCCGATATTGCCGATCAGGCCGGAGGTGGAGGTGAAAAAGACATAAGATCCCCGCTCGTTCTCGCGGAAATATTCCACCGCCGCGCGGCCGACATTGTAGGAGCCGTGCAGGTGAACATCGATCACGGCTTTCCAGTCCGCTTCGCTCATCTTGTGGAACATGCCGTCGCGCAGGATACCGGCCGGGTTGATGATCGAATCGAGGCGGCCGAACGTGTCGAGCGCCTGGGTCACCATATTGGCGACGGCAGCGTAATCGGTCACGCTCTCGGAGTTGGAGGCCGCTTCCCCGCCAGCGGCGCGGATTTCCGCTGCGACTGCTTCTGCCGGGCCCGCATCGCCTTCATCGCCGCCTTTCAGGCCGCCGCCGAGATCATTGACCAGAACCTTGGCGCCTTCGCGCGCGGCCAGAAGCGCCGTTTCGCGGCCAATGCCGTTGCCGCCGCCCGTAACCAGAACGACCTTGCCGTCGAGAACACCCATGACTTCCTCCATTTGCTTCTTGGTTCGGGCGGGACACTACCGGCCAGAAGCGCGCCTGCAAGGGGCGGGGAGAAAATCAAGGTTTGAAATACCGTGCCGGGCGGGCTAGCAAGCCGGTCATGACACGTACCTTTCAGGCAGTAATCTGGGACTTTGGCGGGGTTTTCACCTCCTCGCCGTTCGAGGCATTCAACCGGTATGAGGCCGAAAAGGGCTTGCCCACCGACTTCATCCGCTCGGTCAACGCCGTCAATCCGCTGGAAAACGCCTGGGCCAAGCTCGAACGCAGCCTGGTCGGCGCCGAGGAATTTGACGGGCTTTTCCGGGCTGAAGCCAAGGCGATGGGCCATGATGTCCCCGGCAAGGACATCCTCGCCCTGCTCTCGGGCCATCTGCGCCCGCGCGTCGTCAACGCGCTGAAGGTCTGCAAGGGCCACGGCAAGGTCGGCTGCATCACCAACAACGCCCCCATCGGCAAGGGCGCCTCGATGACCCAGGACGAGGACAAGGCCGCCCAGCTCGCCGAAGTTTTCTCCCAGTTTGATCACCTGATCGAAAGCTCGAAACTCGGCATCCGCAAGCCCGATCCGCGCATCTACGCGCTGATGTGCGAAGCCCTCAATGTGGACCCGAAGAACTGCGTCTATCTCGATGATCTCGGGATCAATCTGAAGCCGGCCCGCGAAATGGGCATGGCAACCATCAAGGTGACCAGCGAAGAACAGTTGCTGGCCGATCTGGAAGCCATCACCGGCTATGCGGTGCGTTAGCTTCGCGCTCGCCCTTCTGTTGGGGATGCTCGCGGCCTGTTCGCAGGCTGAGCCGGCCAATGCGCCGGTTGTCCGGCCGCCGGCGCCGCCTGAATCCCTCACCCGTCCGCCGCAGGCACCTGAGCCGGTGGCGCTGACTGAAGAGGCCGAAGCGATGAAGGCCGCCATCCTGCGCGAGGCAGAACGCGGCGCCCTGCGCAGCCTGGCGCGGCTGGCCGATCAGCAGGACGGCTTCATCTCCAATATCGGCGGCCAAAGTCATTTCGAGTTCTGGGATCTCCTGCGCCGCACCGGCGTCGATCCCAACCGCAAGATCCGCGATCTCTTTGAAGGCCCACCCGGCCAACGCGAGATCGATGGCGAGACCTGGTTTGTCTGGCCCGACATTGCCGCCAAGGATGTCAAAGACCTGATCCCGGAAAAGCTGACCTTTGTAGAACGCCGCCGCCTGCGCGAGCTGATTGGCGAAGATGGCATCGAGCGTATCCGCGCCGGCGAAGGCTATCCGGGCATGCGCACAGCCATATCGGCCGATGGCCGCTGGGTATATTTCGTACTCGGCCAGGATGGAGAAGAATAGACATGTCAAAGATCGGTGCAGACGCCGCTATCAAAGCGCTCAAGGGCTGGAAGATCGCCGAAGGCGAGCGCGACGCCATTTCCAAAGGCTATCGCTTTGCCGATTTCAAGACGGCGTTCGCCTTCATGTCGGCCACAGCCCTGAAGGCCGAGCAGATGGACCACCATCCCGAATGGTTCAACGTCTACAACAAGGTCGACGTGATCCTCACTACGCATGACGCCGATGGCGTCACGCAGAAGGATCTCGAACTGGCAGGCTTCATGGACCAGCTGGCGGCAAAGCTCAGCTGATCCGTATCTGCGCCTATTTCCAGGCAACCCGGTAAAGATCAAACCGTCGGTCCTTGAGGTTCTGCACCGCGCCCGACTGGCGGGCCGTCAGCAGATCTGACAGCGAAAGATCTGCAATCGCCACCGTTTCGGTGTTGGGCGCCGCGTCGGCCGCGATCCCGTCACGCGAGAAGGGGAAGTCTGACGGCGTCAGAATGCAGCTCTCTGCATAGTGGATGTCCATATTCTCGACATTGGGTAGATTACCCACGACGCCCGACATCACCACATAACACTGGTTCTCGACCGCGCGCGCCTGGCTGCAATAGCGGACACGAAGATAGCCGCGCCGCTCATCTGTGCAGAAGGGCACGAACAGGATCAGCGCGCCCTGATCAACCAGGTGGCGGGCGATCTCGGGGAACTCGGAATCGTAGCAGATCATCACCCCGATCGGGCCGCAATCGGTATGGATCACGGAGTTGCCATCGCCGCCCTTGATGTTCCACCAGCTGCGCTCAGACGGGGTCGGGTGAAGCTTCTCCTGCGTGTGGACCGACCCGTCGCGCAGAAAGACGTACGCGACATTGTGAATGTCGCCATCGGGCATCCGCGAGGGATGCGAGCCGCCGATGATGTTGATGTTATAGGAGACGGCAAGGCGCTCCATGAAGGCGATGAAGCGCGGCGTATATTCGGAAATACGCGCAATCGCTTCTGCCGGCCCGAGCGGTTTGCCTTCCAGCGACAGGAGCTGGAGCGTGAACAGCTCCGGAAAGGCGACGAAATCGGCGCGGTAGTCTGAAGCGATGTCGACGAAGTATTCGACCTGCTGCTCGAAATCGTCGATGGCGCTGATGCGGCGCATCTGAAACTGCACAGTGGCGACACGCACGCGCTCGGGAAGGGACGTGTCGCCCAGGCTTGGCTTGGCCTTGATCGTTTCCTGTTCAAGCGGATTACGCCAGAACATCTGGGTTGCGTGGCCGCAGGAGTCGGTATCCTCCGGCATGTAGTTCTTCAGCACGCCGACAACTTCAAAACCCTGACGCAGCTGAAAACTGAGCACCGGGTCGCGCATCTTGGAAGCTTTGACCGCTTCGATATAGTCCGCCGGGTTTGGAAATTCCTTCTGATGGCGATGGTATCCGGGCATCCTGCCACCGAACACGATGCCTTTGAGTTCCAGCCACTGGCAGAGATCCTGGCGCACTTTGTAGAAGCGCTGGCCAATGCGCAGACGGCGGAATTCGGAATCGACGATCACATCCATGCCGTAGAGCATGTCGCCTTCGGGGTCGTGACGGGC
>JBKBRT010000238.1:0-4033 GCA_046291585.1 Hyphomonas sp.
CCCGAAGCGGAACTGGCTTTCCGTGACGAGGTCCTGGCCTGGGTTGCCGGGCAAGCTGAAAAGGAACCTAAGGCCGCCAAAGCATGGCTCAGTCTTGCGCGACTGTCGGGAGACGCGGAAACCCTCAATATGGACGCCGCCCAGGTGGCATCTAAAATAATCGCGGCAATGCACGAAGCTGCCGCCAACAAGTGAATGACAACAGATGTTTGATACACACGTGAACCTTCATGGCGAAGCGTTTGCTGACGACCTTCAGGAAGTTCTGACGCGGGCGCGCGCAGCTGGCATCCGCCGGTTTCTGACGATCTGCGACCGGTTCGACAATTTTCCTGCTGTGCACGCAATTGCCAGGGCTGAGGCGGACATATGGTGCTCTGTGGGCACGCATCCCCATCATGCGAAGGATTTCACGCACCTGACATCGGAAATGCTGATCGAAGCCGCTGGAGACCCTAAGGTTGTTGCCATCGGCGAAACGGGGCTTGATTTCCACTATGGATACAGCCCGGAAAAAGAGCAGGTTTCCTGCCTTTTGGAGCATATATCAGCAGCGCGCCAAACAGGTCTACCGCTGATCCTGCACACCCGCGAGGCCGATGATCTGATGGCGGATATTCTTGAAGCGGAGATAGCTAAAGGATCTTTCCGTCCATTGCTGCATTGCTACACGGGCGGCGAAAAACTGGCGAAACGGGCGTTGGATCTTGGCGCTTATTTTTCAGTATCCGGAATACTGTCTTTCAAGAGCGCAAAGGATGTCCGATCCGTTATGGCAGGTGTGCCAATGGAAAGAATTATTCTTGAAACGGATTGTCCATATCTGGCGCCAATGCCGATGCGGGGCAGGCGGAACGAGCCTTCATTTCTGACGCATGTTGCAGAAGCGCTGGCCGCCCTTAAGGGCATGACGATTGATGACGTAAAACGCATAACCGAGGACAACGCTCTGACGCTCTTTTCGAAGGTCTCTGCACGGTGACGGATACACGGATCATCCTCCTGGGAACCGGATCTTCAGGCGGCGTGCCACGTGTTGGTGGGGATTGGGGGACGTGTGATCCCGAGGAACCCAGGAACCGGCGCCGGAGGTGTTGCGCTCTGATTCAAAAGCGGGCGCTCGACGATCAGCTGACCAACATCCTGATCGACACGTCTCCTGATCTCAGGGAGCAGCTTCTCGGCGCGCAAGTGAAGCATCTGGACGCGGTCATCTACACGCATGATCACGCAGACCAGTCCCATGGCATTGATGATGTGCGTGCTCTGGCTATTCGCCAGCGCAGCTCAATTCCGGTCTATTTTGATCCGTATGCACGCGGCAGTCTGATGGCGCGGTTTGAATACTGTTTTACCGGCGGGAAGGGCTATCCAGCCATTCTCTCACCGCACCATACGGTTCTTGAGGGGCGGGCGTTTGCAGTTCAGGGGCCGGGCGGGCCTGTGGAATTCTTGCCTGTGACCATGGTGCATGGAGCCATCCCGTGCACAGGATACCGGATCGGGAATGTCGCTTACTGCAATGATGTTAATGAGTTGCCAGAGGCAGCGATGCGCCGGCTCGGCGATCTTGATGTTCTCATCATCGATGCTCTTCGCTATGCGCCGCATCCATCCCACGCTCATCTGGATCTGGCGCTTGAATGGATATCCAGATTGAAGCCCAAGAAGGCCGTGCTGACGAACCTTCATGTAGACATGGACTATCAGACGCTCTGCAAGACGCTGCCGGCGAATGTGGAGCCTGGTTATGACGGCATGGAAATTCAGGTGTCTGCCTAGGGAGCGCCGGCCGCGTCCAACAGCCCCCGCTTATTGCCGCGGCGGCAGAATCCTAAATGAATACAGTATGCTGCGGCCAACCCCAGCCCAATAACATAATTGCCCATAATATAGATTATGCGACTAGGATCATAAACGGAGCGGTGGCTTCAGGACTTTAGAGCCGCCGCCGGTGTGTCATGTCGAGGTTGTTCAGCGCGCGAGCGGTCAGCGATGATCGGTTATAGCCCCCCCCTCCCCTTGGCCGCTACATGCCGCCAAGGGCTTACAATCAGTTTCTGTTAACGATTACGATCGTGCGCTCAGGAGAAATGCAGGCGCCGATACTTGCCGCGGAAGTACAGCAGCGGATCGCGGCGGGGCTCAAAGCGGGCTCGCTCGACCTGGCCGATCAGGATGATGTGATCTCCCCCCTCGTGCACGGCATGTCGAGCACACTCAAACGTCGCAAGCGACCCAGTGAGCACCGGCGCCCCATTCAAGCCCGTCTCCCAAGGCGTGGCGCCAAAGCGGTCTTCATCCCGTCGAGAGAAGCGAATTGATGTGGGCTGTTGTCCGATATGGAGGACGTTTACTGCGAAAGTTTGTGCAGAGCAGAAAACTTCCGAGCTGGTCGCCGTTTTGGCGATGCAGGCCAAAAGCAGAGGCGGATCAAGCGAGACAGACGTAAAGGAGTTTGCCGTAAGACCAACGGGTTGGCCGGCGCGATCATTTGCCGTCAAGATCGTTACGCCGGTGGCAAAACAGCCAAGTGCGTCTCTCAAGGTGCGCGCGTCGGAGCCCAGGCGGTATTCAGGGGTTGCGCGCGGGAGCCGGCGTTCCAGAAAGTCTATCAGAACGGCGCTGAAAGCATCAAGGCAGTCCGTTTCGGAGGGTGCCTCCTGGTCTGTGATTTCCACACACTCAGCGTGTGCGATCTGCCTGGCAAAGACTTCGGTTTGGGTTCCCGGCTTATTCAGAACGCCAGCGACTATCAGTACCGGGATGCTTTCGGAAATTGAGGGCATCGCGTCAGCATGCGACGCCGAAGGGTCTACCAGGACCAAGCCCGTAGCCAACAGAGACGCTTCTTCGGCGAGCGCGCTGGCCGCGGCGACAGCGTCTTCTGCGGCCGCCAGAATGACGGGGCGCATGGGAAGTTGGCTGAGGACCGCCCGTAGGCTTTCTCGGGTGTTTGCCTCGCGAGATATAAAGGTCGATGGAGCATCAAATGGCGCTAGCCGGATAATTTGGCGGCCTGCTTTTTTGAGAGCGATTGCGAGATCATCCCAGAACCCAGCGCCACCCGGGTGAGACTCCAGGAGGACAATCGCGGGATCATCGGGATTTCCAAAGAAATGACCCTGCAGGACGCGACCGCCGACTCCTTTGAATTTCGCTGGTGTGTTCAAATCGCCGCTTCCGCCAAATCAAGTATGTCGTCGCGCCTTCCTGGCGCCTGACACATATATAGTGGACACCCCGTCTGACCAGCCCGTCGCATGTCACCGAATACGCAGGAAACGCACCGACCACTCAAAAAGTCAGCGCAATTCTTGTGCCAAGCGTAGCCAAAACAGACGTCCGAACTGCGTAATGGCCCCTATTCCCACTCGATCGTGCCTGGGGGTTTGGAGGTTACGTCATAAACCACGCGGTTGACGCCTTTGACTTCGTTGATGATGCGCGTGGAGACGCGGCCGAGAAATGTATGCTCAAAGGGGTAATAATCCGCCGTCATACCATCTGTTGAAGTTACCGCGCGGAGCGCGAGCACGGCCTCATAGGTGCGCTCATCGCCCATCACGCCGACAGTATTGACCGGCAGCAGTACACTGAAGGCTTGCCAGATTTCATCGTAAAGACCGGCCTTGCGGATTTCGTCTATATAAATCGCGTCGGCTTTCCGGAGAGTATCTGCTTTTTCGCGGGTGATGGCTCCCGGAATACGGATTGCCAATCCGGGCCCAGGGAATGGATGGCGTCCGACAAAAGCTTCGGGCAGGCCCAGTTCACGACCAAGGGCGCGGACTTCGTCCTTGAAGAGTTCGCGCAGCGGCTCAACGAGTTGCATCTTCATGCGGGCGGGAAGACCGCCGACGTTGTGATGGCTCTTGATCGTTACCGAGGGGCCACCGATCGCCGACACGCTCTCAATCACATCCGGATACAGAGTGCCCTGAGCAAGAAAATCTGCGCCCCCGATTTTTGCAGCTTCCGCATCAAACACGTCGATGAACAGTCCACCGATGATCTTGCGTTTCTTTTCAGG
>JBKBRT010000239.1:0-4023 GCA_046291585.1 Hyphomonas sp.
CTCGGTTGCGCGGCTTCTGCCGGCGTCCCGCTGACCCACCGTGACCATGCCCAGACACTGACCTTCGTCACCGGCCATGCCAAGGATGGCGGCGTGCCCGATCTTGACTGGCCCGCCCTCGCGCGCCCGGCCCAGACGGTGGTTGTCTTCATGGGCGTCGACACGGCCCCGGCGATTGCCGAAAAACTTGTCGCCGCAGGCCGCGCCCCCGAAACGCCGGTCGCCATCATCGAAAACGGCACACGGGCCGATGAGCTGCGCGTCTTCGGCACGCTGGCCGAGCTGCCTTTCCTGGTCGAAGAAGAAGGCATCCGCGGTCCCGCGCTGCTCATCATAGGGGAGGTCGCCGGCCTTCCTGCCGAGCAGGGGCGGATTGCCTCGATCGTCACCGAAGCGTCTGGCTATGCCTGGTTCGGCGCTGACGCCCGCCCGCAGAATTTGAAGGAGTCCGCCGCATGACCTCCGTCCGGCCCAAGCTGAAACCCGAAACCCCCAAATCCGTCACCGCCTGGGAAACCGCCACCGGCCGCACCGTCTGGATGAAAGCCGATGGATCGTGGACGGAAGATATTGCCGAGCTTGGCGTCTTCACCGGCCAGGACGCCGAAGAACGCCTCGCAGCGGCTGCCCGCCAGGAAGGCCGCGTGACCGATCCGTATTTCATGGAAGTTACCGCAGATGGCCAGATCACCGGCCGCGAGACGCTGCGCGAATCCCTGCGCGCGCACTATTCCGAAGGCGGGTTTGACGCGGCAATGAGCGCGCAGGAAACGGCCTGATGTCTGGCTCTGACCTTGCGGGGTTTACGCTCTACGGGGACCCGGTCTCCGGCAATTGCCTCAAACCCAGATGGACCGCTGACCTGCTCGGCATTCCCTACACCTGGGTCGATATCGACGTGGTGAAGGGCGAAACCCGCACGCCGGATTTCCTCGCCCTCAATCCTGCCGGCCAGGTGCCCGTGGCGCGCTGGCCTGATGGCCGCACGCTGCCCCAGTCCAACGCCATCATGCTGTACCTGGCGGACGGCACCCATCTGGTGCCCGGTGACGCGTTTGCCCGCGCAGAGGCGCTCAGCTGGCTGTTCTGGGAACAGTATTCCCATGAAACCGCCATCGCCGTGCGCCGTTACCAGAAACACTACCTGAAGAAATCCGACACCGAGATCGATCCTGCTTTGCTGGTGCGCGGCAACAATGCCCTGGGCGTCATGGAGCAGCGCCTCACCGGCCGCGACTGGTTTGCCGGCGGCGCGCTCTGCGTCGCTGATATTGCCCTTGTCGCGTACACGCGCGTAGCGCATGAGGGCGGCTTCGATTTGCGCCTTTATCCGTGTGTCGCAAACTGGGTGCAGAGAACAGAAGATGCGCTGGGCATTCCCCATGCGCAGGAGATTGCATGACAGCCCTGAGCCCCACTCATGTGACGCGCCCCGCGCGGATACGGAGTCTTTAAAATGTATCGTTATGACCAATTCGACGCCCGCATTGTTGCCGAGCGTGTCGCCCAGTTCCGGGGACAGGTGGCCCGCCGCCTGTCGGGCGAAATTCTGGAAGACGAGTTCAAGCCGCTGCGCCTGCAGAACGGCGTTTATCTCCAGCTTCATGCCTACATGCTGCGCATCGCCATCCCCTATGGCCAGCTCAGCCCCGTCCAGCTGCGCCGCCTGGCTGAAGTCGCGCGTGATTATGACCGCGGCTTTGGCCACTTCACCACCCGCCAGAACATCCAGTTCAACTGGGTCGCCCTGAAGGATATCCCGGACGTTCTGGAAAAGCTCGCCGAAGTCGAGATGCACGCCATCCAGACCTCGGGCAACTGTATCCGCAATACGACCACGGATCATTTCGCCGGCGCCGCGCAGGATGAGCTGCTTGATCCCCGCGCCTGGTGCGAGATCATCCGCCAATGGTCCACCTTCCATCCCGAATTTGCCGCCCTGCCGCGCAAGTTCAAGATCGCCGTCACTGCCGCCGAGCATGACCGCGCGGCCATCCGCGTACATGATGTCGGCCTGCATATCCTTCAGAAAGACGGCGTCACCGGCTTTGAAGTCTGGGTCGGCGGCGGGCAGGGGCGCACGCCCGTCATCGCCACGCTGGTCAATCCCTTCGTGCCCGAAAGCCAGATCCTCGATTATCTCGAAGCCATCATGCGCGTCTACAACCGCTATGGCCGGCGCGACAACAAATACAAAGCCCGCATCAAGATCCTCGTCACAGAGCTCGGCGAAGCCGAATACATCCGCCAGGTCGAGGAAGAATACGCCGCCCAGCGCGCGCATGAGAAGATCGATATTTCGCCCGACGAAATCGCGCGCATTCACGCCTATTTCGCTCCGCCGGTGCTCGCGGAGAAGCCAGCTGTCTCTCAAACGCTCGAAGCCGCGAAGCTGAGCGACCCCGCCTTCGCCCGCTGGGCACGGATCAATCTCCATCCCCACAAGGTCCCCGGCTACGCCTCCGTCACGGTCAGCCTGAAGCCGATCGGCATCGCGCCCGGCGACGCGACCGACACCCAGATGGAACGCGTCGCAGACCTTGCCGAAAAGTTCGGCCACGGAGATATCCGCGTCAGTCATGCGCAAAACCTGATCCTCCCGCATGTCGCCCTCGACGACCTGCCGGAAATCTACGCGGCCCTTCACGCCGCTGGTCTCTCGGCCGCCAATGAGAGCCGTATCACTGACATGATCGTCTGCCCGGGCCTTGATTATTGCAACCTCGCCAATGCCCGCTCGATCCCGGTCTCGCTGGAAGTGCAGAAGCTCTTCGCAGACCCCGCCTATGAGGAAGACATCGGCCGCCTGCACATCAACGTCTCGGGCTGCATCAATGCCTGCGGCCACCACCATGTCGGCCATATCGGCATTCTCGGCGTCGACAAGAAGGGCGAGGAATTCTACCAGATCCTGCTCGGCGGCCGCGCTGACGAGAAAGCCGCTCTCGGCACCATCGTCGGCCCCGGCCTCAAGGCCGATGAGGTGCCCGGCGCCATCCACCGTGTCGTGGAATACTACCGCGCCCAGCGCACCTCAAAGGACGAGAAGTTCATCGACACGCTGGAGCGCCTCGGCCACCAGCCCTTCCAGGAGGCCCTCTATGCCGCTGATTAAGAACGGCGCCGAGGTCGCCAATGACTGGACCTTCGTGCCCGATGGCGCCGACTTGCCCGAATCCGGCATGTTTTCGGTCACGCTGGCGCGCTTTCTCAGCCTCAAACAGGGCCAGGAAAACGGCCCGCTGCCCGATGGCGTACGCCTGTCGCCCGCCGACAAGGCCGAGGATCTGGAGCCCTATCTCGCCGAACTCGCGCTCATCGAGGTCGATTTCCCCCGCTACACAGATGGCCGTGGCTACAGCCACGCCCAGCTGATCCGCCGCCGCTACGGCTATTCCGGCGAATTGCGGGCGGTCGGCCATGTGCTGAGGGATCAGATATTCTACATGCACCGTTCAGGGTTCGATGCTTACGAGACGGCCCGCGCTGGCCTATCTGAAGTACTGGAAGCCTTGAACGAGTACAGCGTGGTGTATCAGCCCGCTGCCGACCCTTCGGTCCCGGCCTTCCGCAGACGTAGCTGATCTCAGGAAGTACCCGGCCCATGGCCTTTGAAACCGACACATTCGAGGAGCCAGACAACCGGCTCGCGCGCCTCAATGGCGAGCTCCGGAATGCGTCCGCGCAGGAAATCCTGCGCGCCGCCATTTCCCGGGAATGGCCCGGCGGCCTGACCTATGTGTCGAGCTTCGGCGCTGAAAGTGTCGTCATGCTTGCCCTCATTGCCGAGGTCGACCCCTCCCTGCCGATCGTCTTCATCGACACCGGCATGCATTTCCCCCAGACGCTGGACTATAAGGACGAGGTCATCGAGCGCCTCGGCCTCACCGGCGTGCGCGAAATCACGCCGTCGGAAACCGAGCGCAAAGTGCTCGATCCCAAGAACATGCTCTGGAAAACCGATGCCGATGCCTGCTGCGCCCTGCGCAAGGTGCGCCCGCTTGAGCCCGCGCTGGTCGGCTT
>JBKBRT010000027.1:0-19460 GCA_046291585.1 Hyphomonas sp.
CGATGATGGCGCGCGCCGCGTCGCGCACTTCGGTGGCGCCGGATGGACGGAAACCTTCAAGATCGCGCCCCCGACCAAACGCACGCGCGGCCTTTGAAAGGCGGATAATCGAGCGGACCTGCTGGTTGAGAAAGCCGATAGCCACGCCCACCATCAGGAGCGAGAAGAAGATGACCCAGACAATAAAGAAGTGAGCATTGATGACGAGGGCGCGTTTGCGGTCGATGATGATTTCGGCCGTCGATGCGCCAACCGGAAAACGGATATGCAGCTTGGCGCTGGAAGGCACCTGTCCTGAGAAAACCTGATCGCCCAGACGGGCGGCGAGTTCGCTGTTGAGCGTATCATTGTAGGAAAAGCTCTGCTGAAGCGCGCTTTTCGGAAGTGCATCGTCCGGCAGGGTGCAGCGGAACTCCGTCTCCAGAAGATATTGGATCCGCGCAAGATCGGCCGGGCTATAATCGGGATTGAGGCAGGCGTCGCGGATCAGGGCCGCATCGCGCGCGATGCCCTGACCGAGCTTCCGGTTTATTTCGGTGATGTGGCTGGAATAATAATACCAGGTCATCAGCCCCAGGATCAGCAGGACCGGCGCCAGAATGAGGAGCAGGCTGCGGGCATACAGACCGCGAGGGGTGACATCTCTCAGCCGGGGCATGGGCGTCTCAGTCCGGCATCAGGCGGTAGCCGACGCCCCGCACGGTCTGGATATGGATCGGCTCTTTGGGGTTGGGCTCGATCTTGCGGCGCAGCCGGGTGACCTGGACATCCACCGAGCGTTCCATACCGGCCGACGTCATCTCCGCGAGGTCTTCGCGGCTGATCGCTTCGCCCGGCATTCCCGCTAGGATCGTCAGAAGCTGCACTTCGGCGTCTGTCAGACGGATGCGCTCGTCGCCCGCTTTCAGTTCCCCGCGCGCAATGTTGAACACAAGGCCCGACATCTCGATCTCTTCGGGGGGCGGGGCAGGCTTCTGAGACCGGCGCAGGATCGCCTCACAGCGCAGGGCGAGTTCCTCGGGCTCGAAGGGTTTGGCGAGGTAGTCATCTGCGCCCAGACGCAGGCCCTCGATCCGGTCGCGGGCTTCCCCGCGCGCCGTCAGAAGCATGACCGGTGTGGTCCGGGCCGGGCCCGACCGGATGCGATCAAGCAGTTCCAGACCTGTCTCACCGGGCATCATGATGTCGAGGACCGCCAGGTCAAAGGTCATGTTCTCCATCAGGCGGCGCGCGCCGGCTGCATCGGGCGCGCTGGTGACGCGGTATCCCTTCAGCGTGAGGAAGCGCTTGGTAAGGTCGCGGATGCGGTCGTCATCATCGACGATCAGGATATGGGCGGGATCTCGCAGGCTCATGGCATCGCGCTCACTTGACCAGCGCTTCGAGCATGAAGCGCGCTCCGGCGACCGCTTCGGGTCCGCAGGCGCGGAAGGCCACCCGCAGGCGCTCGCGCAGTTCGATGGCGATGGGGGTCGTCAGGGTTGTGCCGGCTTCCGACAGGGAGAGCTTCCGGCGGCGGCCATCTGAGCCTTCGCGCGCCCGCTCAATCAGGCCGCGGGTGTCGAGCTGGCCTATAATCCGGGCGAAAGTGGGCACCGTCATACCCAGCTGCTCCCTCAATTTGCTGACCGTCAGGCCCGGGCGATAGCGGATTGCCATGAGAATTTGCAGCTCTGACTTGCTCAGGCCGGCCTTCTTGCGGGCCGTTTCCCCGGCGCGCACAAGCTCATCTGCCCCTGAAATCAGGAGTCCTGCGCCTCTGTCGAGTTCCTGGTCGGTCAGGAACAGGCGAGGATCGAATGGGCGGTTCAGGTTGACGGATTGGGCCATAAGTCGGAAATGAACGCGAACCGCAACAAAAGTGCAAGCGAGGAGCGTACGCAATGTCTGCCATCCCCTATGATGACCGTGACGGATACATCTGGATGGACGGCTCGTTTGTACCCTGGCGCGACACCAAGGTTCACGTGCTGACCCATGCGTTGCACTACGCCTCGTCGGTGTTTGAGGGCGAGCGGGCCTATAGCGGCAAGATCTTCCGCTCGCTGGACCACTCCAAACGCCTGCACAATTCGGCGGGGATCATGGGCTTTGACATCCCCTTCAGCGTCGAGGAAATCGAGCGGGCCAAAAAAGAGGCGCTGGAAAAATCCGGCCTGGAGAGCGCCTATGTGCGCGCCGTGGCCTGGCGTGGCTCGGAGATGATGGGCGTGTCGGCCCAGAACAACACGATCCACCTGGCCATCGCCGTCTGGCATTGGGGGGACTATTTTGCCGACAAGATGAAGGGCATCCGCCTGACCCACGCGCAATGGCGCCGCCCGGCGCCCGATACGGCGCCCTGCCATGCCAAGGCGGCGGGCCTCTACATGATCTGCACACTCTCCAAGCATGCCGCAGAGAAGGCGGGCTATCAGGACGCGCTGATGCTGGACTATCGCGGCCAGGTGGCCGAAGCGACCGGGGCGAACATCTTCTTCGTCCGCGACGGCGTCCTGCATACGCCGACCCCGGATTGCTTCCTCAACGGCCTCACCCGCCAGACAACGATTGCGCTGGCCAAGGCGCGCCAGATCGAAGTGGTCGAGCGGGCGATCTTCCCGGACGAGCTCTCCACTTTCAGCGAATGCTTCATCACGGGCTCCGCCGCCGAGCTAACGCCGGTGGCCGAAATCGGCGAGCACCGGTACAAGCCCGGCCAGATCTCCGAAGCGCTGGTGAACGACTATTCCAACCTGTGTAACGGGAAGCTGGAGCTGGCGCTTTAGGGCGTCAGTAGGGCGGCGGCAAATCCGCTCGACTAGGTAAAGCGAGGCCTTGAGGACTTTGGGTTGTACGGTTGGAGTTGGTCCGCATTCTTGGGGGCCTCGGCGTCCGCATGACTCATCCCTGGTCTAAGCGCGCCAATCCGGAATTGATCGGTGCCTTATAAACAGAAGAGTTTTCCTCGCTCTCCTTGGTCGGACATTGCCAGAGTTTGGTGCTTGTCGCGAAGCGGACGTCATTGCGGGCATCATACAAGGCGCATCACAAACTACTGCCCGTCAGGTCAGGATATCGCTGACAGGCAGTTTCGCTTCGCGCCTGGCGATGAAGTGGGTTTCGAAGGCGACGACGAGGCATGCCGCAATGATGATGCCCGCGCCTGCCCAGACGCGCCAGCCCGGGATTTCCTGAAAAAACACATAGCCCAGGATCGCAGACCAGATGAGGCCGGTATACTCGAAGGGCGCGAGCGTCTGCGCTTTTGCCCGGGCGTAGGCCATGGTCATCAGCCACCAGATGCCAATGCCGAAGACGGCGGCGCCGGTCAGCATCGTCCAGGCGCCCTCAGCCGGCAGGAGGTTGGTGAAGATCAGCAGGAACGGCAACAGAAACAGAGCCGGGAAGATGTTCATGAAGGTAACGAGGGTGAGGCTGTCTTCCTCTCTCGTCCGCAGGCGGAGGAGAACGATGTTGAGGGCGTACAGCACAGCCGAGGCGAGCACCGCGACGGTGCCGTAAAGGCGGTTACCTTCGGCCGGGGCGCCGGTGCTTTCCGCCGTTGCGGCCAGCGCGGCGCCGCAAAAGCCGATGAGGGAGGCTCCGATGGTAACCGGGCTCATCTTTTCGCCCAGGATTACGCGTGCGATCGGCGCGATCATCAGGGCCGCCGTGAACCCCATCACGACGGCTTCGGCAAGGGCGATCTGGGTGAGGGAATAGAAGAAGCAGAACGCCGAGAAGACCTGCGCCAGCGATCTCAGCGCGTGGAAGCGGATCGCCGGCAGCTTGGGAAATGGGCGCCGGGCCTGCAGGAAGAGGGCAAGCATGATCGCTGAGCCAAGAAGGTAGCGCCAGCTTGTCGCTGTCAGCACGCTGGTGGGGCCCTGCATGACGTATTTCATCAACGCATCGATGCCGCAGCCAAAGACAACACCGAGGCAGACCAGCAGGATGGGATGAGGCGCGCGCATGTCAGGCCCCCGCATTCAGTCCCAGCCAGAGGAGGTAAGCCCCGTAGCCCAGCAACATGACGGCGCCTTCCCAGCGGCCAATGCGCCAGCGCGACATGGCCGCAAAAGCAAGCAGGGCGGTGGCGGCAATCATTACCCAGATGTCCAGACGCATGATTTCTGCGGGAACGGGGATCGGTTTGACGATCGCCGTTACCCCGAGGATGCCGAGCAGGTTATAGATATTCGATCCCACGATATTGCCGAACGCAATGTCGCCCTGCTTGCGGAGAGAAGCCATCACGGACGTGATGAGTTCGGGGAGTGACGTCCCCACCGCAACGATGGTCAGGCCAATGATCGTTTCCGAGATTGAAAACATCCGGGCAAGATCAATGGCGCCCATGACCAAGAAGCGCGCGCCGAGCATCGTCAACGCCAGGCCGCCGGCGACAAAGACGAGATCCAGGGCGATGGCTCTGCCGGAGGGCTTGGAGGCAGCAGGAGAGGCGCCTCTGGCCGCAGACGCTGTTTTTGACGCGGCGCGCTCCTGCTGGAACGCAAACCAGATATAGGCCGCAAGGCTCAACACGAACAGCGCGCCCATCCAACGTGTCAGCTGGCCAGACAGTATGGCGCCAAGACAAAAGAGTGTGGCAGCGGCCAACACCAGCCCGTCCCGCCTGAAAGTCTCCTTGGCGACCGCAATGGGCGCGATCAGCGCCGCAGCGCCCAGAATGAAAAGTATGTTGGCTATGTTGGAGCCGACGACATTGCCGATCGCAATGCCGGGAGAGCCGGCAAAGGCCGCCTGAAGGCTGGTGACAAGTTCAGGAGTCGAGGTGCCAAAGCCAACCAGGGTCAAGCCGATCAGGAGCGGCGAAATGTTGAACTTTTCGGCCAGTTTCACGGCGCCTTTGACCAGGAGTTCACCCCCCGCAACCAGCAGCACCAAGCCCAACAATAGAGAAAGCAGCAGCAGCATGCGGGGCATCCGTCTCAATATGACTGCGCCACCTCTGGCGCATCCTGCGTGTGGGGGGAAGGAGGGGGACACGAATTATTCCGCCAATGCAGGCTGCGGCGTCCTCGAAAATGTGGCAAACAGGGGCAGCAGAAATGGTTCAGCCTGAATTGCAATCTGAACAATCTGAGCTCGGGAGGGGACCGATGCAATTGGACGCTCTGGCAATACTCAACAACGTGGCGACGCCCATTCAGGTGATCGATCGCAACTTCTGCTTTGTGTTTGTCAACACCGCCTATCTCAAGGTTTTCGGCAAGACGTGGGAGGCGCTGGCAGGTAGACAGGTGTTCGATGTCTATCCAGAAGACCCCGGCCGCATTGTCGAAGTGCGTGAACGCTTTGAGCGGGTTCTGATGGGCGAGTTCACTCGCGCCGAGATCCAGGCCTACCGGGTCGAGGATCGCGATGGGCGGATGATCGAGCGGTTCTGGAAAACGGATGAAGCGCCGCTCCTGAATGCGGATGGCGAGGTTGAATACATAGTCCAGACGATTGTGGACGTGACCATTCAAGTGCAGATTCGGCGGCAAACCGAGGTGATCAATTTCGAGCTGGAGCATCGCATCCGCAATACGCTGGCGATGGTTGGCTCGCTTGCCATCCTGACGGGTGAGCGCGCTCAAAGCATCGATGCCTTCGTTGAGACGTTCACGGACAGGCTGGAGGCGATGAGCCGAAACCTGCTGATGATTTCCGACAATCACTGGCAGGGTTTGACCTATCGGCAGATCGTCGAGGCCGAACTGGCGCAGGTGATCGCGCTCGACAGTCCGCGGCTCACTATGAAAGGGCCTGAAGTCGTCATGTCTGTCCGCTCGACAAAATGGACGGCACTGATGGCGCATGAGATGGTCAAAAATGCGCTGCGTTATGGATGTTTTGCTGTGCCCGATGGCAAGCTCACACTGAATTGGGCCATCGAAGACGAAAAGCTCATTACCGAATGGATCGAAGAGGGGTGTCCGCCGGGGCCCGACGTCTCTCGTGTCGGTTTCGGGTCTCAGATGTTGGAGCTGATGCCAAACACCAAAGTGTATCGGGAATTTCGCCCGGAAGGGCTTTATCTGCGCACGGAGTCGCCCGCGCTGTTCCTGCAGAAGGGACCAGAAGTCTCCAACATCAAACTGTATGAAGAGTTAGTGGCGTCGCATCGACTGAATGAATAGTGCCTGCGTCACGACTGCTTTTACCTGGACTGGTTTGAACGGTTTGGGGATCAGAAAGGCCGGTTCGCCGGGCCTGCCTTTCAGCATCCGCTCTGGAAACGCCGTTATGAATATAACGGGTACTGAGAAGTTCGCCCAGATCTCGAGAATGGCATCGGTTCCTTGGGAACCGTCGGCCAGCTGAATATCGGCGAGGATCAAATCGGGTTGAACCTTCAGAACCGACTGCACGGCCTGTTCCCGCGTGACAGCGATTCCCGCAACGCTGTGCCCCAGGGATTTTACCAGTTGAGACAGGCTTGCAGCGATCAGGGGTTCGTCTTCGATGATGAATATGCGGGCTTTGAGCATGTCCGAGAGTTCGGCCTCTGCCACATCCAGCAACTCATCCACCTTTGCCATACTGACGCCGAGTATTGTTCCGGTATCGGCCGGGCTGAACCCTTCCATGGCGGTCAACAGCAGCGCGCGGCGAGGCTGGGGAGAAATCGCCTGCATCGGATTGCCCTGGGTGTTCAAGACACTGGGCATGCGCTCGAATGTGCGATCCAGAAGTTTGAACATCTCCGGCTTGTCTATGGCGTCCGGCAAATTCCCGAGCAAGTCTTCCAGCATCGCTTCCACGGCTCTGTCGCCCAGAGCGGCGTTGCCAAGGACCGCGCGCCCATATCGGCGGAGATAGGGCAGCTGATGTTCAAGCGCCTCTGATATTTTCATCTACAGTTTCCCCCGCATCCGATCGCTCGCTGCTCTGAATGCAAGCTTAGTTCAAGCTTGGAGATTGAAAAGAGAATGAAGTGACATTGTGAGCGTCAATTTCTTGCGGCCACCCTTGACGGCAGCCTCGGATGAACCACTTTGGGTGCAGCGCGTTCGATAGGGATCAAAAACCGCCGCTCGCGCTTTGCATGCAGCAGCATGCTGGGAGACGCTATGATCAAGGGACCGGAAAAAGTCAGTCCAGTCCGGGATATCCGGGGATGGTGTCGCGATCCGTTGATATCAGATGCCCTTCAGAATGCCCACGCATTGCCAGACGAACTGCCAGTAGATGACAGCCTGCGCGGTCTGCTTCAGCAGATATCTCAGTGTGAAGGCGAGCGCTGATCCCTTTCGAGCGTGAGGTTGCCGCGTCTGCTGCGCATTGCGGGGCAGCGGAACTTTTTACCCGCTTCCAATCCGGATGCAGGATATGTCTTTCTACGGGTTCCATGCTCCTGCCGGGCGCAGTTTACCGCTTGGAAGCTTCATCTTTTAGCCTCTCTACTCTTGATTTCCCTTGTATTAGTGGTGCCTAAGACCTGATCAATTCAATTTGAATGCCTGATTCCACCGATGAGAACTCCCCTACACTTCAGGGTATGGCCCACTTCATGAAACGCCTTATCCTGATGCGCCATGCGAAGACCGAGCCCTGGAATGAGGGGATCGATGATTTCAGCCGGGCGCTGACCTCTCAGGGGCATGAGGATGCCACGCGGATCGCGCAGGAACTCGTGGCCATGGATTGGAGCCCAGAGCGGATACTGGTTTCAAGCGCGCGACGGGCGCGGGAAACCTGTTCGGAAGTCGCCAAAATTGTCACGGGAGAAAAAGTGCGCCCGATGGAGGCTCTCTATCTCACCGGAGTTCGGGGCCTTACTGAGGCGGTCGCCCAAAATGACGGCGCGCAGGTGTTGATGGTCATCGGGCACAACCCCGGTCTGCATGATTTTGCGCTCAGCATACTGCGTGAAGGCGGATCGAAAGCGCATGGGGCCGCCCTTCGTCTGAACGAGAAGTTTCCTACCAGCTGCGCGGCGCTTTTTGAAATGGAACACGACGGCGCTTTCGTGCCGGCGAATTTTCGTCTCGCCCATGTGCTCAGAGCCAAGGATTTCCGCTCTCTGAACACGGACTGACCGATCAAAAAACCGCCTCTGCCCGGGCAGGGCGAGAGGCGGGTGGAGCCACGGTTCCATGCAGGGTCACGGCTGAGAGACGTCAGACATGGAACCGTGATACGGGCGCCGGCTTAGCGGCGTTCGGTGTGGATCTGCGTCAGCTGCGCATCGCCGATGGAGCGGACGGCGCGATCCATCGTTTTGCGGACACACATGGTCTGAGCGTAGTCAGCGGCAAAATGCAGGCCGGCATGTTCGGCAATACAGCGATCTGCTACCTGCTTGCGGATGTGATCATACTCAGTTTCAGCGCCTGCGCGGCTGACGAGGTTCTTGCTCGAATAGTTGATGTCCATCTTGAAGCTGTCACTGGCGGCAAAGGCTGGGGCGGTGAAAGCGGTGGCGGCGAAGGCGGCTGCGAGGATGAAGCGTTTCATGGGCGTTTCCTGGGGCTGTCAGTTTGGGGGAGAAAGGGGCGCAGCCGGTCAGGGGAGGCCGGCTGCGCGATCGCCGTTCAGTTACGGGCTTCGCGGCGATTTTGGCGGCGGCGGCGAGCGACCAGGAGGTTCAAGCGACCCTTCGAACCTTCGTCATTCGCCGGCAGGGACCGGATGGCGGCATCGCCGGGGACGAGGCCGTAGGCCAGGACACCCTCAAACACCATGGGGCCGTTGTCGTTGAGACGGGGGCGGGGGGACATGACTTGATACTCCTTTTTGCTGGTCAGCTTGTCCGTTTGGCCGGCGGCGATTTGTTTCTGCTGCCGACACAGACTAGATAAACCATCAATTATTGTTTTTCAATATGGAATTATCGAAAAAAAATAAATCTGAATAAAATCAAAGAGATAAAATCATCGAAAAACGATAATCACCGAAGATTCGGGCTTGTGAGGCGGGTTATCGCAATTCGATAAAGTCCTGAAGTGCGGTCTAACGCTTTCGGCGGCAACGGTCGGAGCAGTATTTCACCTCGTCCCAGACCCGCTCCCATTTCTTCCGCCACGAGAAGGGCCGCCCGCAGGCGGAGCAGATCTTGGACGGCAGGTTTGCTTTGCTGGAGGGGGATCTATGAGGCATGGGCGCGCGAAGTTGGCGCCAAGCCGAGATCAAAGCTCAGCTGAGCGGGTTCCGAAGCTCTGGGCGTCGAGGTCTTGCCAGAGCGCTGCTGGCCCCGAAAGGGAATCCCTGACCGCTTGCTCCCATGGCGAGCCTGGATCTTGTCGGCCTGCTCGCCATGGCTCGCCCGCTTTCTGACCGCAAATATCCGGCTGCGAGCCTCTTCAGCCGCCGCCATATGATCCACGATCCGCATGGGATACGTCTGGCCCAGAACAATTCCGGCCCGCGCCCGAACAGCAGCCGGCGCCTCCCAGGGGGCGTGCAGCCATTCGTTCGGCAGGCCGGCAAGCTCTGGCACCCAGCGGCGTATGAAGTCGCCGTCAGGGTCCTGATCGCGCGACTGTTTGACGGGATTGTAGATCCGGGGCGTATTGATGCCGGTGGTCGCCGACTGCATCTGCGCCTGCGGATAATGAATGCCGGGCTCAAAATCCGTAAACAGGGCCGCCAGTCGTTCCGCGGGCTGTTTCCAGTCGAGCCAGAGATGGTGTGAGGCAAATCCCATTGTCATTGCCCGCATGCGGAAGTTCAGCCAGCCTGTTTCTCTCAGAGAGCGCATACAGGCATCCAGAAACGGAAAGCCCGTGCGTCCTTCAATCCAGGCGGCAAGACGCGGATCGCCAGCTTCAGGCTCTGGCCGCAGTCCGTCATAGTCTGGATGGAGATTGCGGGATTCAATTGACGTCTGATCCTCAAGCTTCTGGATGAAATGGCAATGCCAGTGAAGCCGGGAGATAAAGCTGCCGATCGAGGCGGCAAATGCGGTGTCGCCCTGGCGGCCATGATCGTTCAACGCTTTTCTGGCGGCCTGCCAGGCTTCTCGGATGGAAATCGTGCCGAATGCAAGATGTGGCGACAGGCGCGAACACGATGCTGTAGCGCTCAGCGGGCTCGACATTTCCCGCTGATAGGACCGTCCACGAAATTTAAGAAAACTACGCAGACATTCTACGCCCGCCATTCGTCCGCCGTTCTGGCGTTGCGGGCAGTCGTCTGCTCCCAGCCCGAAATCCTGCGGCAGAGGCCAGTCTTCGCTGTCTGCGCCGGCTGAATTCAAAGCGTCAGGGGCCATCAGGCGCGGGCGGCGCATGAAGGTTTCCCATTGATTTGCCCACCCATCGCGCGATCTGGAGGCGCGCTGGACGCCGTTCTGGGGCTGTTCTCTGAAAGATATCCCGGCATGGCGGGCCCAACGGCGAACGGCGCGGTCGCGATCAAAGGTCCATTGCAGGCCGGTTTCCTCATGTGCGTGGATCGCGGCGATACCGTGGGTCTGATGCAGTGCTGACAGAACCTCTATGACGTTGCCCGTCCGCACGACCAAGGCAGAGCCCCGGGATTTCAAAGCGGAATCCAGCTCCTCCAGAGATTCGCGGACAAAATCGAACTGCCTGCGAGAGTGTTCCGGAAGCGCCCAATAGGCTGGCTCGAAAATGTACAAAGGCAGGATGGGCGCGCCGCTTGCCACGGCTGCCGCCAGCGCTGCGTGGTCATGAACCCGCAGATCCCGTTTGAACCAGATGACATGCACGCCGGACATGGAACAAATATAGAACATCTGTTGATTTTTGCAATGCACCTCAGTGATCGGCCATTCAACCCGGTCGCCGCTGCCGGCATCCGACTTCCTGTTTTGTGTAAATGTTCGGAACAACTGCGTTGCGATGATGGTCCCGGCCGCTCGTTGCGATGGCGAAATGAATGTGATTTAAGGTTTAGAACTTTGGTGTATATCCTTGGGGGAGGACGATGGGAGCAGATGGGGAGCTGGCCCGGCAGTTGTTCTTGCCGTTATCCGGAGGGGGCGTTCGTGAACCCCCGCCGGACGTGGAAAGGGCCGATGCCGCCGCCAATGCGTTGGCGCTCAACCAGCCTGACGTATCCGCAATCAGAACGCTGACGAGAGCCCAGGGAAGTGTGATCGCAGGGGTGGCCCTTGTTTTGGTCATCTGTGCATTGCTGGCCCCGCAAAGCTTCTCTGCGCTGGCCGGCGCGGCAGCCTTCCTGACGTTTGCCGTCGCGCTGGGCTTTCGGTGCGCCGTTTACCTGCGCGGAACCATAGCCACTCGAGAGCAACTGCGTTGTGAAGACGAACAGGAGACCGGAGAGGGGGTCAGCTGGCCAGTCTACACGCTTTTGATTGCGCTGAAGGACGAAGCGGAGAGCGCCGCTCAGCTTTCAGCAGCGATCTGTCGTCTGGATTATCCGCGTGACCGGCTGGACATAAAATTGCTGATCGAGACAGGCGATGAAGCGACGCGCGAAGCTTTGCGCTTGCAGAGATGGCCTCCCGGGACGCAGCTGCTCATCGTGCCGCCTGGCATGCCGAAAACCAAGCCGCGGGCGTTGAATTACGGGCTGCGATGGGCGCGGGGTGAATTTGTGGTCGTCTACGATGCCGAAGACCGTCCGCGAGCGGACCAACTCAAGGCGGCAGTCAGGGCTTTCCGTGCCGGGGGGGATGATCTGGCCTGTGTTCAGGCGCCGCTCGTGGGCGACGGTGACCGGGGTTGGATCGCGGGCCAGTGGGCACTTGAATATGCGGTGCAGTTCGGGCGCCTTCTGCCGGGGCTAGCGTCTCTCGGCCTGCCCATCGCGCTGGGCGGCACCAGCAACCATTTCCGGCGCGCGCATCTTGAAGCAGCCGGTGGATGGGACGCCTGGAATGTGACGGAGGACGCCGATCTAGGTGTGCGGCTTGCGCGCAGGCGATTGCGGGTCGGGGTCATCGCGCCGCCAACACTGGAAGCCCCACCCGAAACGCTCGGTGTATGGCTTGCCCAACGTTCGCGTTGGCTGAAGGGTTTTCTGCAGACTTGGCTTGTCGTCATGCGCCAGCCTGGCAAGGCCGTAAGGGAGATGGGCCTCGGCAACTTTCTGGCATTCCAGCTGACGCTGGGCGTGGCGATCCTCTCTGCGATTGTACACGGGCCTTGGGCGATTTGGCTTATTGCCGTGGCGCTGTCACCCGACGCCGTCGTGGCGCCAATCTTTCTCTGGTTTGTATGGCTCTCTTATGCTGCGGGACTTGTAATGGCGCTGGCGGCTCCCGGCGAAAGGTCCGGGCGGCGTTTCCTGCTGGCGCTCACCTTGCCGATTTACTGGCCGCTGCAGTCTGCCGCTATGGCGCGCGCGCTCTACAGTCTGGCTCGGCGGCCGCATTATTGGGCAAAGACACCGCATGGAGCGGCGCCATCTCGCGTCGCGCCCTATGCTCTGACGCCTGACAGGCGAGTAAGTTCGTCTGACGCTTGAGCTGTTTCGGAAGCGAAATGTTCGGCCTGTGTTCGCCGGTTAAACCGGACCCCTGGGGCGCAATGCGCTCTGACGCCGCGTGACCGCTTGGCTAGACGCGGCTCCGGGAATAGGGTGACGCGGAGACACAAAGACCGCCCAAGGGAGCATCGCCATGGCTTACGATAATGCCGAGCAACTGGAAGAATTCAGACTCGAAACGCGCAAATGGCTGGAGGCAAACTGCCCAGCCTCCATGCGCACGCCGATGAAGGATGATGAAATCGTCTGGGGCGGCCGAAATGCCACGTTCAAGAACCCGGATTCCAAGGTGTGGCTTGACCGTATGGGAGAGAAGGGCTGGACGGCGCCTGAATGGCCGAAAGAGTATGGCGGGGGCGGTCTGTCCCGGTCAGAGGCGCGTGTGCTGGAACAGGAGATGCGCCGCATCAAGGCGCGTCCGCCGCTCTTCTCCTTCGGCCTCTGGATGTTCGGCCCGGCGCTGCTGGAGTTCGGCAATCACGAACAGAAGCTGCGTTTCATCCCTGAGATCGTCAAAGGCAAGACCCGTTGGTGCCAGGGGTATTCCGAGCCTGGCGCCGGATCAGACCTAGCTGGTCTCCAGACCCGGTGTGAAGACAAGGGCGATCATTATCTTATCAACGGCCAGAAAGTCTGGACCTCCTACGCTGACAAGGCTGACTGGATTTTCTGCCTGGTGCGCACGGACACCAGCACAAAGCATGAAGGCATCAGCTTCATCCTTTTCGACATGAAAAGCCCCGGCGTCGAGGCGCGTCCGATTCAGCTGATTTCCGGTGAAAGCCCGTTCTGCGAAACCTTCTTCACCGATGTGAAGGTGCCCAAGGATCAACTCGTGGGCCGTGTGAATGGCGGCTGGGATATTGCCAAGCGGCTTCTCCAGTTTGAGCGCTCGTCGATTTCTGCAGGCGGTTTTGGCGGAACCGGTGGTTCGGGTATTCTTGGCCCGGATGATTATGCAAAGCACCATGTCGGCACGGACGAAACCGGCCGCGTTGCCGATGGCGACCTGCGCGGCCGGATTGCTGACCACAAAATGTATGTCAAAGCTTTTGCGCTGACTGTGCAACGCCAGACAGAACAGGCCAAAGCCGGGCAGGCTGTCGGCCATACCGCGTCCATCCTGAAGTATGCTGCTGCCAAAATGAACCAGGATCGCCACGAGCTTCTCATCGAAGCGCTGGGCACTGAAGGTCTCGGCTGGGAAGGGGAGGGCTTCGACAAGGGCGCCCTGAAGGCAACCCGGCAATGGCTCCGCTCGAAGGGCAACTCCATCGAGGGCGGTACGTCTGAGATCAATCTCAACGTCATCGCCAAGCGTGTTCTCGGCCTGAAAGAGCATCAGTAGGCACCGCGCTCTGCGAGGCCGTATCAAACAATTTTATGATATAGATTAAGGTGTCAGAGTAATGAGCTTTGTACTGACTGAAGACCAGGAAATGCTGCGTGAAACCGCGATGGCTTTTGCCCGTGACGAGCTTTCCATCACCCATCTGCGGGCGCTGCGAGATTCCGGCGCCAACGGCAAGGACGCTGAGACGCGCAAGAAACTGGCGGAGCTCGGCTTTTTCGGGGTCATCATTCCCGATGAGCCAGGTGCAGAAACTTTTGGTCTGGCGGGACTGGGGCAGATCCTTGAAGCCCAGGGTCGCACACTGGCCGCGACGCCGCTGCTGCAGACGGCGCTGATTGCAGCGTCAACCCTGCAGCTCGGCGGAAATCCTGCCCAGCAGGCTGAATGGCTGCCGAAAATTGCCGGCGGAGAGGCAACCTTCGCGCTGGCGCTCGACGAAACAGCCCATTTCTCGCCCTATAGCGTTGCCACGGAAGCCGAGCGCAACGGGCAGGGCTACACCCTCAACGGCCTCAAAAAATATGTGCCCGACGCCCATCATGCCGACATGCTGATTGTGGTCGCGCGCACATTCGGTGAAAGCGGAGACCGTCACGGTCTCAGCCTCTTCCTCGTGCCGCGAGATGCAAAAGGCGTGACGATCAGTGAGCTGAAGACTGTGGACAGCCACGGCGCAGCTCATGTGACACTCGAGAATGTGAACGTACCGGAAAGCGCGCTTATCGGCCCGGCTGATCAGGGCGCGGATATCCTGGACCCTGTGCTGGATCGCGCGGCCATTGGTCTTGCCGCGGAGATGCTGGGTTCAGCCCAGGCGGCGTTCGATATGACGTTGGATTATCTCAACAACCGTAAACAGTTTGGCCAGCTCATCGGGTCTTTCCAATCCATGCAGCATCGCGCAGCGAAGATGTTCATTGATCTGGAGATGACGCGCTCCTGTGTTGCTTCCGCGTTGACGGCAGCCGATACCGGTAAGTCTGATCTTGCGGAGCTTGCAAGCCTCGCGAAGGCGCGGGCCGGTGATCTCATTCATCTGGTGTCGAATGAATGCGTTCAGATGCATGGCGGCATCGGCATGACGGACGCAGCCGAGCCGGGTTTCTACATGAAACGGGCCCGCGTTCAGGAAGCGCTCTATGGTTCGGCAAGCTGGCACCGCGACCGGTATGCGCGCCTGAACGGCTTCTGATTTCGCGCAGGAAGCTGACACACACCTCGGCTTTGGGTTTTCTTTTCAGGGGTTATGTGGAACTATAAGTTCCGCATAACCCCGAAGAGGAGATACTTATGGCGATTTCCCGCCGTGAAGCCAAACCGCTCTGCACAGCTGCCGAGTTTGCGCTTGCCAGTGAAAGCTTTCCGCCAGACGTCGGCAATCTGAACGAAAAAGAACTCCGTCAACGGATTACACGGACCCGAAAGCTGCGTGACAAATATTCCGACCTTGCGAGCAAACAAGCTCGGGAGATCAGGGGCAAAGCAGAGCCCACGCGCCAATCCAAACCCACCGGAAACGCCGCAACCGTCATCAAGCGTGATTTCTTTGCCGAAACGCTAGGCCGTTTTGAAACAAAGCTCGGGATTGTTGAGCGCCGGAACGAGCGGGAGAAGGCGGCTGCGGAGAAGGAAAAGGCGCAGTCCGCGTTGAAAGCAGCGCTTGAGCGCAAGCAGGGCGCGAGTACACCTGCCTCTCGCGAGGCCGGAAAGGGAATGAAGACAGCGCCGTCCAAGAAGGCGCAGGTATTCCCCAATTTGCGCACTATGAAAGGCGCTGCCCGTGCGAATAATGCACGCAGCCAGACAAAGCGCGACTCCAAGCGCTAAGCATCAACACCAAAAAAAGCCGCCGCTCCGGAATTCGGGGCGGCGGCTTTGTGTTGGCAGGAGGCTGACTCAGGCGTTCTTGAGCGCAGCGGCCTTTTTCAGTTCTTTGGCAATGAGGTAATAGAGAATCGGGCGATGTTTTGCGCGAACGCTCCGGCCGTACTTCTCGATTGCCGCCTTGATGGCAGCGTCTGCTTTGGCTTCATCGGTTATGCCGAGGCGCTTGCCGATAAAATTAGTCTTTACACGTGCGAGCTCACCTTTGTCGGAAGCAGCGACTGTGGCCGAGTCAGATTTGTAGATTGCGGGGCCGCAAGCCTTGATGCAGGCATCGAGCAGGGCAAGATCCGGCCGTGTTTCGCCGACTTTTTCCTTCAGATCAGCGATATACTTCTCAACAAGCACTTCTTTGGCGCTTGGCGCCTTGGTGGTGGCTTTTGCCATTTTTGATTTCCTTCCTTGGCCCACTCCAGCACAAAAGGCGAAGCGGACAATACTTCAGGGATTGCGAAGGAGGCCTGGTGCCTCACCGGGCATGTAGACCTCGCTTCGCGGGAAGGATCAAGTAAAAATGCACAAGTTGTGCACCCCACCTTGAATCATCACTGCACAGATTATCATCGGCTGAGGGCGTAGATCATGCAGACGCTAGAAGAAATCTGCTGCGTTTTATCGTCCGATGGCAGATTCAAAGAGTCGATGTCTGCCTGAGTTATGGTCACCTGCTGCCCACCAATGCGCGCTGCTGTGACAGTGACGCTGCTTGGGGGCGGTGGAGGTGACGGCGGTGCCATTGCGGCGGGCGCAGAGCGATAATAGTCGTAATCGCTGCCGGCCATAGAAGACCATTGTCCCAGGCAAGGTCCGCTACCTTCCTGAACCACCATCAGATTTCCCAATGCCGCGCCGCTTGCTGCGGCTGTGGCTTTGGCGCGCGCGGCGCCGTCTTTCACGGCCGCTTCATAAGACGCAAGGTTCATCTCGGTTGTGCGCTCCAGATACGTTGAGAGACCGGTCGAGTTTTCCGGGCTGAGCGCGAGAGCGCCTGCGCGGGCAGCGCCAGCTTTGGCAACTTCGTCTACGACAACGCTGAGCGAGACACGCGCTTCATACGCCCTGATTTTGTCGGAACGTTCATTGTCGATACGGTTGCCGTCCTTGTCCCTGTATTGCTCGTAGAGCGCAGTGACATTCACCGAAGACTGGATGACGGCGCTGTCGCCTGCTGTTTTCTTGATTGTCTCATAGGCAAGGCGGCCGCGCTCCACGGCGAGCTGCATGGCTTTCCGGGAATCCTTGTCGGTCTCCAGATAGGTCACAGAGAAAGACGCGCGGTTGGGCGCAACTTCCATATTCGCGCGGCCGAGCACTTCGATGACTGGATTGCGTGTCCAGTAGGGCGTTACGAAAGCCTCGTTTTGAAAGTCCGGCACGCTCTGCGCGCTGGCCATCAGGGCAGAGCCGGCAATGGTAATTGCAAGGAAAGCGCAAGCGAGGGCTCGCTGTCCGGAAAGGCGTGTCATGCATGTCCCCATAAGATCAGATGTCGAAACGGCCCGCAGATGAAATCCGCGGGCCGTCAAAACTATCGAACTTTTAATGTGGCCGGACAATGACCAGATCAGCTCGCTTTTTCGTTCGCTTCTGACTGAAGCAGAGTGTAGCGCTCAATCCCGATACGCTCGATCAGTGAGAACTGGGTCTCCAGATAATCCACGTGCTCCTCTTCATTGTGGAGGATTTTGTAGAAGAGGTCGCGGCTGCCATAGTCTCGCACTTCCTCGCAATACTGGATGGCATCGCGTAGCAGCGGGATGGCGATATTCTCCAGCTTCAGATCGCATTCGAGAATTTCCAGAACGGACTCGCCGATGTGCAGCTTGCCGAGGTCCTGGAGGTTTGGAAGGCCTCCGAGGAAAAGCACGCGTTCTATCAGCCAGTCGGCGTGGTGCATTTCCTCGATGGATTCGTCGTGTTCTTTCTTCGCCAGTTTCGAGACGCCCCAGTCGCGCAGCATGCGCGAATGCAGGAAATACTGGTTGATTGCGGTCAGCTCGTTTTTCAGGGCCTGGTTCAGGAAGTCGATGACCTTCTTGTCGCCTTTCATGGGGAGCTCCGTTTTCTGGCTTGTTTAGGTGAATCTACTTAGCGCTATAGGCGAGCGACTGGTAAGGATCAACCAAAAAACCCAATAAAAACAATTGCATATGAAAGTGCGACACAGTTGCAGTGTGCGCAGGGGCGAGCGCCGGCCCATGCTGTTTACATCAGTACTTTGAGTTTAAAGGGAGAAACGCTTCAAGCAGCGTTGATCTATTCAGCCGCCATCATTGGAAATGGCGACTTCTGGCAGTCCATTTTTTCCGAGATCATCTCGCCGATGGTGGTCGAGCACTTGCCGCAATTGATCTTACAGCCATGATGGGCTTGCACAGCCTTGGGGCTGCGCGCGCCGGCATCGACAGCCTCGCGGACAGACCGGCAGTTGATACGGTTGCACACGCAAATGATCATGCGAACCATTTGCAGCACTTGCGAATGAGTGTCAATCAGGATTTACGCAAACACAGCGCCGATTTTGGCCCGCGCGGAAGTATCGAAAGTGTCTGCTCGATCTCGGCGCGATCCTTTCGCGGGGATCGGCCGGTCGCTTGACGCCCTCCGGCGCGGCCTCTAGGTCCGGCGCATTATCAATCAGCCATGACTGACGCGCCCGATGACCGATTTCCGCACCCTCGCCCAAACTGCCAAGGCCTGGCCTTTTGAACTCGCGCGCGCGCTCGAAAAGCGCGTCGAGGAGCAGGTGAAGGCCGGTGAGCGGACAGTCGATGCGCCGGTGATTTTCGAGACCGGCTATGGTCCCTCGGGTCTGCCGCATATCGGCACCTTTGGCGAAGTTGTGCGCACAACCATGGTGCGCCACGCTTTTGAAGTGCTGACTGCGGGCAAATTCACTACACGGCTGATCTGCGTCTCCGACGATATGGATGGCATGCGGAAGGTTCCCGACACGGTACCGGACCCCAAATCTCTGGAGCAATTCCTCCAGAAGCCGCTTACTGCCGTACCTGATCCGTTTGGTACGCATAGCTCTTATGGCGCGCACATGAATGCGCGTCTCTGCGCCTTTCTCGACAAGTTCGGCTTCCAGTATGAGTTTCTCTCGGCCACCGACTGCTACAGGTCTGGCCGGTTTGACGCGATGCTGTTGCGCGCGGCGGAGAGATATCAGGCGATCATGGATGTGATGCTGCCGAGCCTTGGCGAGGGGCGCCGCGCGACCTATTCGCCCTTCCTGCCGATCAGCCCGAGTACCGGCCGGGTGCTGTATGTGCCGATGAAGAAGGTCGATGCCGCTCGCGGCGAAGTAACGTTCACGGATGAAGACGGGACGGATGTGACGCTCGCGGTCACCGGGGGCGCGGTGAAGATGCAGTGGAAGCCGGACTTCGGCATGCGCTGGGCCGCGCTGGGCGTCGACTTTGAGATGTTCGGCAAGGATCATCAGGCCAATGCGCCGATCTATTCGAAAATTTGCCGCATCCTCGGCGCCCGCCCGCCGGAACAGTATGTCTATGAATTGTTCTTGGACGAGAAGGGCGAGAAGATCTCAAAGACCAAAGGCAATGGCATCTCGGTGGAGCAGTGGCTGACCTATGCGCCGGACGAAAGCCTGGCGCTCTTCCAGTTCCAGAAGCCGCGCGTTGCCAAGAAGCTCTATTTCGACGTGATCCCGAAAGCGGTCGATGAATACCTGACCTTCCTTGAGAAGTTCCAGCAGGAAGAGCCTGCCGCCCAGCTTGAGAATCCCGTCTGGCATATTCACTCGGGCCGCCCGCCCCAATGGTCGAGCCCGGTCAGCTTTGCGCTG
>JBKBRT010000028.1:0-19290 GCA_046291585.1 Hyphomonas sp.
GGCCGCTGGTGACGGATATTGCGCCGGGCTATGATCATATCACGTCGGGCATCGGCGCGGCGATGATCGGGTGGTTTGGCACCTCCATGCTCTGCTATGTGACGCCCAAGGAGCATCTGGGATTGCCGGACCGGAATGATGTGAAGGTGGGCGTAATCACCTACCGGATTGCCGCCCATGCGGCAGACCTCGCCAAGGGGCACCCGGCGGCGCAGCTGCGCGATGATGCGCTGTCGCGGGCGCGGTTTGAGTTCCGCTGGGAAGACCAGTTCAACCTGGCGCTCGACCCGGAAACGGCGCGGGACTTCCACGATCAGACGCTGCCGAAGGACGCCCATAAGGTGGCGCATTTCTGCTCGATGTGCGGCCCGAAATTCTGCTCGATGAAGATCACCGCCGAAGTGCGCGACTACGCCGCCGGATTGTCCGAGAACGAACGTCTGGACCTGGAACGCCAGGCAACAGAAGCGCGCAAAGGCATGGAAGAGAAGTCGAAGGAGTTTCTGGACAAGGGCGGGGAGATTTACCTTTCGAAGTATTAGCGTAAAGAAAAATCGCTCTTACATGGGCTGAGGGGAACAAATTATGTTAGCAAAATACGTAGCGAATACATTTGGTGTCGCCACTAGCGGCATTTCACTATGCGTAGCTTTTTTTGTTTCCGGAGGCGGACTGGAGAACCAAGGAGTAGTCTTTTGGTCAGCGGTATTGTTTGCTACGATCGTCTCCGTTGTTCTTATTATAATGCAATGGGAAGAGTACTACCGTCTCAAACCGAAAAGCTATGACGTTCGAAGTTTAGACATAAACACTTATATGCGGAGTTGGCTACAATCCGGAGGGCGAGCGCTAATACTGAGTCGCGACTTGACTTGGGTGGGCTCTAAGGAATTGGCAATTCTTGAAAAAAAAGCGCGTCAAAATGAGCTGGAGATTTTAGTGGAAAGCTCCAATGACACTGTCCGAAAGTTAGAGTCCGCCGGCGCGACTGTTCACATTTACAAATGTCTAGGCTTTACGCCGAGCTCAAGATTCACAATAATCGATTATGATAAAAACGGCGCCCGTGTAGCAGTGGGTAAGGTGCGAGGAACCAAACATCTGATTACGGAGCATCATAACAATAATGATGACGTATTTGTATTGGCAACCGATCTGAAGAACTCAATTCTTGCCGGATGCAGATTGGCGAAAAATGACGAGCAGAATTGAGCCCATCGGCACAGCCGAAATCTCGCGGATGTGGGATGAATTGGCTGAGATTCGATTTCATCAAATCACTGACGGCAGCGACATAACTTTTAACGAGATTCTCGCCCCAATTATTCTACGCTGGGCTCGAGAGAAAATGGCCAAAACAGTACTTGACGCGGGATGTGGCGTCGGAGTGCTTTCGCAGCATTTAAGCACTATGGCCGAATCCGTCATCGGCATTGATCCAAGCGCGACTAGCGTAACTATAGCATCTCGCGAATTTGGGGAGGCTGTCCAGTTTGAAGTCAATTCAATCGAAGCATTTTCAGCAACCTATTCAAAAAAGTTCGACCTAATCGTTGCCAACATGGTCCTGATGGATTGTGCGGATATAAGTACATTTTTGGTGGCGGCGCATTCTCTTTTGAATCAAAAAGGGGAATTTCTTTGGTCTATCCCTCACCCTTGGTTTTGGCCCGAATACTATGGATACGCAGACGCCAAATGGTTCGACTACTCAAAAGAGATTTTTGTCCGTAGGCGGTTTAAGATTTCAAGGTCAACAAAAAAACTACCATATTCAGTCCACGTCCACCGCCCCATTTCTATGGTGTTGAATAGCCTGAGTTCAGCGGGCTTCGTGACATCTGAAATAATCGAACCTATGCCCTCAGAGATCACGCAAGCCAAGTACCCCAGCAAATGGACCGCCCCCCGATATATTTTAGGAAAATCCAAAAAACTTGATTAAAACCTACGATCGCGCAACTGTTCACTCAAACAGGCCGCCCTCTTTGCAACCATTCAGCCTTCATGTTATATACACAGTGGACGAACAAATAACGAAACTCCAGAGACGGTATATCCGTCCAGAGGCCGCCCCGTCAGGGCGGCCTCATTCGTTTCAGTAGAGGATAGCTAACTCACCCCCCAAACTCCGCCCGCAACTTAGCCAGCGTCGCTTCATCCGTTTCGGCGAGCTGGATGATTTCGGTGTAGCGGGTGGGGGTGATGCCTTCCTTGGAGATGGCGTCGGTGATCTGTTTTTCGGCTTTGGCCTGGATGGCGACGGCGTCGGCTTCGGTCTGCGCGGCCTGGAGTTCCAGTGTCATCTGGTTGGCCACTTCGGTGACCTTCTTGTTGGCGGCGACGAACTGGGTGGCTTCGGCATCCGTGACCGGGGCGATGGCCACGGGCGCCGCCGGGGCGGTGCCTGCCTGCTGAGCCAAAGCGGCGCCTCCGCCCATGACCGACAAGGCCAGCATTGCTGAAACGGTTCGTGCCCGGAAATTCTGTAGTGCCATGATCTGGTTCTCCTTTTGAGGCCCTTGGTGGCGCCACCCAAACAAATCACCTCTCCCGGCTCAACCCCGGGGCGGGTATTGTAATGGTCCTGTAATTTAAAGGTTTCTCATGAAGTTCCAGTCATCTGGGCAGCGCGCCGCATAAGCCTTGCTGTTTCAACGTGATGGAAGCGCCCGCGCCCTCCCCCGGCTGGCGGGAGAGGCAGGAATTCTGACATTCCGGCAAGGTCAGGATGTGTCGATTCCCGCCCAGGCGGCCGGCCGCGCGGCCTGATCGAGCCGGCAGAGGAGCGCGTCTGTAAAGACCGGCAAGCGGCGGATGACCGACCAGCGCACGGGAGCTTCGCGCAGGGTCTGCCGGGTCTGCCGGCGGAGGAAGAAGGCGAGGCGGCGCGCATGGCGGGCGGGGTCTCCCATCACGGCAGAAAGGCGGCGCATGGCAGCGAGGACCAGCGCCCATTGCATCATCGGCGTATCGGGAACGCCACTGCTGGCGCTGGCCGCGCCGGGCTGGGTTTCGGGCTCTGTCAGGCGGAAAGCCGCTTCGCGCGCGGCCGATGGCGCGGGATTTTCCGGCGGGGCCGTGCTGGGCGGGGTGGCCGGGCGCGGGGACGCAGGCGCGAGCACCAGCTCAGCGGCGAGCACATGGATATAGCGGCGCACCAGGGCCGCCGCCGCCTCAAGCTGGGCGCGGGCATGGGCGGAGATGTCGCCGAAGAGTTCGGGCACGGTGCCGACCAGCAGCGCGCGCAAGGCCCCGATGACCAGCGCGATGCGGGTCCAGAGTTCCGGGCGGGGATGGGCGATCTCTGTCATCTTGCGCCCAGCATGGCAGAAGCCGCCGGGAGGGCGGATTGGCCAAGGCGGAATTTTCAGCAAGCACCGGACACGGAAGGTATTTCTGGCGCGCGGCGGCGGGGAGAGGCGCGCGCTATCCCCGCACTTTTTCGCCCAGGATGCCATTGGCCCGGCGCGCCTTGCCACATTCGAAACTGCCCGCCCGGAAGGCGCGGCACGCCTCGGGCCGGCTTTCATAGACGCCGCACACGGCTTGGCCGGCGGAGAGATCGAGATGGACGCAGTGGCCGCCTTCAAAGCGCAGGAAGGTGCGCCCTTCCTCGCTGAACAGCGTTTCGGGCGGGAGGGCGCGGGCTGCGTCGCAGGGGAGAAGCTCAAGATAGCGCGGATACTTGCTGAAACAGCAGGCGCCGCAGGACACACAGTCAAACGACACATCAGACATGGACGGCGGCTGAAGGCTCCCCCGCCCGGCCCGCGCCTGTCGCAGCTCCCGGCGGCGGCGCGATTTACTGCGGCGCGAAAAGGCGCGCAAGAGGGAAAAAACGCCCCTAGGCGGCGGGCACCTGCGGGCTGAGACGGCCGCCCATGCGGATGGGCTCGACGCGCAGGGCAAGGCCGGTGCGGTCGTCGGTTTCGACATAGGTGCCGCAGAGGGTGCCCTCGCCGATGGCGGGCTGGTAGCGCTCTCCAGGCAGCTGGGTGGTGAAGCGGTAGAGGGACATTTCCTTCTGCATACCGATCACGGAGTCATAGTCTCCGCACATGCCGGCATCGGTCTGATAGGCGGTGCCGCCATTGAGAACCATCGTGTCGGCCGTGGGCACATGAGTGTGGCTGCCGACCACCAGGCTGGCGCGGCCGTCGCAATGATGGCCCATGGCCATCTTCTCCGACGTTGCCTCGCAATGCATGTCGACGATCAGAGCGTCGGCCACCGTGCCCAGCGGCATCTGATCGAGCGCGGCGTCCGCTGCGGCGAAGGGACAGGCAAGCGCCTGACGCATGAAGACGTTGCCCTGAAGCTGGATGACGCCGACGCGGCGGCCATCGGGCAGCATGTAAAGCTCTGCCCCCTTCCCCGGAGCGCCGGCGCCTGCCGGATAGTTCAGCGGACGCAGGAGGCGCGGCTCGCGCTCGATATAGGTGAGGGCTTCGCGCTGGTCCCAGGCATGGTCGCCCAGGGTGAGACAGTCAGCGCCGGCGCCGAAGAACTCTTCCGCAATCTGACGGGTCAGCCCGAAGCCGCCGGCAGCGTTCTCACCGTTGACCACGACAAAATCGAGCCGCAGGCGCGCGCGCAGCCCCGGAAGGTGCTCCATCACGGCGGCCCGTCCAGGCTTGCCGACAACGTCTCCGAAAAAAGCCAGTTTCATGCACGTAAGCCTATGACGCCAATACCGCCTATTGAAAAGGGCGCGGCAGCCAATTGCCGCCGCGCCCCTGTATGTTTCCGCCGGAAGCCGGCAGCGGCCTTACTTGTTGGACGCGGCAAAGCCGAGCTTGGTCTTGTCCAGCTTCAGGGCCGGATCAGACGGGTTGGACGCTGCGTCCACGAAGGTCTGGGCCGTGACCGGGGTGGGCGGGGCCAGCGAGATCGTCAGGGTCTTGGGATCCTGGACGAAGCTGGAGATCGCCGTGGCAAGTTCCGTGACGACGGCAACGTCAACACCGGTTTGGCCGGCCATCATCGGCGCCATCGCCATGACACCCGAAACCTGCGCGCGCAGGTTTGCCGGATCTTCGCCCGACTGGGCGGCGTAGGCGTTGAGGGCGCGGTTGAAGAACCCGTTGTCAGCGAAGGCGATCTCAAGCTGATGGAAAGCGAGCTTGCTCATCATCGCGTCCATCATGGCGTTGGGATTGGCGTCCAGAGCGGCAGCGCTGGAGGCGGCGGCGATGGCACGGGAGCCTTCATACTTGGCGGCCACGTCCATCTTGAACCCATCATTGAGCTGCCAGTAGTTCTTGCCCTTCGGCAGGGTCACGATGTCCGCATCCGGATCATAGAGCTGCTCGCCTGCCCCGCTGAGGGTCAGCGTTTCATAGCCGAGCGTTGCCAGGGCGCCGGCAAACTGTTCGCCATCGGGATTGTCGCGGGCAGCGACGGTGACGGTGAACGGGTCTGTGGTGATCTTGGTGGCGCGGCCCTGAGCGTCGCGGCCAACATAGGAATTGAACTTGGCGAGGTCGACGCTGGCGCCGATGATGTCAGCCTTGAGGCCTTCCATCACGGCGGCGTCAAAGCCCGGATTGCCCGGATCCGCCTGCATTGCGTTGGACATCGCGGTCGGATCTTCCGAGCTGGCCGCGGCCGCAGCGATCAGGCCATAATCAAGACCGGCCAGACCAAAACCGTCGAGCCGGACATTGACGTCTCCAGAGGCCCCTTCGGTGAACTGGAAGTTCAGATTGGACAGGCCGACCTTGCCGGCGCGTGCTTCGGTGAGACCGTCGATGTAGAACGAGTCGAGGTCAAACCCGCCCGACCCACTCGCATCGCTGATGACGAGATTGACGTCCCGGACCGCCCAGCGGTCAAAGGAGAGCGCGGCGCCTTCAGGGAAATCTGCCGGTTCGCCCTGACCGAAGAGGCTGGCGACCCAGGCAGCCGTTTCCGGCGAGGGATTGATCAGCTCGACCGAGCCGATGGCGCCGGTGCTCTGATCTTCCGATCCGGCGACCGGCGTGACCGAAATGTCCGACAGGCGCATCAGGGAGAAGTTTGCCGCGCCATTGATCATGCCGAGGCCATCAAATTCCAGTTTGGCTGCTTTCACGACCGGCGGAGGGCCGGCGGGCTCTGAGGCGTTCATGCTGGCGCTGTATTCTTCCAGCGTCATTTCTGAGCCGTCATCGGCAATGCCGTCGCCGTCATAATCCATATAGGAGAACAGCTCGGCGATCTCTTCCTCGGAGTAGATCGGCTCGCTGGGGCCGGGATCTGGCATGGACAGGATGACGTTGGTGAAAACGGCCTTGTCACCCTGGATGTCACGGCTCTCGAAGGTCAGCCTCCCGGAACCGGACTCAGCCAGCGAGAAGACGGACAAGGCTTGCGGGGCAGTAGCTGCGTCTCCATTCCGAAGCGAGACATCGGACAATTTCGAGACATCAAATTCAACTGCCGAGAGAGCGGCTTCACCAGTCGGCTTGTCTTTCTGCCCACATGCCGTAAGCAAAGTTATAGCGATCACGCCGGTGAACAAATACTTCATATGATGTCCCTCTGGTTTCGGTTGGGGTGCGGTGCGACCGCTCGTGTTTAGTGCGGACTGTGTACACATGCTCTACAACAATGGCCAGACCATGACATTGAAGACCCCGGGTGGGCAGCGCGTGAAAGTGCGCCTCGAGGTCAACGCCAAGGCGAGGCGGCTGATCATCCGTCTGGATGAGCGCCGCCGGGAAGCTGTGGCGATTGCGCCGACGCACCGCCAGATGGAGGCGGCAGTTGCCTTTGCTGCCGAGCGCGTCGACTGGATTTCCTCAAGACTTCAACACCTTCCGGAGATTATCCGCTTCGAGGAAGGCGCCATTTTCAACTATCGCGGGGCACCCTGTCAGATTACGGGCGAAGGCGAAGGCCGGCTGGCCAAGCTCTCTGCGGGCGACCCGCAGGTGCTGTTTGTCCCCGGAGACCCCGAAACCATCCATTTGCGGGTCGAACGGTATCTCAAAAAGCAGGCGCGGGCCGATCTGACCCGCGCTGTAAAGCGGCACACGGAAACTCTTGGCGTTGAATATAAAGGGATTTCTGTAAAAGACACCCGCTCCCGCTGGGGATCCTGCACGTCTGACGGCCAGCTGTCGTTTTCCTGGCGGCTGATCATGGCGCCGCCCGCAGTGCTGGACTATGTGGCCGCCCATGAATGTGCCCACTTGAAGGAGATGAACCACTCCAACAAGTTCTGGGCGCTGGTGGGCAAATGCTGCCCCGACTGGAAGCGTCAGCGCTCCTGGCTGCGCGTTCACGGAGCAGAATTGCAGGCCGCAGGCGAATAATCCGTGTCAAGACGGATTTACTGCGGATCCGGGAAATAAATTTTCTCCCCAAGAGAGGGAATACGGAGTCTGGACCTTGGTTCGCTGAGTATAACTGAGCTTCTGGGTTCTGAGTCCAAACTCAGGCATCGAACGCCTTTTCGGACTCAGGCAAAGAGAAGTCGAAGCCGATTGCCCGAGCGCCATACGACCCCTCCCGATAGCGATCGATATTCTCACGGAACCAGCCCTGAATGTGCTGAAGGATATGGGCGTTGAAAGGCTCTGAATCTTCCTCGCGGATGGGCAGGCGAAATTCATATTCGCCCCCTTCCTCGATGGAGACGATGAAGCTGTCGCCTGCCTTGCGGCAGTGCAGGGCGAGCCGCAGCCAGTCCTGCGCCTTGGTCACCAGGACAGCGAGACCAAAGGAGACCGGCCCCAGCGGCCGAAACCCGCGCGGCGGGATGGAGAAGGCCTGATCGCCATAAGAGCGCGGCTCGAACGGGCCGACCGGGGGCACAAGATGCACGCAGACCCCGTCGCTGGCACCGAGATAATCGCACAACCCCGAGCGCACCTCCTCGGCAAGGCGCCGGATGCGATTGTAGTTCTCTTCCGCCAGAGCCTGGTAGACTTCAACCGTGGCGACAAGTTCATCGAAGCGGGACATGCGGGCGGCCTTGTTTCTGCAATCAACACAAGGGCAGAGCCTAGCGGCTTAGACCGGCTGCGCCAATGCGCGTGGCTCAGGCGGCCGGGCGGCGCGCGGCTGCCAGTGGGGTCACCGCCGCGCCTGCGCCCGATGCCTCAGGTTGCAGCGTCAGGGGGAGCGTCGTGCGCGCCATCTCGATCGCCAGCGAGGGCGCCGCCCCCTCCCCAAAGCTGCGGATCACCGAACGGATCGTTTCCAGAAAGATCGCCTCTTCCTCCACGATCTGGCCGTAGCGCGCCGCTATCGGCCCCACGAGGCCATAGGCGAGAAAGACACCGAGGAAGGTGCCCAGCAGCGCCGCGCCGATCATCGCGCCGAGGATGGCCGGTTCCTGATCGATTGCGCCCATGGTGCGGATGATCCCCAGCACGGCGGCTACGATCCCGAGGGCCGGCAGCGCGTCGGCCAGCGTCTGCAGCGCGCCCACCGCCTTGGCCCGCTGGGCCATGTGGCCGTCAATCGCGTCCATCATCCGCTGATCCGCGCGCTGAGGATCGGACAGATCCAGCGCCATCAGCCGGAACGCGTCGCAGATCAGGGTGCGCGCGGGCGCGTCTTCCAGAATGCGCGGCGCTGCCTGGAAGAGCGCAGACTCCTCGGGCATTTCGATGTCAGCCTCAATCGCGACAAAGCCCCGGCGCTTGACGGCGCGCATCAGGCCGCCGGTCAGCGTGAAGAGATCGGCATAGTCTGCCTTCTTCCAGCGCGCGCCCCTGAAGGCGCGGACGAATCCGGCAAGCGCCTCGCGGGCGACCGCTGGTGAATTGGCCAGCATGACGGTGCCGATGGCTGCCCCGCCGATCAGCGCGAGTTCAAACGGCAACGCATGCAGCGCGGCAGGTCCGCCGGTGAGGGCAAGACCCCCGCCGACAAGGATCAGAACCAGGACAAGACCGGCCAGTTGAAGCACAGCGCGTCATTTCCCTTTCAAGACGTGAAAACCACGAATAGGCTTCATGGCCCGGCGCGTCTTAAAGCCACGTTCACAAGGGGCATATTCGGGCGCACGGCACCCGGCGCCGGGAGGGGGAGAAATACGCATGGCTGGCCCGCACGAGACGCTGCCCGACCAATCCCGTCCGGACCGGCGCGGCGCGTTCATCATCCTCTTCTTCTCGCTGATGGCGATTGGCGCGGGCAATACGATGCTGCTGGCGGCGGTGTTGCCTCAGCTGACGCGCGAAATGGAAATGCCCGACTGGATGGCCGGCGCGGTGTTCTCGCTGTCGGCCCTGCTCTGGTCGCTGACCTCGCCATTCTGGGGCGAGCGGTCCAACCGCTGGGGCCGCCGCAAGGTCGCTGCCATCGGGCTGGCCGGCTACGCCGCCTCGATGTTCCTCATCTGGGTGACCGGGCACCTCGCCCTGTCAGGCATGATGACCAACATCATCGCTGTCTTCATCTGCCTGGCGCTGGCGCGGTCGCTCTTCGGACTCATCGGCTCGGCCGCCAATCCTGCCGCGCAGGCCTATGTTGCCGACCGCACCAGCAAGGCCGAGCGCCAGAGCGAGATTGCGTTTCTTTCCTCCGGATTCAGCGTCGGCAGCGTGATCGGCCCGGCCTTTGCCGCCGCGCTGGTGGCGTGGGTTGGCATCCTCTCCCCTGCCCTCGTCACGGCGCTGCTGGCCGGGACGATGGCGGCGCTGGTCTGGTGGCGCCTGCCCGAAACCCGCGCGCCGGTCACTGACGCGGTCAAGCTGGAAGCCGAGATCGGCGCCAAGGGCCTCTGGCATTCAGACCGGGTGCTGCCCTTCCTCGTCTATGCAGTGGGCATGTCGCTGGTCACCGGCGTGCTGACGCAGGTGTTTGTCTTTGCGGTGATGGACAAGCTGGGCGTATCGGGCCGGGAAGCGGCGCAATATACCGGGCCGGCGTTTACAGTGGGGGCGGTTGCCGTGCTGCTGGCGCAGCTGGTCATCATTCCGCGCCTGCACCTGCGCAACAAGACGCTGATGTGGGTGGGCTGCGTGCCGCTGCTTCTGGGCACGCTGATGATCGTGTTCGCCAATGACTTTGCCAGCCTGATCCTGTCGCAGTTCCTGATCGGGCTTGGCCAGGGACTTGCCCGTCCAGGCTTTTCCAGCGGGGCGTCTCTTGCCGTGTCGCCCCAGCTTCAGGGCAATGTGGCCGGTCTTGTGATTTCAGCCAACGGGATGGGCTATATCGTGACGCCCTTCTTTGGCCTGTTCTTTTACGAATATGTCAGCCGCGAGCTGCCGTTTTACCTCTGCGCGGGCATGCTGATCGCCATGTTCCTCTATGCCCGGTTCGGCATGAAGGACGGGCTGGGCGAGCTCCGGGACGACGATTAGGCGCCGCCCCGGAACCGGCCACTTCAGTTGGTCACCGGCGCGCCCGATTTCACTGCCGCCAGCATTTCCTGCGTAGGATAGCCATCGGCGAGGAACCCGCGCGCCTTCTGAAAGTTCTGCAGCGCAGTCTTCGTGCGCCGGCCCGCGATGCCGTCGGGCGTGCCCGCGTCATAGCCAAGGGTGTTGAGGCTGGTCTGCAGGTCCCGGATATCGGCGACCGTCAGGGGCGGAATATGGGTCGGCCAGGGCGTGACGGGGCCGCCCTTCCCGGCTATCATGTCGCCGGAAAGACCAACAGCCAGCGCGTAGGAATCGGCCCGGTTATAGGTCTTGAAGACGTTGAAGTTCTTGAACAGCAGATATTTCGGCCCGCTGGCGCCGGCCGGCAGCCAGAGTTCGGCAAAGTCTGCCCCGCCGGTCTCGAACAGGCCGCCCCGGATCGGCGAAAGGCCCGCCGCCGTCCAGACGGACATACGCCGCTCATTGCCGTCGGCGAGGCTGTAATCAAAGACCTGCGGGACGAGAACCTCGATGCCCCAGGGCTGGCCCATCATATAGCCGGACCGGGCAAGGTAGTTGGCGGCCGACGCCAGAGCGTCCGCTTCGCTTTTCCAGACATCCTTGCGGCCATCGCCGTCAAAATCGACCGCATGGGCCAAATAGGTCGTGGGCATGAACTGGGTCTGGCCCATGGCCCCGGCCCAGCCGGCAATCAGATCTCCCCGGCGGGCGTCGCCGTCCTTGAGGATCTTCATCAGGGCGAAGAGTTCGGATTCGGCCAGATTCCGCCGGCGGCCTTCAACCGCCATATTGGCGAGGGCATTGGCGGCGTCATCGCGGCCCATAAAGTTGCCGAAATTCGTTTCCATGCCCCAGATCGCCAGCAGGGTCTGGCGATCGACCCCGTAAGCCGCTTCGATGGCCTGAAGCGTGTCACGGGTGGAGGCAAGCTTCTGCTGGCCCTGCGTGATGCGGGTGTTGCCCAGGGGCGTGGCCAGATAATCCCAGATCGGCTTGGCAAACTCGGCCTGATCGCTGGGCGCAGTCTGCGTCTGAACGTCAAGCTGGGAGGCCCCGAGCCACATTGTGATGGGGCTGATATTCTCCAGAAGCGATTTTACGATGGCGCGGTCATTGCCGGCCGCCAGGGCGCGGGCGGTAAAATCCGTGCGCCAGGCATCCATCGCGGCATGACCCGACGATTTATACACAATGGGACCGGTTTCGGGCGCCGGCGCCGGCGTCCCGGTGACCGGGGGCTTGGGTGATGGCGCCTGGGGCCCGGCAGCACACGAGGCCAGCGCGCCGCAGACAACCGCGATCCCCATCCATTTTGAGCGGGCCAAACCGGTCATAATCATGGTCTTTAGCCTTTCAGCGGCTGTCTCGCCGCAGTTACCGTTCTTGACTCGGCTATCCGGATTCATTACGCGCTCCGCTTTCCCAATTCCTAAATGTCCAGGCCAGACCCATGAAAGTCCGCTCGTCTCTCAAATCGCTCAAGTCACGTCACCGCGACTGCAAGATCGTGCGCCGTAAAGGCCGGGTCTATGTGATCAACAAGACCGACCCGCGTTTCAAAGCGAAACAAGGCTGACCCTTTGATGAACAGGGAATGAGGCGGCAGAATGACAACCCGCATCGCTCTGTTTGATTTAGGTGGCGTCCTCCTCGACTGGTCGCCCGCTCGGCTTTATTCGCAGGTCTTCAGCAACGCCGCTGAAGCTGACCGGTTCCTTGCCGAAGTGTGCACCATGGCGTGGCACACCGAGCATGACCGCGGCGTGAGCTTTGCTGACAACGCCGCCCCGCTGATAGCGCAATACCCGCATTACGAAGCCCAGATCCGCGCCTGGCACAGCCGCTGGGCCGATATGTTTGCCGGCTATGTCAGCGGTACCGACCGTCTGGTGGAAATGCTGTATGGCCGCGACGTGCCGCTTTACGGCCTCTCCAACATGCCCGCCGAGATCTGGCCGCAGATGCTGGACATGTTCCCTGCCCTTCACCGTTTCCGCGATGTGGTGGTGTCGGGCCAGATCGGGATGATCAAGCCAGACCCGGCGATTTTCCATTATGCCCGCACCCGCATGGGCGATCCCGACCCGCGCAGCGTGCTGTTCATCGACGACAGCCCCCGCAATATCGCGATGGCAGACGCCCTCGGCTATCAGACGCACCTCTTCACCGATGCAGCCCGGCTCGAGAGCGAACTGGTCCGCCAAAACCTTCTCTGAGAGCCTTCTCTGAAGTTCGCCTGAGCCCGGCCGTTGCCCCCGGGCCATCGCGCGTCATATTAGAAGCCATGAAAAAGCGGCTTCTCCCTGCCCTTCTCCTGTTTGCGCTCGCCCCGCTGGCGCAGGCTTTTCCGTCCGACGAGATGTTTGAAAAGCTGAAATCGGCGGAAGAGGAGGCCCAGGCGGCCGATGTGGCCGATGATATCTGGGCCACCTGGCTGGAATCAGGCTCGCCCAGCGCAGACCTGGTGATGCGCCGGGCCGTCGAGGCGCTGAACTATGGCGAGACCGAATTGGCCCGCGACCTGCTGGACCGCGTCATCCTGATGCGTCCGGACTTTGCCGAAGCCTGGCACCGGCGCGCGGGCATTTTCCTGTCGGAAGAAAATTATCCCGAGGCGCTGAGAGACCTGAACCAGGCGCTTGAGGTGGAACCCCGCCATTTCGGCGCGTGGCTGGGCCTTGGATTTATCTTTGAGCAGCTGGGGGGCGAAGCCGAAGCCCTCGACAGCTATCGCGAAGCGCTGAGCATCTACCCGCTCATGCCCCAGGCCAAGGCGGCCGAAGCACGCCTCACTTTGAAGGCAGAAGGCCAGGAACTTTGAAACGCATGCTGACCGTCTCTCTCGTGGCCCTGGCGGGCCTTAGCCTGGGCGCCTGTGTGACCAGCATGGCATACACCTCGAAGGTGGAGGCCACCTATCCGGCCGAGGGCGAGCGCGTTCGCGTCGGCGGGCATGATGTTCACGTCATAACACGTGGCCCGGCAGACGCGCCCGTCGCTCTTCTGATCCACGGGGCCAGTGCCAATGCCCGCGAATTTACCGGGACGCTTGCCCCGCGCCTGGAACGGGATGTGCGGGTGCTGATGGCCGACCGACCGGGCCACGGATACTCAGACCGCTTTGACGGCGCCGATACCCTCGCCGCCCAGGCGGCTCAGATGGCCGGTATGCTGGATCAGATAGCACCGGGACAGAAAGTGGTTGTGGCGGGCCATTCCTTTGGCGGCGCGGTGGCCCTGCGCCTCGCGCTCGACCGGCCAGACCTTGTGTCCAGCCTCGTCTTGCTCGCGCCGGTTACCCATGATTGGGGCGACGCGGAGGGCGGCACGGCCTGGTACAACTCCATCGCAGCGACCCCTGTGGTGGGGCATGTCTTTTCCCAGCTTTTGCCTATTTTGGGGCCTGCTCAGGTCAGAAATGGCATCAAGGGTGTCTTCGATCCAGCCCCTACCCCGCCCGACTATTATGAAAACTCCGGCCTCGGACTTTTGCTGCGCCCGCCAAACTTCCGCGCCAACGCCCGGGACATGACCCAGCTGAAAGGCGAACTGGCCGAGCAGTCGGCCCGCTATGGAGAGCTTTCGCTGCCCATCACCGTGTTTTCCGGCAGCAAGGACACTGTGGTTTCACCAAAACTTCACACCGTCCGGCTCAAGAAGCAGGTGCCCCTGGATCTGGTCATTTTGCCGGAGGAGGGACACATGCCTCATCATGGTGAGGGAGACGCTGTTGCCGGTGCCATCCGGCGGCTGGCCATTGACAGCCAGACCCGCTAATAGCCTCTCCTTCGCTTCAGACCCCGGAAAGGACACCCCATGGACGACAGCTTTGAGCTGACCAAGATCGACGAAACCACCCGGGAAAAACTCCGCCAGACCGTCGCCAAGATCGAACGGCTGGAAGAGGAGAAAAAAGAGGTCGCCGAGCAGATCAAGGATGTCTACGCCGAAGCCAAGGCCATTGGCTTTGACACCAAGGCGCTGCGCCAGGTGGTCCGCCTCCGGAAGATTGAACGGGCTGAACGCGAAGAGCAGGAAATGATCCTGGAAACCTATCTCATTGCCCTCGGTGAGGCCTGAGCGCTGCGGAGACGATTGCGGAGATGAGCAAACTCGTCTGATGTGATCCCATGACCAGAGACGTGGACGAGCGCAAGAAGCGCGCCGCACTGAGGAAGTTGCGGAGAGCTGCCCTGCTGGCCGAACAGGGCCTTGGGCCGCCCCTGTCAGACTGGGAACGCGAATTTCTCGAAGAGGTCGAAGGGCGGATCGAGAAATTCGGCTCCGCCTTTGCCGACCCGATGAAGGGCGCGCAGGGCGAGCCCCTCTCCAGCCTGCAGCAGGCCAAGCTGCGCGAGATCGACAAGAAAGCGCGCGGCAAGGCCTCGCGCGGTTTCCAGAACCGCAAGCCGATGGGCATGAAGCGCAAACCCCTGGTGCGCCCAGAAGACCGCGAAGAAACCCCCGCTACCCCGCAGCCCGAGGCCGCCCCGCCGGCGCGCTCCAGACCGGCCCTTGTGCCCGTCTCCAGCCTGCCGCCGCCGGAGCCGGGCAAGGTCACGCGCCTGCGCCAGACCAAGCCGACTTTCACCGTGATTGAAGGCGGCAGCAAAAAAACTGAAAACTGACAGGCGTTTCACACGTATAGACAGGTATGACCGAGCTGACCGCCCCCACCCTCGCCCGCGCCCTGCTTGTTACCGGCGCCTCCACCGGCATCGGCGAGGCAGCCGCTCGCCATATGGCCGCGCGCGGCTGGACGGTGTTTGCCGGGGTGCGCTCCCAGAAGGATGCCGATGCCCTTCTGGGCGCCACCGGAGACCTGCGCCCGATCATTCTCGATGTCACCAAACCCGATCAGGTTGCCGCCAGCGTCCAGACCATCGGCGCCGCGCTCGGCAACCGGCGTCTGGCCGGCATCCTCAACAATGCAGGGATCGCCAAGATGGGGCCGCTGGCAATCCAGCCGCTCGAAGATTTTGAAGCGCATTTTGCCGTCAATGTGTTTGGCATGCTGCGCGTCACGCAGGCCTTCGTGCCCCTGCTCGGCGGCGACCCGGCACGCGAAGGCCCGCCCGGGCGGATCGTCACCATCACTTCGGTGGGCGGGAAGATCGCCGCGCCCTTCCTGGGGGCCTACACCGCCACCAAACATGCCAATGAAGCGATGACCGACACGCTGCGCCGTGAACTGGCCATCTATGGCATAGACGCCATCGCCATCGGCCCTGGATCGGTGAAAACCCCCATCTGGGACAAGGCCGAAAAAGACAATGAAGACGGGCTCTATGCCGGCAGCGATTGGGCCGCGTCTCTGAAGCGGTTTGAAGACGCGATGCTGAAAGGCGGCAAGACCGGCCTGCCCCCGCAGACGATTGCCGAAGTGGTCGAACACGCGCTCAGCAGCGCCAGCCCAAAGGCGCGCTATGCCCCCGTGCCCGACAAGCTCACCAATTTCACCATCGCCAGCCGCCTGCCCAAACGCTGGCTCGACAAGATCTTCATCAAGCGGTTCGGGCTGCAACCAAAGTAACTGACGCCTCCGTCATCTTTCTCCCTTGACGCCCCTCGCGGAAAGGCGACCCATGTCGCCCAAAACCGGGAGGAATACATGGCAGATCTCAAGGGCAAGGTGGCCGTCATCACAGGCGCCGCAAGCGGTATCGGACTGGCGGGCGTGGAGGTGTTCATCGCCGCGGGCGCCAGGGTGATCGCCGCCGACATCCAGGACGAAAAAGGCAAGGCGCTCGAAACGCGCTTCGGGCCGGACAAGCTCCGCTTCGTCCACTGCGATGTGACGAACATGGATGAGCTCAAAGCCATCATGGACGCGGCCCCGGCCGCCTTCGGATCGCTCGACATCGTCTGGAACAATGCTGGCCACGGCGGCACCAACACATCGGTCGAGGAGCTTGATCTCGACGGTTACGACCAGACCATGAACCTCCTTCTCAAGCAGGTCTTCGCGGGTACCAAATTCGCCATTCCGCACATGAAGGCAAAAGGCGGCGTGATCCTCAACACCTCCTCGATCAGCGCGGTGTCGGCCGGCTACGCCCCGATCACCTATTCGGTGGCCAAGAAGGGCGTCGCCCACTTCTCCAAGCTCGCCGCCGCCGAGCTCTCCAAATACAAGATCCGCGTCAACGCGATCCTGCCAGGCTTCATCGCCACGTCGATCTTCGGTGCCTCCCTGGGTATGCCCCGCGAGGTGGCCGACCAGATGGCCGAAATGCTCTCCCAGGCGGGCGGGCGGATGCAACCCATCGGGCGCGTCGGCCGGGGGACGGATATCGCCGAAATGGCGGCCTTCCTGGCGTCTGATGCGGCCGAGTTCATCACGGGCGGGGAATTCCTCGTCGATGGCGGCATAACCGTCGGGCCCCGCCACAGCTGGGACGAGACCGCCGTCAGCCCGGTTCTGGAATCGCTCGGCATCACCCCCGAACAGGCTGAGCAGATGCGCCTGGCACAAGCAGCCGCCGCCGGTCAGTCCTGATCGGCGCGGCGCAGCCGGGGCACCGCTTCGACCGCCGCCAGCAGGTCTTCCAGGGTCGCCGCTTCGCGGAAGAGGCGGCCCTGATCATCGCCCAGCGCGTAGCCGGTCGCCGTGCGCGTCAGGGAAAAACGCCGCCAATGGGCCCGCGACCGATAGATCCAGACCGTCTGCGGGGGGTGGCCAACAGCGGCCCAACCGGTCCACATGTGGCCGGCTGGCAGGCTTCGCCAAAGCTGGTCGATCTGGTCGATTTCTTCAGATGAAAAGCGTGGCATGAGCGGCAAGACACCTTCTGGATCAGAGGCTTCTGTAGGTCGCCCGAAGCTTTCGGGCAATCTTCAGGGCGCGCTGTGGATGCTGGTGTCAGGCGCAGGCTATACCTTCCACATCGCCCTGGCCAAGGAGATCACCGCCGACGCCCACCCCATCTTCCTGGCTTTCTGGCGCAGTTTCCTGGCGTTTGCGATTGCCATGCCGTTCGTCTGGATCGGGGGTGTGAAGATCCACACCGCCCGGTTTGGCGCGCTGGTGACGCGCAGCCTGATCGGGTCGGCGGGGTTTGTGTTCGGGCTGATTGCCATCTGGCCGATCTTTGAACTGCCGCTGGCCGATTTCAATGCGCTCTCCTTCACGCGGCCTCTGTTCGTGACGCTGCTGGCCATTGTGCTGTTGCATGAGAAGGTGGGTCTCCATCGCGGCGGGGCGGTGGTGATCGGCTTTGCCGGGGTGTTGATCATGACGCTGGTGCCCGCCCTTCTGGGCAGTGAGGGCGGCACGCATCTCAACCTCGGGGCGCTGTTTGCGCTGCTCTCATCGCTCTGCTTTGCCTTCACGATTGTACTGGTGAAATCGCTGACCGGGGTTCACTCTCCGCTGGCCCTGCTGGTGTGGGCTAACATGTTGTCTTCCATCATCATTTTGCCCTTCGCGCTGTTCTTCTGGAGCAGCCCGGACCTGATGGGATGGGCGCTGATCTTCGCCATGGCGTTTGCGGGATTTGTCGCCCAGTTCTGCTTCATCAAGGGTATGTCGGTGGGCGACGCATCCTTCCTCTCCCCCCTCGATTATGTGCGCCTGCCGATGGGGGCGCTGGCCGACTGGGTCATGATCCGGGCGCTTCCCGGACCCTTCGTGTGGGTGGGCGCGGGCATCATCATTGTCTCGACGCTCTACATCACCGTGCGCGAACACCGGCTCAACCGGAAGAAGCCCGTTCTGCCGCCAAAGCCGGTCTGAACGCGCCATTTGACGGCCAAAACCTGGACAGTTCCGGCCACTTTGAGGACAAATCCGGCCAGGATCAGGACACAAGCGGCCGTTTCAAACGGGAAGCCGGACGCCCCGCCCCAGATTCCCCTTGTGAACGAAAAACGGTCCGTTTATCGTTTTTCCACAAAAGATGGAGGACGCGCAGCATGGCAAAAGTTCTGGTCACGGGGGCGACGGGGTTCATCGCCGGCCATGTCATCCACCAGCTGCTCGAGGCAGGCCATGAGGTAATCGGCACCGCCCGGTCCAACGCCAGAGCCGGCCCGCTGAACCAGACGCTGAGCGCCTATTCGGGCAAGCCCGTCTCCATCGAAATCCGCGCGGCCGACCTCTCCGCCGATGCGGGCTGGGCCGAGGCGGTGGCAGGTGTCGACTATGTCCAGCATGTCGCCTCCCCCATTCCGCTGACCGTGCCCAGGGACGCCGATGAGCTGATCATCCCTGCCCGCGACGGCGCGTTGCGGGTGCTGAAAGCCGCGAAGGCGGCGGGCGTGAAGCGGGTGGTGATGACCTCCTCGATGGCCGCCTGCGCCTATGGCTGGGGGGACCAGCGCCCCAACCCGATCACCGAGGAACACTGGTCGCAGGACACGGGCGAGCCGGACATGACCCCCTATATCCGCTCCAAGCTGATCGCCGAGCAGGCGGCGTGGGATTATGTGAACGGCGAGGGCAAGGGGCTGGAGCTGACCACCATCAACCCCGCGCTCGTGCTCGGCCCGGTGATGAGCGGGGACTTCTCCGCCTCGGTCGAAATCCTCACGCAGTTGATGTCGGGCAAGCTGCCGGGCACGCCGAAGGTCGGCTTCGTGATTGTGGACGTGCGCGATGTGGCCGCCGCGCATCTGCTGGCGATGACGAGCCCGGCCGCCGCCGGAGAGCGCTTCCTGGTGGGCGACCGGTTCGTCTGGTTCCGCGACGTGGCAGACGTGCTGCGCCGCGAGTTTCCTAGCCATGCCTCGAAAGTTCCGTCCAAGGACATTCCCGGCTGGATGGTAAAACTGATCGCAAGGGTAAACCCACCCGCCAAACAGCTGATCCCGGAACTCGGCCGTGAACGTCATATCTCAAGCGAGAAAGCGGGGCGGGTGCTGGGGTGGACGCCGCGCAGCAGCGAGGAAGCCGTGATCGCGGGGGCGCGGAGCTTGATTGGATTTGGGGTGGTTTGAGGGGGGCACGCCCGAGGATCAAGCT
>JBKBRT010000240.1:0-3897 GCA_046291585.1 Hyphomonas sp.
GTACGCCAGCAGGTGCTCGCCCGGCCTGAACCGGATCTGGCGCGCAAGACCTGGGCGCGGCTGACGGATGGCTCGCCGCTGGTGAGCGCCGACAGCCGGGGGAATGGCACGCTGGTGCTGTTCCACATTACCGCTGGGCCCGATTGGGGCGACCTCGCCTATTCCGGCCTCTTTGAACAGATGCTGCGCCGGGCGATTTCGGCCGGGCGCGGCGAAGCGGTGGAAGATGGTGACGGGACGTATATGCCCCAGCTGTCGCTGGACGGGTTTGGCCGGCTGCAGCGGGCGAGCCAGAATGCGGCGCCGATCAAGGGGGCAGAGTTTGCGGAAGTAAAACCCTCCGAGACCCATCCGCCAGGACTTTATCAGGGCCCGTCAGGCTCGCGCGCGCTGAACATTGGCGCAGGCGCAGAGCCCAGACTGATGCCCCAATGGCCGGCTTCGGCGCGCCTTCTGGGCGACGCGGAGGCGCGCTCGCTGCGCCTTGCCGGTCCGATGCTGGCACTGGCGGCAGGGCTGCTGGCGCTGGACCTTTTCATCGCCCTGTTCGTGGCCGGACGGCTTCGCGGGCTGGGGCGACGCGGCAAGGCGGCGGCCAAGACAACAGGCAGTGCGATCGGCGCGCTGATCCTCGCCTTTGCGTTTATGCCGGACGAGCCTGCCTCCGCGCAGGGGTATGAACTTCGCCCGGATGGCAGCTACCGGGCGATCCCTTCCCCCTCCACGCGGGTGGTGCCAATGCCCGAAGGCAAGGCTAGCCAGAAGGAAATCGACGCGGCGTTGCTGATGCGGTTTGGCTATGTCGAGACGCCGGACCGGGCGACCAATGAGCGCACGCGGGCCGGGCTGACGGGCCTTTCCAACATTCTCAACATGCGCACCTCCGTGGAGCCCGCCGAGCCCCATTCGCTGAACCTTGAGACCGACGCGCTGGAGCTTTATCCGCTGATCTTTTTCGTGGTGCCGGAAAATGCTGCGCCGCTGTCAGACACCGCGATTGCCCGGCTGAACGCTTACCTTCGGGCGGGCGGGGCGCTGGTGATCGATACGCGCGCAGGCGGGGACGCGGCGGCGCAGACAGATGTATCGCGGCTGGAGACGCTGCTGGCGGGCCTCGATGCGCCTCAGCTTCAGACAGTGCCGGAAAATCATGTGCTCTCGCGCAGCTTTTACCTGATCAATGATTTCCCGGGCCGTTTTGCGGGCCGGCGGCTGTGGATCGAGCAGACCGGCGCGCCGGGAACAGCGCGCGGTGACGGGGTTTCGCGCCTCTTTATTGGCGACGCAGACTGGGTCTCTGCCTGGGCGGTGGATACCAATGGCCGCGACCTGTATTCCGTGGACGGAGGACCTCAGCAGCGCGAAACCGCACGCCGCTTTGGGATCAATCTGGTGATGTATGTTCTGACGGGCAGCTATAAGGACGATCAGGTGCATATTCCTGCGCTGCTGGAGCGGCTTGGCAACCCGGACGCTGGCCAGCCTGAGCCGCTCCTGCCAGGGCGCATTCCAGATGGAGGGCCGCAATGATTGACGCGGTTCGCCTGAGCCTTGAGCCTTTTCTTGGCTGGCCGCTGATCTGGGGGCTGGCGGCGCTGACCCTGGCGGCGTGGACGGCATATTTCTTCCTGCGCGGCCGCGCCTGGCTGACGCGGGCTGTGGGCCTGCTGGTGGTGAGCGCAGCGCTGCTCAACCCGACGCTGGTGCATGAGGAGCGCGAGCCCCTGCCCTCGGTGGCGGCGCTGATCCTCGACAAATCCGAGAGCATGCAGTTTGGCGAACGCAATGCGTCGGCCGCCGCCGCCTATGAGGCGCTGAAAGCCAGACTGGCCGAAGACCCGACGCTGGAAGTGCGCACGCTGGAGACCAGCCCCGGGGACGATGGCACCTATCTCTACGGCGCGCTGGAAGGTCTGATGGCGGACGTTCCGCGCGACCGTATCGCCGGAGCCATCATGGTGACCGATGGTCAGGTGCATGATCTTCCCGACCCGGAACGTGTCCAGGCCCTGATCGGGCCGCTGCACGGCATCGTGGCCGGCGACGAAAACCTGGGCGACCGGCGGATCGAGATCGTCAATGCCCCCAACTTCGGCATTGTGGGCGAGAGCGCAAACCTGATTGTGCGCGCTGAAGACCCGCGAGGGGGCACGATGGATCTGGATGTCTCGCTGAATGGCGGGGCGATCCAGCGCGTGCGCGTGGAGGCCGGCAGGGATACGCCGGTGCCTATAGAAATCGAGCGGCGGGGCGAGAACATCATTGTCATCGAGGCGCCGCCCGGACCTGAAGAACTGACACTGGCGAACAACCGCGCGGCCACCTCGATTGCCGGCGTGCGCGACCGGCTGCGCGTGCTGCTGGTGACGGGCAAGCCCAACCAGGCGGGGCGCGTGTGGCGGGATCTTCTGAAGTCTGATCCGTCCGTAGACCTTGTTCACTTCACCATTCTGCGCCCGCCTTTCAAGGTGGACTATGCGCGGCCGGATGAGCTGGCCCTGATCGAATTTCCGACCGAGGAGCTGTTCGAGCAGAAGCTGACCGAGTTCGATCTCATCATTTTCGACCAGTATGAGCGCCAGGGCGTGATCACGCAGGGCTACCTGGCGAATATGTCCCGCTATGTGGCCGATGGCGGCGCGTTGCTGATTGTGGCGGGCGAGCAGTTTGCCGGCCCCGCGAGCCTTGCGCGCTCGCCGCTTGCTTCGGTTCTGCCCGCTTCCCCGACCGGCGTGATCCGCACCGGCGAGTTCGTACCGCAGCTGACCGGGCCGGGCAAGCGCCATGCCGTGACCGCGCCGCTGGACGGTCAGGCCTGGGGGGGATGGATGCGCTATATCGAGGCCAATGCCGTGGGCGGGGACGTGCTGATGAGCGGGCCCGATGGCCGCCCGCTGCTGATCGTTGACCGGGTTTCAAAGGGCCGGGTGGGCATGTTGATGTCCGACCAGATCTGGCTGTGGGCGAGCGGTCATGATGGAGGGGGGCCGTTTGCCGAGCTGATCCGGCGCGTCGTCCACTGGATGATGAAGGAGCCGGAGCTGGAAGAGCGGCGCCTGGCGCTGACCATCGAGGCCGGCCAGGCGAAGATCGAACTGCGCACGCTGCTGGATGCGGCCCCGCCCCTGGAAGTGCAGACGCCCGAAGGCGAAGTGCTGACACCGGCCTGGAGCCCGGCGGGACCAGGCGCTTTCACCGCAGAGGCGCCGATTGAAGAGCTGGGCATTTACCGGGCGCGGTCCGGAGGACTGGAAGCCATTGCGCTGAGCGGGCCGGAAAACCCGAAGGAATACGCCAATCTGGAATCCACCACGGACGTGATCGCGCCGGTGGCGAGCGCGACCGGCGGGGGTGTGTTCCGGATCAATAAGGCGGGCACGGACATTCCGGGCATTCGCCGCGTGGGGCCACGCAGCAATGCGGCGGGCAATGACTGGCTCGGCCTGCGGGAGCGCGGCGCCTATGCGGTGCGCTCGTCCACGAGCCAGGGCCTGTTGCCGGGCATTCTGGCGGCAGGACTTCTAGTGCTGTTCCTCCTGCTCGCGTGGCGGCGCGAGGGGCGCTGAGGCGCCCTGCCCTTTCCGGCTCAGGGCAATGGCGCGCTTTGCGTTCGCCTCATCCGTTGCCTGGCCATCCAGATCAGGATGAGGGGCGGAATGACGGCCAGAGGGCTGAGCGAGAAATATGCGGCAAAGCCGCCCATGGCCGAGCCCGTCACGCCCTGCAAGGCCACGACCCCGAGGCCGGCAAAACCGCCCAGGAAACTACCCAGTAACGACATCAGCGACGAGAGCAGCGCAAACTGCGCGGCCGTGGCGATGGGGTTGGTAAGACGGCTGGCCCAGGCCACGATTGCCGCCATGGCAAGGCCGCCGCTGAACCCTTCCACCACCGTGA
>JBKBRT010000241.1:0-3896 GCA_046291585.1 Hyphomonas sp.
TCTTCCTGTCGATGGGGGCCTTGCCGATCCTCGGCTTCATGGGGCTGGATGTTCTGGCGATCTGGCTTGCGTTTCATGTTTCCTATCGGCGCCAGCGGGAAGAAACGCGCGTGACCGTGACGGCCCGCGCCATCAGCCTGCATCACAAAGACGCCAAAGGCCGGGAAAAGCATGCCGAAGTGCCCGCTGCCTTTGCCCGCATCGAGTTGGAGGAACCTGCCGGGCCGACGAGCTGGCTACGAATTGAGCATGGCAAAACCGCCTGGATCATCGGGCGTTTCCTGACGCCGCCGGAGCGCAGCACGCTTGCAAATGCCCTTCGGCAGGCGCTGCGGGCGGCCCGCGCTGAACGGTATCCGGTCTGAATTACAAAAAATGACGCAAGCGTCATGGTTTTTTCAAAAAGCCTGTGTTAGAACTTTCCCCAGCGACGCGATACGCCCCGCCAAGAGGGTGGGATTCCTGGAGGATTGAACATGGCCGCCGATACCGTTTCTTTCATCGATCACCCTGCGCTTCAGCGCCCGAAGGTGACAGAGCGTGAGCCGCTCCATCCGCACAACCTGACCTTCGGGGCGGATATCCCGCCCGCCTCGGCCATCGACCTCTCGACCCTCGACCTGATCGATGGCGAGCTGTGGCGCCAGGGCAAGTATTGGGACCGGTTCGAGCGCCTGCGTAATGAAGACCCGATCCATTACTGCCCGGACTCCTATCCCGGCCCGTTCTGGTCGATCACCCGCTATGAAGACGTGATGGCGATCGACACCGATCACAAACGCTTCTCCTCCAGCTGGGAATATGGCGGCATCACGCTGGGCGAGCCCATCAGCGATTTCGAGATGCCGATGTTCATCGCGATGGACGAGCCGCGCCATTCCGAACAGCGCAAGACCGTGCAGCCCGCCGTGGCGCCGGACATGCTGAAAGTTTACGAACCCCTCATCCGCTCGCGCACGCAGGGCCTGCTCGACAGCCTGCCGGTAAACGAGCCGTTCGACTGGGTGGACAAGGTCTCCGTCGAGCTGACCACGATGATGCTCGCAACCCTCTTTGACTATCCCTTCGAGAAGCGCCGTGACCTGACCCATTGGTCCGATGTGGCTACCGGCATGCACAACCCCGACATCTGCCCCGGCGGTGAGGAAGAGTGGAAGGCAACCATGATGAATTGCCTCATGACGTTCATGGGGATTTTCCAGGAGCGCCAGCAACAGCCGCAAAAGGCAGATCTGATGAGCCTGCTCGCCCATGGCGAGAAGACCAAAGACATGACGCCTATGGAACTGCTCGGCAACGTCATCCTGCTGATCGTGGGCGGCAACGACACCACCCGCAACTCGATGACCGCCTCGGTCTATGCGCTCAACAAATTCCCCAAAGAGTATGAAAAGCTGAAGGCCGATCCCTCGATCATTCCGAACATGGTTTCGGAAACGATCCGCTGGCAGACGCCGCTCGCCTACATGCGCCGCACCGCGCTCGAAGATGTCGAGATGCACGGCAAGACGATCAAAAAGGGCGATCAGGTCGCCATGTGGTATGTCTCGGCCAACCGCGATGAGCGGTTCTGGGACAAGCCCAACGACTTTATCGCGGACCGTCCCGAAGCGCGCCGCCACATTTCATTCGGCTTTGGCATCCACCGCTGCGTCGGGAATCGCCTGGCCGAGCTGCAGCTGCGCATCCTCTGGGAAGAGATCATGGAGCGCTTCGAGCATATCGAAGTTCTGGCAGAACCTTCCCTTGCCCAGAACGCCTTCGTGAAAGGCTATACCTGGATGCCGGTCGTGCTTCACCCGAAGTAAGGCTTGGCGCCACCCGCTTCACCTGATTAGACCTCCTGTCAGATCTGACAGGAGGTTTTTTCATGGACGTTTCCAAGGCCGTTGAGCAGCGGATTTCGACGCGGGGGTTTTTGTCCGACGCGCTGGGGCTGGATGAAGTCAAAGCCTGGCTGACGACTGGCCAGCGCGCGCCCTCGGGCGGCAACACGCAACCCTGGCGGGTGATCGTCGTGACCGGCGCAGAAAAAGACAAGGTGATCGAGATTGCGCGGGCGAAGCTCGCCGCCAATCCCGCCGGTGAGCCGACTGACCGGCCGATTTATCCCAAGGGCCTTTGGGAGCCGCATGAAGCGCGCCGCCGCCGCGTCGGCGAGATGCTGTATGAAGCCTTGGAAATTCCGCGCGAGGACAAGGCGGGCCGGATGCGTTGGTTTGCCAACAATTTCCGCTTCTTCGGCGCGCCGGTGGCTGTGTTCCTCGTGATCGACGAACGGATGGGCCACGGCCAGTGGGGCCATGCGGGCATGTATCTGCAGACGCTTGCCCTGCTTGCCGAAGAGCGCGGCTGGGGAACCTGTTTCCAGGAATGCTGGGGCATCCTGCGGCCGACCCTGAAAGAGCATTTCGGGCTTGGGCCGACAGAGATGGTCTGGTGTGGCATGGCGGTTGGAAAACCAGATCCCAATGAGAAGGCCAACACGCTGTATGCCGAGCGTGCCGCTGTGGACGAAATCGCAGAGTTCCGCGGTTTCTAGACACGCCGCTGCCTAAATCCCGCCGCAAGGGCGCGGTTTGATCTGCCCCATGATCACGCGCCGCGCCCTTCTGGCCACGGGCCTCGCCCTGCCCCTTCTGCCCTCAGCGGGCTTTGCGGGGACATCGCCGGACTGGACGGACAAGCTGATGCGGGCGGCCCGCGCGCAGATCGGCGTGACCACAGGCTATGACCCGGCTTATGTGACGCTCGATTATCCGGGCGGGGACGTGCCCCGCGAAACCGGCGTGTGTACGGATGTTGTGATCCGCGCTTACCGCGACGCATTCGAGGTGGACCTTCAGGCGCTGATCCACACGGACATGAAAGCGAATTTCTCCAGCTATCCCAAGACCTGGGGCCTGACGCGCGCTGACCGCAACATCGACCATCGGCGCGTTCCAAATCTTGAACGATATTTCGAGCGGCAAGGACTGAAACGGGACGTTCCGGGGCGGCGCAAGGACTGGCAGCCAGGCGATCTGGTCACCATGCGGCTTGGCGGGCGTCTGCCGCATATTGCGATCTTTGCCGGGTATGATCTGCTTACGGAGCGCGCGCTCTATATACACAACATCGGAGGCGGCACGCGGGAGGAAGAAATCCGGACAGATTATGACCATCCGATGCGGTTTCGCTTTCCGCCGCCGCAGGCATGACGCGCAGAATTAGAGGTCAAACGTCCAGCGATGCTGCGTGAGACGCAGGGGCTGAGTGGTCCGCACCGCAACGGCGCCTGCAAAGCCGGGCGCGGGATCAAACGCCAGAAGCTGCCAGGCCCGCGCATCTTCGCCCGCCCAGTCCGCAGCGGCGAGACGGGGCGTTGCGCCTCCTGAAAGATCAATCGTGAAGCTGCGCCCGGAAACGCTCAGCCCGGTGCCCAGCGCCTTGAGCACCGCCTCCTTCACCGCCCAGAACTGGAAGAATGTTACGGCCCTGCTCTCTTCCGGCTCTGCCTCCAGCGCAGCGATTTCCGGCGGTGAAAAGACCATCCTGGCCACCCCCTCTGGCAGCGATTTTCTCTGTTCCACATCCACGCCCACGACCGCTCTGCACACGGCGAAGGCCGCCAGCGCATTGCTGTGGCTGAGGTTGAACGAGTACGGACAATCAGGAGACGCCATATATGGGCGCCCATGCTGGCCCTGTCCAAATACCGGCGATTGCGCAGGCACATTCAGCAGGGAGCCAAGAATGCCGCGCATGCCTGCTCTCGCCGCGATCCAGCGGCGCAGCAATTCAGGCGTCGCGAAGGCGGCGGCGCGCTGGCGCTCGTCGTCCGCAAGCCATGTCGACAATAAGGTCGCCGTGGGCGCATCAATATCGAGATCCCATACCCACACATCCACAGGCAG
>JBKBRT010000242.1:0-3896 GCA_046291585.1 Hyphomonas sp.
CCGCGCCAATATCGGCCAGCCGCTCCGCCACCTCCCGCGCGTCAAATGCAAAGGAAATTACATTCCCGTCGCGCCCGGCGGCCTTGCCGCCAATGGCCTGAAACAGCTTCCGGGCCGGCGCGTTCTCCGCCAGCATTTCGGCCGTAAACACCGTTATCCCGGCCGCAATCGCATCGTGAACTACCGCCGCCATGAGCAGCCTCGCCAGCCCCTTGCCATGATGGGCGTCCAGCACGCCCATCGCCAGATCGGCCTCATTCGTCCCGGCCCGGCGCACCGCGCGCACAACGCCCATCAGCGGCGCCCCGGCCGTATCAAGCTCCAGCGCGCCCCAGGCAATGTGGTTAAATCCGTCCACATCCACCAGCTGGTCGATCACCGCGTCAGGCAGGGTCGGCGCGCCTGAAAAGAAGCGCAGATACCGCGAATGCTCTGAAAACTTTGAGATAATATCCACTTCACGCGCCCGGTCTCTGGGCCCGATGGGGCGCAGATACACAGGATGTCCTGCGGTCAGACAGGTCGAAAAGCCTCGCTGGGTCATGCGGAAGATTTGTGCGCTGCAGCATGACGAGAAAAGGGCTAGCGTGCAGCCTGCGTCATTATGAGCGGTCATTTGCGGAAAGCGGGCTGTTTTTTGCCGCCGGGCGGGTTAAAGCCCCGCCATGTTGGAAATCAAGAACCTCGATTACCGGGTCGAAGCCCGCCCGCTGTTTGACGCCGCCTCTGCGCGCGTGGCCGCCGGCTGGAAAGTCGGCCTCATCGGACGCAACGGCACGGGCAAGTCGACGCTCCTGCGCCTCATCCGCGAGGAAATCGCCTCGCCGGGCAAGGACAGCCCCATCCGCCTGCAGAACGGCGCCCGCCTCGGCTGGGTCGCCCAGGAGGTTGCCCCCACCGACCAGACGATCCTCGACGTCGTGCTGGAGGCAGACGCCGAACGCCACGCCTTGATGCAGGAGTCCGAAACGGCGACCGACCCCGACCGGATCGGCGACATCCACGCCCGCCTCCTCGACATCGACGCGTGGACGGCCGAGCCCCGCGCGGCTGAAATCCTCATGGGCCTCGGCTTCCAGACCGCAGACCTTGCCCGCGCCACCCGCGAATTCTCCGGCGGCTGGCGCATGCGCGCGGCCATCGCTGGCGCCCTCTTCGCCCAGCCAGATCTTCTCCTGCTCGACGAGCCGACCAACTATCTCGATCTTGAAGGCGCCGCCTGGCTCGAGGGGTATCTGCGCCGGTATCCCAACACCGTCCTCATCGTCAGCCATGACCGCGAAATGCTCAACCGCTCGGTCACCCACACGATGGCGCTGGAACACCGTAAGCTGATGATCACGCCCGGCGGCTATGATGACTGGCTGAAACTGCGCGCGGCCAAACTCGCCCAACTCGAAAGCCAGAAAACCAAGCAGGATAAAGACCGCGCCCACCTCCAATCCTTCGTCGACCGTTTCCGCGCCAAGGCCTCCAAGGCCCGGCAGGCCCAGAGCCGTATCAAGATGCTGGAGAAGATGCAGGAAATTTCCATTCCGCTGGAAGAGCGCGCCGCGCCGTTCAATTTCCCTGCGCCCGAAACCATGCTCGCCCCGCCGCTTCTGGAAATCGAAGACGCCTCGATGGGCTATGGTCCGCAGGCGGTCATTCTCAAGGGCGTGAAACTCCGCATTGATCCCGATGACCGCATCGCCATCATCGGCACCAACGGGCAGGGCAAGACCACGCTCGTCAAATCCATCGCCGAGCGCCTGCCGCTACTGGCGGGCAAACGCCGGATGCCGAAGAAAGTCGAAATCGGCTACTTCTCGCAGGACCAGCTCGACGAACTCAGCATCGGCGATACCGTCCTGGAACACGTCATGCGCGCGCTCCCCAAGGATACGCCCGTCGCCAAACAGCGCTCGGTCGCGGCGCAACTCGGCTTCTCCCATGAGAAGGTCGAAACCAAGGTCGAGAAGCTTTCCGGCGGTGAAAAAGTCCGTCTTATTCTGGGCCTCATCGGCCTTGCACGGCCACAGGTTCTGATCCTTGACGAGCCGACGTCCCACTTGGATATCGACAGCCGCGAAGCGCTGATCTACGCGCTGAACGACTTTGCCGGCGCCGTTCTTCTGATCACGCACGATGTCTATCTCGCCGAGGCCACCGCCGACCAGCTCTGGCTGGTCAAAGACGGGAAGGTCGCGCCCTATGTCGGCGACCTTTCCGACTACCGCGCCCTGGTGATGAGTTCAGACCGCGACAAAGGCAACGCGTCCAAACCCGCCGCCCCGGCGCCCGCCGCCGTCGCCGAAGACCCCGTCGACAAGGCCGAACAACGCCGCCGCGCCTCCCAGGCCCGCGAATCGGCCGCCCCGCTGAAGAAAAAGGCTGACGCCGCCGAGAAAGCCTTCGAAAAAGCAAACGGCCGTATCAGGACGATTGACGCAGAGCTCTCCAAATCGGGTCTCTCGCCGCAGAAGATCACAGAGCTGTCCGTCGAACGCGGCAAACTCGAAGCCGAGGCCGCCAAAGCCGAAACCGAATGGCTCAGCGCGCTGGATGCCTATGAAAGCGCTGTAAAAGAAGCAGTGAACTAAGACCCTCACCTCCCACGCCCTGACGGGCGCGGGCCCCTCCTCTCCCACTCCGCGGGAGATGGGTTGGGACGCCGCCGCAAGCACAACGTGAAACTCCTCTCCCATTTATGGGAGAGGAGGGACCCATCGCAAAGCGATGGGAGGTGAGGGCTTCCGCCTTATCCAACAAACCCAACCCCCTCCGCCCACAAAAACCCCAATCCCCACAACCCCTTACAAAATATCCCCCAAAACCTTCTCCACCCCCACCCCCGCCGGGCGTATCCTCCGCCCCATGATCAACCTCGCCGCCCTGCACCGCGTCCGCAGACACCCCGCCTTCGCGGAGTATTTCGACGCTGTGCTGCCGATCTTCTGGCCGGTGGTGTTCTGGTATCTGCTGCGCGTCGCCGATCAGATGGACGCGCATGGAAACTGCGATGTGCTTGTAATCGTCAACTGGTAGGGCCGCATCGACATCACCTATTACGGCGATCCCGCGCCCAGCCCCTCCGCCTACAGACCAATCGTGCCAATGCGCAAAGCCTGGGACGATCCCTGCTGGGCAACCGCCATTCCAACTCTTCTCAACACCGATGATACGCACCACTTCATCTTCCCCTGCATTCGCGGGGGAAGTGGCAGGGCGCAAAGCGCCCTGACGAAGGGCGCCTGCACCCTCACGGCAAAAGCCGACACCTCCTAGCTTTCACCTGATCCCGAACTCAGCCAAATAACCCGGCCAGCCCCCGCTGCGTCCGGCTAAACGTGCTGTCCGAAACCAAAGCCCGCCCATCCTTCGACGTCGCTCAGGATGAGCTTCTCGAGTGCAGCGTATCTGAGCTCATCCTGAGCGACGTCGAAGGATAGAGCGGGCACGCCAGCTTTCCAATCGGGTTCACCCCCAAAGCGCCGCCCCCGGCGGCAACACCTGCCCATCCGTATACACCAACCCGCCCTCAATATCGCTTGCCAGCCAGAGCGGCCCGTCGAGATCGGCCGCATCCGCCAGCTGCGCCAGCAGCACCGCCGGCGCCATCGACAATGATCCGGCCACCATACAGCCGACCATCACCACCATGCCGGCGGTCCGCGCCGCGCGCACCATCGCCAGCGCCTCGGTCAGCCCGCCAGCCTTGTCGAGCTTGACGTTCACCGCGTCATAACTCCTCGCCAGTGTCTGGATGTCGGCGCTGGTATGCGCGCTTTCGTCGGCGCAGATCGCCACCGCGCCCGGACGGCGCATCAGCGCGGCGTCTTTCCCGGCAGGGAAGGGCTGCTCGATCATCACCACGCCCAGCCGGGCGGCCGAGGCAACCATCGCCGGCAGGTCGC
>JBKBRT010000243.1:0-3895 GCA_046291585.1 Hyphomonas sp.
AGTTCGCCGCCGAGGCGCTGCGTGTCTCGGGCGACGCCTCCCTCTTCATCGACCGCTACCTCTCCGATGCCATCGAAGTGGATGTCGACGCCATCTGCGACGGCAAGACCGTGCATGTCGCCGGCATCATGGAGCATATCGAAGAAGCCGGCGTGCATTCGGGCGACTCTGCCTGCGCCCTGCCGCCCTTCACGCTGTCTCAGGAATTGCAGAAGCGCCTCGCCGATCAGGCCGCGCAGCTCGCGATGGCGCTGAACGTCCGGGGGCTGATCAATATTCAGTTCGCGGTCAAGGGCGAGGAAATCTATGTGCTGGAAGCCAACCCGCGCGCCAGCCGCACGGTGCCCTTTGTGGCCAAGGCCGTCGGCGCCCCGATTGCCGCCATCGCCGCCAAGGTGATGGCCGGCGAGGCGCTTTCCAGCTTCGACCTCTCGAACGCCCGCCCGCGCCGCATCGCCATCAAGGAAGCGGTTTTCCCGTTTGCCCGCTTCCCCGGCGTTGACCCTCAGCTTGGCCCGGAAATGCGCTCCACCGGCGAAGTCATGGGCTGGGATGATGATTTCGGCATGGCCTTCCTCAAGAGCCAGCTGGGTGGCGGCATCCGCCTGCCGGCCGAGGGCACAGTGTTCATCTCCGTGCGCGACAGCGACAAGAAGGGCGCCGAAGAGGCCGCCCGCGGCCTCGTCGAGCAGGGCTTCACCATCCTGGCGACCAGCGGCACGGCCACCCACCTGGAATCGAAGGGTATTCCGGTCAAACGGGTCAACAAGGTGCTCGAAGGCCAGCCCCATATTGTCGATGCGATGATCAATGGCGATGTCCAGCTGGTATTCAACACAACTGAAGGCGCCGCCTCCCTGTCAGACTCTGGGTCCATTCGCCGGACGGCCGTAGCAAGGAAAATTCCTTATTTCACAACGCTGGCTGCGTCGCTCGCAGCGGTCAAAGCCATCGCCAGCATGAAATCACAGGAAATATCCGTGCGCGCCTTGCAAAGCGCCTGATTGCCTCCCACTTGACGCCCTTGGTTTTTGCGACAACGTTTTTTGCCGCTGTGAGTAAGGGAATTCTTGATGGAACGCATTCCGATGACCGCCGAAGGGCATGCCGCGCTTCAGGCTGAACTGAAGGTGCTCAAATCCGTTGAGCGCCCGAGCATCATTGCGGCAATTTCCGAGGCCCGCTCGCATGGCGACCTGTCGGAGAACGCCGAATATCACGCGGCAAAGGAGAAGCAGAGCTTTATCGAGGGCCGCATCAGCGAGCTCGACGACAAGCTGGCCCGCGCGGATATTATCGATGTGTCCAAGCTCGGTGGGTCGAAAGTGCGCTTTGGCGCAACCGTGACCATTGCCGATGTCGACACCGAAGAAGAGCAGACCTACAAGATTGTGGGCGAGGACGAAGCGGATGTGAAACAGGGCAAGATCTCTGTCACCTCCCCGATCGCCCGCGCGCTGATCGGCAAGGAAGAAGGCGACGAGGCTGAAGTGGCCGCGCCCGCCGGCGCCCGCGCCTATGAAGTTATCAAGGTCGTATACAAGTAAGGATAAATCGGCATGGGGTCGCTCGGACCTTCTGTCTGGGCGGTCTCTGATGGCCGCGCCGGCAATGCCGCGCAGGTGCGTGCGCTGACGGCTGCCCTGGGCGCAATGCAGCGCTGGGTGCGTATTGCGCATATTCCCGGTGAGGCCCACCGTCAGGAGCCGCAGGTGCTGACGCCGCGAGCGCCCTGGCGCTGGCTGCCGGCGGACCGATGGCCTTCGCCTCTGCAAGCCCTGCCGAAGGAACAGCGCCCGGCGCTCACCGCCCCCTGGCCGACCGTATGGATCGCCGGCGGGCGCCGCTCGGCCCCGCTCACCCGCTATGCCCGCCAGGCCTCGGGGGGGAAAACCTTCACGGTGCAGATCCTCGATCCGCATATTGCCGCTTCCGATTTTGACCTCCTGGTTGTGCCAGAGCATGACGCTGTTAGCGGGCCGAATGTCATCCGCACCATCGGCTCCCCGGCCTATTTCTCGCCCGAAGCACTGGAAGAAGCCGCGCAGGCCTTTGCCGATCTTGCCGATGAAACCCGGCGCTCCGCCATCGTCATCCTGGGCGGGGACTCGCGCGTTCACACCTTCACCAATGCCGCCGCTGACCGGCTGGAAGGCCAGATGCGCGCCCTGGCCGCCGATGGCTGGCGTTTGCGGCTGACCACCTCGCGGCGCACGCCCGTGCCGGTTGCCGCGCGTTTCCGCAAGATGGCGAGCGATATCGGCGCAGCCTTCTGGGCGGGGCCGCAGGACGGGCCAAACCCCTATCTTGCCTGGCTGCTTTTCTCCAATGCCGCCATCGTTACCGAAGACAGCGCCAACATGCTGTCCGAAGCGGCCTGGCATGGCCTGCCGGTGCATATCGCCAAGCTGGAAGGGCGCGGGGACAAGTTTGACCGGCTGCATGAGAGCTTGCTCCAGCGCGGTGTCGCCCGCTGGTTTACCGGCTCACTTGATCAGTGGTCGTACGAACCCCTGCGTGAGGCCGAGCGCGTGGCCGACCTTATCGTGGAAAAGCTGCTGGAGCGCTACCCGCCGCCAGCCTTCACCAGCACGGGCACGAAAGCGCCGGACTGGCTGAGCTGAAGTTCAGTCCGCCGCCACGCGCTCATCGGCCGGCAATGGCCGGGCGATGAAGCCGCCGCCGAGGATGCGGGTGCTGCCTTCGGGGTCGTAGAGCACCGCCGCCTGGCCGCGCGCGACGCCTTCTTCGGGCGCGTCGAAGAACACCGCCGGGGCGCCGTCTTCATATCCCAAACGGCCCGGCACGGGCGGACGGGTTGACCGCACACGGATCAGCACGCGCGCGCCGTTGCTGGCGGCCTCTTCCAGGCTGCCCTGCCCCAGCCAGTTCAGCTCTTCCAGAAGGAGACCCCGCGTCATCAGCGCTTCGCGCGGGCCGACGATGACCCGGCGCGCGGGCGCGTCGATCTTCACCACAAACAGCGGATCGCCGGTCGCCACGCCAAGGCCCCGGCGCTGGCCGATGGTGTAGTGGATGACGCCTTCATGGCTCCCCAGAACGCGGCCATCGAGATGCACGATCTCGCCCCCGCGCCCGGAACCGGGGCGCAGCTTCTCGACGACGTTGGCATAGGAGCCATCGGGCACGAAGCAGATGTCCTGGCTGTCGGGCTTGGCGGCCACCTGCAGGCCAAACTTCTCTGCCAGTTCGCGCACTTCGCTCTTCGGAAGACTTCCCAATGGGAAGCGCAGGAAATCGAGCTGCGCGCGCGTGGTGGCGAACAGGAAGTAGGACTGGTCACGGCTGGCATCATGGGCGCGGTGAAGCTCGGGCCCCTCGGGGCCATCAGTGCGGCGGATGTAGTGTCCGGTGGCCAGGCAATCGGCGCCCAGCTCCTTCGCCGTGGCAAGGAGGTCTGCAAACTTGACCGTCTGGTTGCAGCGGATGCAGGGGATGGGCGTGGAGCCGGAGAGGTAGGTGTCGGCAAAATCTTCCATCACCTGCTCGCGAAAACGGCTTTCGTAATCGAGCACATAATGGGGAATGCCGATGGCATCGGACACGTTGCGCGCGTCGTGAATGTCCTGCCCCGCGCAGCAAGCGCCCTTCTTCTCGATGACGGCGCCATGATCGTAAAGCTGCAGCGTGATGCCGATCACGTCATAGCCCTCGGCTTTCAGCATCGCGGCCACAACGGAGCTGTCGACGCCGCCAGACATGGCCGCCACAACGCGGGTTTCATGGGGAGGCTTGGCAAATCCAAGCGAATTTACGCGGCCTGTCGGCCACGCAGCGGTGTCGGTCGTCATCTCTCACTCCCACCGGGGTCAAGGCCCGGAGCAGCTGGTTGGAAGCGGGGGATATAGGGGAAGATTGGGCGGTATGCGAGAGG
>JBKBRT010000244.1:0-3876 GCA_046291585.1 Hyphomonas sp.
ATAGCTCAGCGCTGGCGAGGAGGCCAAGCCAGGTGGTGGAGCGCGTGAGTTCCCACATGATCCAGCCGAGCGCGATGCGTTGCATCCACTGGCTCGCCATGACAGCGGTGGAGGCGAGGAAGAGATTTCGGTAAGCCGAATCTGCCATAACGCGGACCAGCGCCGCTGTGCCCGTTATGTGCGGCGTGCCGGCTTTTTGGGGCGGGTTCATGAGCGTCCTTCAGGGACAATCTCGCGCGCGGGAAGACACCAGATATTGCCGCGATGATAGGCGAGCGGTGTGGCGGCAGTGTCTGAGCCGAGGCGGAGCACACGGCCGACAACGATTTCATGATCGCCGCCATCATGGATTGCGTGCACAGAACAGTCGAACCAGGCAACAGATCCGGTGAGCACCGGGGCGCCGGTCGCCTCGCGCGTGTAAGCCACATCACGGAACCGGTCATCGGCGCTTTTGGATGAAAAGCGCCGCACGATATCCATATGAGTCTCGGAGAGAATATTGACAGCAAAGAAGCCGGCCGTGCGGATCGCTTCGAGCGAGCGGCTGGAACGATAGAGGCACACCAGCAGCAAAGGTGGATCTTGCGAGACGGCGGAGAAGGCGTTGACGGCTGTGCCGGCGATTTTGCCATCAGAGAGCGTCGTGACAACGGTGACTCCGGTGAGAAAGCCGCCCATGGCTTCCCGCCAGAGGGTTGCATCGATGGGCTGTGTCATATCCTGCATCCTTCCGTCAGCTGAAGGGATTGTCGCCATAGACCGGCTTGGTGCGCGACGCCTCGGCCGTGTTGCCCGCTTTGCCACAGAGAGCGAGGGCAGTGAGGGCATAAATGAGCGCGCTTTTGACGAGATCATCCGGGGTTGGGCGCCAGCGCTTGAAGCCGGTGGTGATGGCGGGGACGCGGTTCATGTTGAACACGTTATGGTCGCGCCACATACTGGAATAGACGGGCGCGGCGCGTTCGACCGGCTTGCCGAGCGAGAGGCGGGTTGCGGCGTCGACGGCGCTGACCAGCGGGGCGACCTTTCCCGCGTCTGCTTCAAAGCCGTGCCGGACGATAACGGGCTCGACATCGAACTCTCCGATATTTGCTTCGCGCAGGTATTTTTCGAGGCTGCGATGGACGGTGCCGATCTCCTGGTTTGGGGCGAGGCCGACTTCCAGATAGAGCGCGCAGACTTCTGTACCGGCGCCAAAAGCATGAGGCACGCCGCCACGCACGGCGGAGAGCTGGGCTTTCGGATAGGCTGATCCGCCTTCGGAGTCGTAGCGGCTTTCGGCTTCGAATTTCAGGCTCCAGTCAAGGATCGGCTGGATGGCCGCGCCCATGCGGTAGATGGGGTTGGGGTGCTGGGCGGCGTTTTTCGGGGAGGTGAGGAGGGGCGTGAAGATCGCCTCGCCATAAAGGCGTATACGGAAGACCGTGTAACCACAGCCGACCCAGTTGAGCCCATAGTCGCAGCCTTCGGCGGCAATGGCATAGTCAGGCGAGACGCCGCCATGATTGAAAACGTAATGCGTGCCGATTTCCTTGCCCATGAAGTCAATACCACGGGCTTCCTCGATGGGTTCCGGGCCGATCTCTCCGGGTGAGGCCGTGAGATAGAGGCGGCCGGCAAGGTCGAAGCCGCATTACTTCAGGGCTTTTGCCGCGAAGAGGAAGCAGGTCATCGGGCCACGATCATTGGCAATGGGCAAGCCGTGGAAAGCGCCGTCTTCGAGCCAGCATTCATTCCATTCGCGGGCTTCGAGCGTTTCGGGGTGGAATTTGTAAGCGTCCTCATCCGGGTTCCAGGTGGGGCTCTCGGTGTCGAGATGGGCGGTGTACAGGAGGCTTTTGCCATCGCCCTAGCCGCCATAGGTGGCGATGATGTTGGGGCGCTCAGGCGTTGCGCCGACCTTGCGGGGGCGGAAACCTTCTTTCGTTAGCCATTGATAGACATATTCCGCTGCTTGAGCTTCGCCGCGCGCAGGGCTTGGGATATTTCCCAGCTCCAGGGCGACTCGCGTCATCTCGTCTTTGTCGATCGCAGCGGCATCTTCTTCCGTGACGATATAATTCGCCTCGGGCAAATTCCTGAACACGTTACTCATCGGGCTACTTTCTTATTGTTCTTGGTTCCACGCGCTGAAGATGTCGGCTGTCGAAACCAATGTTGCGCAGTTCAGCGCCAGAGACTGCAGCGCGCTTTCGTGGATGCCGGGGTCATAGGCGGCGCATGCATCTGTCGGCACATAGACGAAATAGTCGAGATGGAAGGCGTCGCGCACCGTGCAATCAACGCAGCATTCGGTGGTCAGACCACAGATGATCAGTGTGTCGATACCGCGCGCCCGCAGGACGGCGTCGAGGCTGGTGCCGAAGAAGCCGCTATAGCGCAGCTTCCAGATTACGGTTTCATCTTCCTTGGGCGACGGACCGAAGAAATCGGAGCCTGGCTCATCCGCCCGGCAGATTGCGCCGCCACTATCGACGCCATTTTTGCGGCGGCGCCACTCCCCCCAGGCAGGCGAGTCAGTGGCAGGCGTGGTGGCAAGCCCGACAAAGATGACGGGCGTACCGGCCGCGCGGGCAGCGTCGACAAGCCGCTCAGCAGCCGACACGGCAGGTGCAGCAACGCTCATATCCAGGCCTGCCTGGCCAAGCACGCCGTCGGGCGAGGCAAAATCAACCTGGATATCCACCACGACGACGGCTGTGCGTTCCGGTGCAATCCAGCCGGCGAGACTGTCAGTAAAAGCAGGGTTGGGTTTCACGCGTAGGCCTTATGTTGTCACTCCCTTTTGTGTTGCCTCTGCCAAGGACCGGTCCTGCAAGCCCAGCGGGAGGGCGTGGGAAGGCGGCGGGACCGGTCCCGGGCGGGAGCATATATCTGTTCTCAGAACTTCTCCTTGAAGGTAACACGGTATTACGTGCCACGGCCCGGCAGGACTGCCATGTCTGAATAGGTGTCCGTTACCGGCTGGAAGTAGAGTTCATCGAATACGTTGTCGACGTTGAAAGCGATCTCATAGCCGTTGAGCGTGTAGAATGCCGAGAGGTTTACAGTTTCATAGGCTGGCAGAATGACCGGATTTGCAAGTTTGCCTGCAGTTTCCGAAACACTGGTTGGTCTGCGCGCGGCAAAAAGACATTCGCGTTTATGGACGTTCATCAAATATCGGAATGCCTCAAACATGAGCATCTACGGCGAGAGGATGTGTGATTTGCCGAAAGCTCAGTCGGCGTTCTTGTCGCCCATGACCACAAGCATCGCTTTCATTGCGGCCGGACCGTCGCCCTTGGCGATGGCTTTGGCGGCGATACGATGGTTCGCGATGTCTTCCAGCCGGTCTTCATCTGGGCGCGTGGTCATTGAATAATACCAGTAGCGCGCCGCCTTGTTGTGAAGATTGATGACGATACGGGCGAGGCTGAGATTGTGGCTGGCGATGGCAACCGCGCGGTGGAATTTCTGGTCCATGGCAATGATGGAGCGGAAATCGCGGCGCTTGGCAGCGGTCTCGGCGCCATCAAAGGCGGCCATGATTTCGTCAATTTCTGCGCGGGTGGCGTGCTGGGCGGCGAGAAAGGCGGCCTGAGGCTCCAGCAGGCAGCGCACATCATAGGCCTGCTGCACTTCCTGCACATCAATGGAGGCAACGATTGTGCCTGAGCGGGGACGGCGCAGAACCATGCCCTCGAGCGAGAGGCGGGCAAGCGCATCGCGGACGCCGGCGACGCCGAGATTGTACTGCTTGGCAAGACCGAGTTCATCGAGACGCGCGCTGGGCGGCAGAATACCGAGGATAATGTCGAGCAGGATTTGCTCATAGGCTTTGGATTTCTGGAGGTCTGGCGCCCAGTCTTCCGTGTGGCGGACGTCGCTGAA
>JBKBRT010000029.1:0-18976 GCA_046291585.1 Hyphomonas sp.
GACCACGCGTCGCGGTAGGCTTCGGGGTTGGGATTGGTCTCGCGGACGCGATCGTCCTTGTAGGCGTCGGGGCCTTGTATGAAGCCGGCGGTTTCCTGGTTGAGGCTGGAGGCGGCAAGCCAGAAGGCGCTGTCCCAGCCGGCAAGGTCTGCCTGCGTGACGAGGGAGAGTTTCTGCTGCTGGCTGGGGGTGTCATCGCGCCAGCCGGCGTCGTCCATCAGGGAGAGGTTCAGGCGCGTGGCGCTGCCGAGATTGACCGAGGCGTCGCCGCGCAGGCGCTCCAGCGTGGAGTAGCTGACGCGCACGCTCTGCGGGCTGGAAGCATCCGGGAGAATGAAGTTCAGCAGGCCATGGACGGCGTTGGAGCCATATTTGGCGCTGGCCGGGCCGCGGACGATTTCGATGGCGCCCGCGACTTCATGATGGGGCTCGATCAGGGAATTGACGTTGCCGAAGGCGGGCGAGCGGATGGGCAAGCCATTCTCGAGGATCAGGAAGCTGCCCTGCCCTGCCCCGCCGGTCAGCACCGGCGAGCGGATGGCGATGAGATGTTCCTGGCCCGAATTCATCTGGATATTGACGGCGGGCGCTTGGTTGAGGATTTCGGCCGGCCGGTCGGCGGCGGTTTCGGCGATCAGCTCTGCGCCGAGAATGGCGCGCGAACCGGGGGCTTCCTGCGGGCGATCGCTGTAGACTTCGACAGGTTCCAGCCGCTGGGGCACCTCTGCCAGGGCAGCGGGCGCGAGCAGGGTCGCGGCAAGGACGACAAATCCGGTCCGGTTTGGCAAATCAGCACTCCCAAAAAATCAGGCAAGACAGCGGGGCACCGCTGCGCGCCGCCGCCTGCGTTCCATCTAGGGTCTTGCCGGGTCAAAGGCGACCCCGGCCGCTGCGTCAGCCCGCGGCGAACAGGGCGTAGGGCAGCGCGCCAACGACGGCGCCTGAGAGACAGGTCGCCAGCGTGCCGGCCAGCAACGTACGCCAGGCGAGGCTGAGGAAGTCGTCCCGGCGCTCAGGCTCAACGATGGTCAGGCCGCCGATCAGGATGCCCATCGAACCGAAGTTGGCAAAGCCGCAGATGGCGTGGGCGGTGATCATGCGGGTGCGCGGGTCCATCGCCTCGACGGGGAGCTCGGCGAGTTGGAGGAAGGCGACGAATTCGGTCAGCACCGTTTTGACGCCCATCAGCGAGCCCGACTGGGAGGCTTCGCTCCAGGGCACGCCGATCATGTACATCAGGGGCGCGAAGATCCAGCCGAGGATGCGCTCGATGGAGAGCGGCATGCCGTTCACGTCCGGGAAGACGCCGAGGCCCGCATTGACCAGCCAGAGCAGCGCGAGGGCGGCGATCAGCATCGTGGCGATGTTGAAGACAATCTTCAGGCCATCGGTGGCGCCGGTGGAGAAGGCGTCCATGGTGGAGGCGTATTTGAAATCGGGGTCTTTCATCCGCTCAGATACGGGCGTGGTTTCCGGGATCATGGCGAGGGCAACGCCGACGGCGGCGGGCGCAGCGATGATCGAGGCCGCCAGCAGCTGGGGCAGCGGATTGGCCATCTTGCCTTCCAGGAAGGCGCCGTAAACTACGAGGACCGAGCCGGCGATGGTGGCAAAGCCGGCGGTCATCATGATCAGCAGCTCCGACCGGGTCATGCCTTTGATGTAGGGGCGGATGAGGACGGGGGCCTCGGTCATGCCCATGAAGACGTTGGCCGAGACGGCCAGCGATGTGGCCCCGCCAAGACCCATGCCGCGCCGGAAGACGAAGGCAAAGCCATTGGTGATCCAGCGCAGGATATGCCAGTGCCAGAGGATGGCCGAGAGGGCCGCCACGACGATGATGATGGGCAGGATCTGGAAGAAGAAGAGCGGCGGCGCCGACCCGCCGATCAGTTCGCTGGCGGCGACATTATCCCCGACATAGCCGAAGACGAAGCTGGTGCCCGCGCGCGTTGCGTTCTGCAAACCATCGACCAGGGCATTGGCCTTCAGGAGGATGTCCTTAATGAAGGGAATGCCGAACAGGATGAGGGCGAAGGCAAACTGCATCGCCGTGGCGCCCAGCACGAGCTTCCACGGGAAGAGTTTGCGCTTTTCGGAGAGCACCCAGCACAGGCCATAGATCAGAACGATCCCGATGAGCGCGCGGGCGTTATCCCAACCCCATTCAAATCCAGCCGGCATGTTGCGTCAGCCCTCCCGCAAATCAGACCCAAGCTTTGAGACTTAAACGCGGGGGGAAGGCTTGGAAAGCGGGAATGGCAATGTGGGGGCGGCGCGGCGCGCGGCGCCTGCGGGAAATGGCGCTCAATTGAAAAACCCCTCCGATGGCGCCACCGGAGGGGTTTGTTTCAAGGGGCCGTGAGGCTCAGCCGACTTTGCAGACGCAGATCTTGTTGCCGTCGGGGTCGCGGAAGTAGGCGCCGTAGAAGGTGGGCATGCGGTTGCCGGGCTCGCCTTCGCAGGCGGCGCCGAGTTCGCGAGCCTTGTTATAGACGCGGTCGACGGTTTCCTTGTCGGCCACGGCGATGGCGGGCATCACGCCATTACCGGCGGTGGCGGCGCCTTCATAGGGCGTGCCGATGGCGAACATCGGCTGGCCGGGCGCCATGCCGTAGAATTGCAGGCGGTCATTGGCGAAGAAGCGCTTGGCGCCCATTTCGCCGAGCACGGCGTCGTAAAAGGCGATGGCCTTTTCCTTGTCATTGGTTCCGAGGGTCAGGTAAGCGAGCATGGTGTCCTCCCTATTCGCAGCGCGTCAGCAATCATGCCGCAGCCGCTGCGGCAAGGGGTGACGCAGCGGACATGCTTGACGTTGACGTGAACGTCTGGTGTGAGAACCCAAACCCAGATCACCGTTAGAGGGAGATACCCATGTCCGAGATCCGTTTTGACGACCGCGTCGCCATTGTCACTGGCGCTGGCGGCGGCCTTGGCCGCGAGCACGCGCTTGAACTCGCCCGCCGGGGCGCAAAGGTCGTAGTCAACGATCTGGGCGGTTCGCGCGATGGCTCGGGCGGCAGCTCGGACGCGGCGCAGGCCGTGGTCAAGGAAATCGAAGCCCTGGGCGGCCAGGCAATCGCCAATGGCTCGTCGGTCTCCGATGTGGACGGCGTGAAGCGCATGATCGACGACACGATGGCCAAATGGGGCCGGATCGACATCATCATCGCAAACGCCGGCATCCTGCGGGACCGCTCCTTCTCGAAAATGAGCGTCGAAGACATCGACCTCGTTCTGGCCGTTCACCTGCGCGGCACCTTCCTGCCCGTGCATGCGGCCTGGGACATCATGAAGGCGCAGAATTACGGCCGGATCGTTGTCACCACCTCCTCGACCGGCCTCTATGGCAATTTCGGCCAGGCCAATTATGGCGCCGCGAAACTCGGCGTTGTCGGCATGATGAACACGCTGAAGATCGAAGGCGCGAAGAACGACATCAAGATCAACGCCGTCTGCCCGATTGCCGCGACCCGCATGACTGAGGACATCATGTCAGAGCAGATGCTGGACGCGCTGAAGGCAGAATATGTGACGCCGGGCGTGCTCAACCTCGTCAAGGAAGATGCCCCGAGCGGCGTGATCCTCTCGGCGGGGGCAGGCGCATTCTCGATGGCCCGCATTGTGGAAACAGCCGGCGTATTCGTCGGCCAGGGCGAGGCGCTGACGGTGGAAGCCGTTGCCGCCAAATGGGACCAGATCACGGATGTGAACATGACCCGCCCGGCCTTCAAATCTGGCGGCGAGCATGGCCAGAACATCTTCTCCGCTGTGGCAGCGGCAGCTGCAAAGTAAGCCGCAAGGCTTGCCAAAAAGAGCTTAAGGCGCAAGGCTCAACTCTGGAAACGGAGTTTAAGCCATGCGCCTTTTTCTTTTTGCGGCATCCATTCTTCTGTTGACGGGGTGCGCTGCAACGACGCCCGCCGGAGTGCCCGGTGAGGCGGACACATCTGCGCCCGCGCCGGTGAGCCGGCCAGCGGCGGATGAAGGCGGGATGTGTGGCGGGGTCGCGGGCATCACCTGCGCAGAGGGGCTCACTTGTTATTATGATGACGGGACGTGCCGGACGATTGCCGACGCGGCGGGCATCTGCCTGCAGGCGCCGCAGATGTGCACATATGAATATGCCCCGGTCTGCGGCTGTGACGGGGAAACCTATGGCAACAAATGCGCCGCCCAGGCCGCCGGCGTCAGCGTCGATACGCCGGGAGAATGCGCGCCCGCCGAAGAGTGATCCTCCGGGGGCAGATCAGTCCTGACGGCGCTTGCCGGTGCCGGCATCTTCCAGCTCATCCTCAGGCGCGGGCGTGACCGGCGGGCGCCGGTCATCATCGAGGCCAATGCGGCCTGTCGGGATAACCGGGCCTTCATCATCCCCGTCCCGTCGCCAGTCTCCCGGCCGGCGACGGCCAAGCCAGGTGAAGAAATAGAGGACGGCCAGGATGAGCGCCACAAGTACGAGAAGCTTCAGCATGTCCGTCTACTGATCCTATTCTTCTGTTTTGCGAAGATACATCGAGTTCTTCGGACGGGAGAAGACACGCTCCACCATCGGCACGAAAAATTCCAGCGGCTCGCTCTGATAGTCGGGATCGAAGGCGGACTGGTCGTAGAGATGGCAGAACTGGGCGGTATATTCAAAATACGGATGATCGCGGAACTGATCGCGCATGTTCCGGTCCAGCCCCAGATGGTGGAAGAAGTAATAGCCCTGGAACATGCCGTGATTGGCCACCATCCAGTGGTTCTGTTCGGAGACGAACGGCTTGAGGATGGCGGCAGCAACATCCGGATGGTTCATGCTGCCGAGCGTGTCGCCGATATCATGCAGCAGGGCGCAGACAACATATTCTTCGTCCCGGCCATCGCGGTGGGCGCGGGTGGCGGTCTGCAGGGAGTGGGTCAGGCGGTCGACCGGGAAGCCGCCGAAATCGCCGTCCAGAAGCTTGAGGTGATTGATCACGCGCTCGGCGAGGCCCCGGTTGAAGTGGCGGGAATGCTCGGCAATGATATCCCAGTCTTCCTTCGAGCCTTCCAGCATTTCGCGGAATTTTGCTCTTGTTTCAGTGTCTTGTCCGTCGGCCATGATGTTTCCTCCTGTTCCCTGGAGGGAGACTAACCCGGATCGGAGCGACTGCAAAGCAAGGGAAGCCCCGGACGCGGACGCCCGGGGCTCACCTGCCTGACTCAGTCCCAAAGGTACCCGAGGCTGAGTTGCTCCCTCCAGGTGGGGGGCGCCGCTGACGCGCGCCCGGCGGGGGCATCGTGGACCCGGTCTTCCAGCCGGCGACAGAGGACCGCCCAGCCCTCCCCGGTGCGGACACCGGCGGCGCGGACGGCGGCGACGATCTCCAGCAGCGCTTCGTCGGCCAGATCGGCATTATCGCGGCCGCGGGCTTCGGCAAGGCGCCAGCCGGCCGCGTCCCGGCGCAGCGCAATGGCCGCCGGCCCGCCCTGCCCCCGCCAGACCCAGACGGCCATACGGCCAGCCGCGAGGTCTGCCGCATAGTCCCGCAGGCAGTTGCGAAACTCGAGCGCTGTGCTGGACAGCATCTCGAAGCGCCGCACAGAGACGAACGACCCGGGCAACTCCGGCGGGGGCAGCACCGGCGCCAGCATCAGAGGCTGGACAACCTGCACGGCGGTTTCAAACAGCGCCGTCCAGGTTTTCGCCCGGCCGAAACGCTGCGCGATGTCGCCCGCCGCCGCCTCGCCCCGAACGCGCAGGGCCATGGCGAAGGCTGCAGCGAGATCTGCCGCTGCCGAACGCGCCGTATCCAGAAGGGTTACGACCGTGGTCAGACGCAGCCGGGGCGGCAGCAGGCTGAGCACGGCCATCGCTTCAGGGCAAAGCGCGGGCATGTGACGGATCACGAGACAGGCTGCCTCTTCCCGGAAGAGGTCGATGAAAGCGGCATAGGCCGGCTCTGCCCACAGGATCTCCCCCATACGGCCGAGAGCTTTCATCGCCCCGCCGGGGGGATGGCCGCGGAAGATTTCTGCAGCCAGCTCCCCATCCCGCGCGCGGGCGGCGAGCCATTGCAGACGCGGCGCCGTATAGCCTCCGCGCAGGGCAAGGATGGCCGCCGCATGGCGCCGCGCAGCTGGCAGCATGAGAAAATCCTCATGCGGCGCAGGCCAGATGCGGGCCATGGCATCAGCGTGTGCCCCGGCCAAAAAGGCCATGAGGGGCGTCACCGGCTGCGCCCGGCCATCGGCCAGGAGCACCGGCAGGGTCATGGGCGTGCCCATGATCCACCTCCTTCTGAATATGCCGTAGACGCACCTTTGGCGCGCCGGGCAAGGGTCAGATCAAATGTGCGAGGTCAGCGAAGCCACCGGCAAGGGCGCGGGGGCTGCAGACAGCGCTCCCCGGCAAAACGAGGAGCAGGTATGGCTTTCAATACACTGCTTCATGGGGCGGTTCCGATTTTTCCTGCCCCGAAATACCGTCTCTTTACGGACTTCTTTTCGGGGACTGAGGCAGGCGTAATGTCAGGGTTGCGACACTCTGTCAATGCGAAAATCAAAAAAGGCTCCAGGCTGCATGCCCGGAGCCTTTGATGTTTCCTTGGAGGGCAGACTAGTTCGCGATCTTCGCGGCGGCGTCAAACCGTGCACGGAAGTCTTCCAGATCCAGCGTGTAGTCGTCAGCGTCGTGGAACTCCGCGTCGGTCATCTGGGGCTGCTCGCCGGGCTTGTACCATGCGGCATAGTCGGCCGCTTCGCGGCTGAGCTCTGCGTAATGGGTTGAGTAGGTTTCGACCTTGAGCACGGGCGTGTCTGCGCCGAAATCGAACGTCATCAGGCGCATCCAGCCATCGCCGATGCCGACGGGCCAGTCGGACTTGAAGCCGGTGGCTTTGAGGGTCTGGTTGCGGTCCTGATAGTCGGCCAGGACCTGCCAGACCTTGTTGCCGCTGGCGTTGTCATCGACGCGCCAGGCCTGGCCATGCTGGTGACCGCAGAGGACGAGGAAGATCTGGTCATTCTGGCTGATCAGTTTTTCCCAGACCATTTCCGGCGTGTTGTGGATGGGATCGACCGCGTTGCCATCGATGATGGCGTTGGGCACGCGCTTGCCCTCCTTGCTGAGATAGTCGTGCGTGGAGATGATCGTGGGCAGGCCCTTGTTCGCTTCGATGACGGAGGCCGCCCAGGCGAGTGTATCATTTGGTGGATCGAACTGCAGGCCGATATGCAGGAAGCGGTATCCGCCGGCCTCGAAGATCTGGGCGCTGTCGGCGCCGCCATCATGGGAGGCGATATACCAGGGCTGATCCTTGAAGAAGGCCGTATCGGCGCCGAAGACGGAGCGGAAATTATCCAGGCCGCCGGGATGCAGCACGCCCAGCGAGGTGAGGTCGTTGGGGTCAACTTCAGCCGGCGTCATGGCGCGCGGCGGAAACTGGGAGTCTGACCACATCGCGTCGTAATCGTGGTTTCCCGGGACAACCGAAAACGGCGTCTTGCCGGCGATGAGGGAGAAGCCTTCATGCGCCTTGGGCATCTCGACCGTTCTGACTTTCTCGGTGGGCGCAAAATGCGCGTCGAGAATCGGGTTGGGCACTTTGCGGAAACCCCGGGCGGCGTGTTCGGGGTCCATCTCCAGGCTCTGGTGCTGCCAGACATCGCCCAGAGACGTGACGAAGGCGATCTCGCCGCCTTCGCTTTCCAGATTCTCGGCGATGTAGGCCATCTGCTCCAGGAAGAGCTCACTGGCATCAAAGGGAAAGCCCTCGGCGGTCTGGTGGGTGAAATCGAGATAGTTCTGCGTGTCGGGAATGACGGCGATGGTGAAGACCGTGTCGGCGGGGGCCTGCTCAGCCGTGGTGGCGGGGGCGAGCCGGCTGGCGGGCGCGTCTGTCGGCCCGTTCGTGCAGCCGCTGACCAGTGTGAGGGCGGCGAGCAGTGCCGTCGCCATTACAGAACGCGCGGACAGGAAGTGATGTTTCATGAGGCTGTCTCCAGGATTAGCCGCCAGTCTTGCGACTGCGACTAACGGGATTGGGTGACAGTTTTTCGGGTCTGCGCGCCCTGCCCCGGCGAGATCGGGGGGCAAAAGCAAAACGCCCCGGAGCGCGGGCTCCAGGGCGTCATGAATTCAAAGAGGCAAAGCGCCGTAGGACTTAGCCTTGGGCAGCTTCCAGCTCAGCAGCGTGGCGGGCCTTATCAGCGGCGCCTTTTGCCGATTCGTCACGGTCCACGAGTTCGAGGACAGCAATCGGGGCGTTGTCGCCGGGACGGAAGCCCGCTTTCAGAACGCGGGTGTAGCCACCGTTGCGGTCTTTGTAACGGTCGCCGAACACGTCGAACAGCTTGCGGACAGCCGTCTCGTTGCGGACCTTCGAGAGCGCCGCGCGGCGCGAAGCAAGGTCGCCCTTCTTTGCCAGGCTGACGAGTTTATCCATCAGCGGGGCCATTTCCTTGGCCTTCGGCAGGGTGGTGACGATCTGCTCGTGCTCGATCAGGCTGGCAGCCATGTTGGCGAACATGGCCTTGCGGTGCGAGGCCGTTTTGTTGAGCTTGCGGTGGGCAATCTGGTGGCGCATGGCTACGTTCCTTCCGAGGTGGTCAGGCCCCGGTCATTCCTGGGCTAGATGTGATCGTCGTATTTCTTGGCGAGACCTTCGATATCCTCGGGTGGCCAATCGGGCACTTCCATGCCGAGATGCAGGCCCATACCGGCGAGGACTTCCTTGATCTCATTGAGCGACTTGCGGCCGAAGTTCGGCGTGCGGAGCATTTCCGCCTCGGACTTCTGGATCAGGTCACCAATGTAAACGATGTTATCGTTCTTGAGGCAGTTGGCCGAACGAACGGAGAGCTCCAGCTCGTCGACTTTCTTGAGGAGAACCGGGTTGAAGCCCAGATCTGTCTCGTCTGCCGCGCCGCCAACATCGAGGGTGGGCTCTTCAAAGTTGATGAAGAGCTGGAGCTGGTCCTGGAGGATACGGGCGGCATAGGCCACCGAATCTTCAGGCGACAGCGAACCATCGGTTTCGATGTCGAGGGTCAGCTTGTCATAATCGAGGACCGTGCCTTCGCGGGTGTCTTCGACCTGGTAGCCAACGCGGCGGACCGGCGAATAGATCGCGTCGATCGGAATATACCCGATGGGGGCGTCTTCCGGACGGTGGGCCTCGGCGGCGACATAACCCTTGCCGGTGGCAACGGTGAATTCCATGCGAACTTCCGAGCCGCCGTCCAGCGTACAGATGACGAGGTCGGGGTTGAGTATCTTGACGTCGCCGGGGGTTTCGATCTGACCGGCTTTGACTTCGCCCGGGCCCTTGGCACGCAGAACCATGCGCTTGGGCGTGTCGGACTCCATGAAGATCGCGACCTGCTTGAGGTTCAGAACGATCGTCGTGACGTCTTCACGCACGCCGGGGATGGCGGAGAATTCATGGACGACGCCGTCGATCTGGACGCCGATGATGGCAGCGCCCTGAAGCGACGACAAAAGAACGCGGCGCAGGGCGTTGCCGAGCGTCGTGCCGTAGCCGCGCTCCAGAGGCTCGACCACGAGCTTTGCTTTGCGCTTCGCGTCGTATCCAGCCTGCACAACAGGACGGTTCGGACGGATCAGCACTTTCCAGTTACGGTCGTTAACAGTGGTCATTCAGTGTTCCTCGAAAAGGACAGCAGCGCCGAGAGGCGCTGCCGGAGAGTATTCACTAGACGCGGCGGCGCTTGGGCGGGCGGCATCCATTATGCGGGATCGGCGTCGTGTCGTTGATCGCCGTTACGGTGAGACCGGCCGCCTGGAGGGCGCGCAGTGCGCTCTCACGACCCGAACCGGGGCCCCGTACGCGCACTTCAACCGTCTGCAGGCCGTGCTCTTTCGCCTTCTTGGCAGCGTCTTCCGCAGCCATCTGAGCGGCGTAAGGCGTCGACTTGCGCGAGCCTTTGAAGTTCATCACGCCCGAGGACGACCAGGAGATGGTGTTGCCCTGCGCGTCGGTGATGGTGACCATCGTGTTGTTGAAGCTCGAGTTCACATGAACAATACCAGAGGTAATGTTCTTGCGTTCCCTGCGGCGGATACGGGTAGCTTCGCGGGCCATGGGGCTTCAGATCCTATTTCTTCTTGCCGGCGATCGGCTTCGCAGGGCCCTTGCGGGTCCGTGCGTTCGTGTGAGTACGCTGACCGCGCACCGGGAGCTTCTTGCGGTGACGCAGGCCGCGATAGCAGCCAAGGTCCATAAGACGCTTGATGTTCATCGAGGTGTCACGGCGAAGGTCACCCTCAACCATGTAACCGGCATCGATGGCTTCGCGGATCTTGATGACCTCAGCGTCCGTCAGCTGGTTCACGCGGCGCGAGGGCTCAACGCCCACCTTCTCGCAAATCTCTTTGGAGAAAGACGGGCCGATCCCGTGAATATAGCGAAGCGCGATTTCGACGCGCTTGTTAGTCGGAATGTTGACGCCTGCAATACGGGCCAATGCCGTTTCTCCTCAAGCGGATGTTCAAACATGAAATGCGCGGCAAGCGGGGAAATTTCCCGTCGCGCGCACCGGCGGTTAAGCCTGAAGCTAAGTTTCGAGGCTTATAGCCACGGTTTTCTTCCCGTCAACAGCAGAACTGCGCCGTTCACGCGGATTGTTTCAGGGCCGCATCGATTTCAGCGGATACGGCCTCAATTGGGCCCATTCCGTCGATCTCGACCAGCACACCCCGCTCCGCGTACATAGGCACGAGGGGCGCGGTATCTTCATAATAACGCTCCAGACGGCGGGAGAAGGTGTCGGGATTGTCGTCCGCCCTCCCCTGCTCATTGAAGCGTTTCGTGACTCTTTCGAGCAGTCTTGTGTCGTCCACGATCATGCGGATGACCAGATCAACCTTCGATCCGCGCGATTCCAGCAGACTGTCGAGCGCTTCGGCCTGGCCGATGGTGCGCGGGAAGCCATCAAAGATGAAGCCCGGCGCGCCGGCCTGAACGGTCAGCTGCTCCGCAATGAGGTCAATGACGATCTCGTCGGAGACCAGCCCGCCCTCATCCATGATCCTGGCCACGCGCTGTCCCAGTTCGGAACCGGAGGCCCGGGCCGCCCGCAGCATGTCGCCAGTGGAAAGCTGCACAAAGCCTCGCAGCTCAACCAGGCGCTTGGCCTGCGTGCCTTTGCCCGCAGCCGGCGGACCAAACAGTATCAGATTCACTTCTTCTTGCCCCCGAGTTTCGACTTCTTGATCATCCCCTCATACTGGTGGGCGATCAGGTGCGACTGGATCTGGGTGACAGTATCCATGGTCACCGAAACGACAATGAGCAGAGACGTACCCCCGATGTAAAACGGAATCTGAGGGAAATATCGCCGCAGGAGCTCGGGCAGGATACAGATGAAGACAAGGTAGAGGGCGCCGATCGTCGTCAGACGGGTGAGCACATAGTCAATATAAGCCGCCGTGTTCGACCCCGGACGGATGCCCGGAATGAAGCCGCCATACTTGCGCAGATTGTCCGCCGTTTCCTGCGGATTGAACATGATCGACGTGTAGAAGAAGGCAAAGAACGCCACCAGCACGGCATAGGTGATGATGTAGGTCCACGAGCCGGGTGCAAAATTGGTCGCCAGCCAGCCCAGGACGCCCGTCATGCCCGTTGTTTCTGCGTCAGCGACATTGCCGCCCAGAAAGCCCACTGCCGTCAGCGGCAGCATCAGGAGCGCTGTGGCGAAAATCGCCGGGATCACGCCCGATGTGTTGATCTTGAGCGGCAGGAAGCTTTTCTGGCCCTGGGCAAAGCCCTGCGCCTGCTGGCGCTTGGGATAGTGGATGATCAGCCGGCGCTGCGAGCGCTCGACAAAGACAATGAACACGACCAGCGCGATGACCATCACGACAATCGCCAGGATGAAGCCGATGTCCACCGAAGTGGTGCGGGCCTGGGCAACGAGGTTGAAGATCGCGCGGGGCATTTCGGCGATGATGCCGGCAAAGATGATCAGCGAGATGCCGTTGCCGATACCGCGGGCGGTGATCTGTTCACCCATCCACATCAGCAGCATGGTGCCGCCCGTCAGCGTCACGACGCCGGTCAGGATAAAGAACCAGGACGAGATACCATCGAGACGCACCGCCACAAGACCGCCCGCAATCGCGAACGCCTGCACGAGCGCGAACGCCAGCGTCAGATAGCGCGTATACTGGTTGATCTGCTTGCGGCCCGCTTCCCCTTCCTTCTTGAGTTTCTCAAGCGTGGGGGACACCGACGTCATCATCTGGATGATGATCGAGGCGGTGATGTAGGGCATGACGTTCAGCGCAAAGACGCCCATCCGCTCTACGGCGCCGCCGGCGAACATGTTCATGGAACCGAGAATGCCGCTCGACTGGGCGGCGAACAGGTCTGCGTATTGTGACGGGTCAAGGCCCGGGATCGGGATGAACGTCCCTAGCCGGTAAAGCACCAGAATGCCGAGCGTGAACAGGATCCGCGCCTGGAGGTCTTTGGCTTTTCCAAAGGTCGCAAAGTTGAGGTTGCGAGCCATTTGTTCCGCAGCATTCGCCATCGGCCGCACGAGCCTCCCTGAAAAGCGTTCGCCGCCAAGATCGGCGGCGACACAGGATTTGTGAAGAGGGGTTGAGCAAGAACCCCAGATTATTCCTCAGCAGCGTCTTTTGGAGCGCCCGTGACCGTGACCGATCCGCCAGCCTTTTCAACGGCTTCCACGGCAGCTTTCGAGGCGCCGGTGACCGTGATGTTCAGCTTCTGGGGAGCGTCGCCCTTGGCCAGAAGACGGATACCGTCACGCGCCTTGCGCACAACGCCGGCAGCAACCAGTGATTCTTCGGTGACATTGGACGCGTCCAGCATGCCGGCCTCGACCGCCTTGGCGATTCGGCCAAGGTTCACCCAGGACATGTTCTTGGACCCACGCGAGGTGAAGCCGCGCTTTGGCAGACGCATGTAGATCGGCATCTGACCGCCTTCGAAGCCGTTAACAGCAACGCCCGAACGCGCATGCTGGCCCTTCACGCCGCGACCAGCCGTCTTGCCCTTGCCCGACCCAACGCCGCGGCCAACGCGCATGCGCTTCTTGGTGGAGCCATCGGCGGGGGAAAGTTCATTGAGTTTCATGGCAGTAACTTTCGAATATGCGGAGGACAGAGGCCGGCGGGCTTGAGAAGCCTTACTCGCCGACCACTTCCACGAGATGGGAGACCTTGCGGATCATGCCGCGCACAGCCGGAGTGTCTTCCAGCTCGCTGGTGCGGCCGATCTTGTTGAGGCCAAGACCCTGGAGGGTCTGGCGCTGTTCCGGTTTGCGGCCAATCGGGCTGCCAACCTGGCGGACGGTGACTTTCTTCTGGGACATAGAGGTCTCCTATCAGTTCACCGAATCGGCCATGCCGGCTTCGGAAGCGCCATCAGTACGGCGGCCAACGATATCCTGCACCTTGAGGCCACGTTTGGAGGCAACCGTTCGCGGGTTGGCCTGACCTTTCAGGGCATCAAAGGTGGCACGCACCATGTTGTAAGGGTTCGACGAGCCGATCGACTTGCCGACGACATCCTGGACGCCGAGCACTTCCATGACAGCGCGCATCGGACCACCGGCAATCACGCCGGTACCCGGAGGGGCTGCCCGAAGGACGACCTTGCCAGCACCGTGACGGCCAGCGCCATCATGGTGCAGGGTGCGGCCCTCGCGAAGCGGGATGCGGACCAGGTTGCGCTTGGCTTCTTCCGTTGCCTTGCGGATGGCTTCGGGAACCTCACGGGCCTTGCCCTTGCCGAAGCCGGCACGGCCCTTCTGGTCACCAACAACCACGAGCGCTGCAAAACCGAAGTTCTTGCCGCCCTTCACTGTCTTCGCGACGCGGTTGATACCAACCAGCTTGTCGACGAGTTCAGAGGATTCGTCGTCACGATCGCGCGGATTCTCGCGATCACGGCGGCGGCCTCTTTTCTCACCTCTTTCCTCAGCCATCAGGCAAACTCCTTCAGAATTTCAGGCCGCCCTCGCGGGCAGCATCTGCCAAGGCTTTCACCCGGCCGTGGAACATGTAGCCGCCGCGGTCGAAGACAACATCCTCGACGCCTGCCTTCTTCGCGCGTTCGGCAATTGCCTTACCCACGAGCGTAGCCGCCTCGACATTGCCGCCGCTTTTCGCGCTGGCGATAACTTCCTTCTCGAGCGTCGAAGCCGAAGCGAGCGTGATGCCCTTCTCGTCGTCGATGATCTGCACCGAGATATTCTTGTGGCTGCGCGACACCGAAAGGCGCGGACGGCCTTCGGCGACCCGGCGGAGCTTGGTGCGGACGCGCTGGGCGCGGCGTTGCAACTTTTCGCGTGACGTCTTCATGGCGTTACTTCTTCTTGCCTTCTTTGCGGCGGACATACTCGCCCTGGAGGCGGACACCCTTGCCTTTGTACGGCTCTGGCGGACGGAACTTCTTGATCTCGGCAGCGACCTGGCCAACGGCCTGTTTGTCAGCGCCAGAAATGATGATTTCCGTCGGCTTCGGAACTTCGATCTTGATGCCCTGAGGGGCCTTGTAGATCACATCGTGCGAATAGCCGAGCGCGAGCTTCAGATCCGTTCCCTGCATCTGGGCACGGTAACCCACGCCGACGAGTTCGAGCGTTTTGGCGTAACCCTTCGTGACCCCTTCCACCATATTGGCGGCGCGGGCACGGGCGGTTCCCCACTGGGTACGGGCATCCTGCGAGAGCGACTGAGCGAACGTCGGAGGACGTTTGCCTTTTGCCGTCTCGGCTTCGATGACATCGTTCGCTGCCTGGATCAGGTCGGCGCGCGGGTTAACCGAGAGCTCGTTATTGTCGAACTTCGGGGTGATGACTTCCGGCAACACGAGCTCAAGCTCGCCCTTCGGACCTTTGACCTTGATCGTCTGACCGGACACCGAAACGGTGGCACCGGCCGGAACGGGGATCGCAAGCTTACCAATACGGGACATGGAACCTGCCTCCTAGAATACGCGGCACAGAACTTCGCCGCCGACATTCTTGGCGCGCGCAGCATTATCCGACATCACACCCTGAGACGTAGACAGGATGGAAATGCCGAGGCCGTTACGCACCAGCGGAATGTCCGTGACGGACGAATAGACCCGGCGGCCAGGCTTCGAGACACGTTTGATCTCGGAGATGACCGGTTGGCCTTCATAATATTTGAGTTCGATTTCGAGGGTCTTGTGACCGCTCTTTTCGATCTCGGCGTAACCACGGATGTATCCCTCGTCCGTAAGGACATCGAGAACACGCGCGCGCAGTTTGGATGCCGGCGACGTCACTTTCGACATGCCCCGCATCTGCGCATTGCGAATCCGTGTGAGCATATCGCCGAGGGGATCGGAAATGTTCATGGGCTTCCCTCCTCTCTTACCAGCTGGACTTTACAAGACCGGGGACCTGACCGCGTGAGCCATACTCACGCAGCGCGATACGCGACATCTTGAGTTTACGATAGAAAGCACGCGGACGGCCGGTGATTTCGCAACGGTTGCGAACACGGTTCTGAGCCGAGTTGCGCGGCAGTTCGGCAAGCTTGAGACGCGCTTTGAAACGCTCCTCGAGCGACAGATTTTCATCCATCGCAGCCGCTTTGAGCTGGGCGCGCTTTGCCGCGTAGCGGGCGGCCAAAGCCTTCCGCTTGTTGTTCTTCTCGATTGCGCTCTTCTTTGCCATATCAGCAGATCTCCTGGCGCTAGTTCCGGAACGGGAAGCCGCACTCAGCGAGGAGTGCTCTGGCTTCTTCCGTCGTTTCAGCGGTGGTGCAGACGATGATATCCATGCCGCGCACCTCTTCCACTTCGTCATAGTTGATCTCAGGGAACACGATGTGCTCCTTGATACCCATGGCGTAGTTTCCCTGGCCGTCGAAGCTCTTGCCGTTCAGACCACGGAAGTCTTTCACGCGCGGGAGAGCGATCGTCGTGAGACGGTCGAGGAATTCATACATCTGGTCGCGGCGCAGGGTCACCTTCGCACCGATCAGCATGCCTTCGCGAACCTTGAAGCCCGCAATCGACTTGCGTGCTTTGGTCGCGACGGGCTTCTGACCCGCGATGCGCTCCAGCTCAGCCAGGGCCGCCTTGATCTTCTTGGAGTCGTTGACGGCTTCGCCAACACCCATGTTGATCACGACCTTGTCGAGCTTCGGAACCTTCATCGGGTTCGAATAGTTGAACTGCTCCTGCAGTTTCGTCCGGATCTCTTCGCGGTACTTCCGCTTGAGGCGGGGTTCATATGCCTCAGACATCGATCGATTCCCCTGAGCGTTTAGCAAAGCGCGTCTTGCGGCCATGCTGGTCAATCTTGAAGCCGACGCGAACAGCCTTGCCGTCCCGCGGGTCAGCGATGGCCACGTTGGACACATGGACCGGCGCCTCAAAAGACTTCAGGCCGCCCGGGTCCGTCTGGCTCGGTTTCTGGTGACGCTTGACCATGTTCACGCCGCGCACGACAACCCGGCTTTCGTCGGGGATCACCTTCAGGACTTCGCCCTTGGTGCCTTTGTCTTTGCCAGCGATCATAATGACCGTGTCACCCTTTTTGATCTTTGCAGCCATGACTACAGGACCTCCGGCGCCATGTTGGCGATCTTGACCTGGTTCTTGGCGCGCAGTTCACGGGGAACCGGACCAAAAACGCGTGTGCCAATCGGCTCGCCATTGTTGTTGATCAGAACGGCAGCATTGCTGTCGAAGCGGATCGTCGAACCATCGGCGCGATTGATGTCCTTGGCAACGCGAACGACGACAGCCTTGCGGACGTCCCCCTTCTTCACGCGGCCGGTCGGAATCGCTTCCTTGATCGAGACGACGATAATATCGCCCACCGAGGCGTAACGACGGCCTGCGCCACCGAGCACCTTGATGCACATTACGCGGCGCGCGCCAGAGTTATCGGCGACCCGCAGGTGGCTTTGCATCTGGATCATGCTTCAGTCCCTTCCTCGGCTACGACTTCCCAGCGCTTGAGCTTGGACTTCGGTGCGCATTCGCGGATCGCAATGGTCTGACCTTCGACCGCGACGTTGTTCTCGTCATGGGCGTGGTACTTGTTGGTTTTCCGGACGATCTTCTTCAGCATCGGGTGCGTGAAGGTACGTTCGACACGGACAATGGCGGTCTTGTCCTGCTTCGCGGAGACAACAACGCCTTTCATGATACGTTTTGGCATTTCGGTCTCCTTACTTGCCTGCCTGGGATTTCTCGCGAAGGATCGTCTTGATCCTTGCGATATCGCGACGAACCTCGGTAACACGGCCCGTCTTCTCCAGCTGGCCCGTAGCTGCCTGGAAGCGCAGATTGAACTGTTCTTTCTTGAGCTTCACCAGCTCGTCACTGAGCTGATCGACGCTCTTGGATCTTACATCGGCGGCCTTCATGATCAGATCCCCTCGATACGCTTGACGACTTTGGTCTTGATCGGGAGCTTCGCAGCGCCCAGGGCAAGTGCCTGGCGCGCGACCTCTTCCGGGACGCCGTCGATTTCAAACAGGATACGGCCAGGCGCAACACGGGCGACCCAGCGGTCAACCCCGCCCTTCCCTTTACCCATCCGGACTTCAATCGGCTTCGCCGTGACCGGGACATCCGGGAACACGCGAATCCAGACCTTGCCCTGACGTTTCATCTCACGCGTGATGGCACGGCGAGTGGCTTCGATCTGGCGCGCGGTCACGCGCTCAGGCTCGAGGGCCTTGAGGCCGAACTGACCGAAAGACAGCGTGAAGCCACCTTTCGACTGTCCGTTGATCTGGCCTTTGAAGGCCTTACGGAACTTGGTGCGTTTCGGTTGCAGCATCGATTAAGCTCCTGCAGCCTGGGCGCCCGAAGCCGGGCCGCGTTGGTTGGTGTTGGCGCGAGCACGCGACTGGCCGGATGTTTCAAGACGCTTGTCCTGAGCCATCGGGTCATGTTCGAGGATCTCACCTTTGTAGACCCACACTTTCACGCCGATGATGCCGTAGGTGGTGGTGGCTTCGGCCGTACCGTAGTCGATGTCGGCGCGCAGCGTGTGCAGCGGAACCGAACCTTCGGCATACTTCTCTGTACGAGCGATTTCCGCGCCGCCGAGACGGCCGGAGACAACCACTTTCACACCTTCTGCGCCAAGGCGCATGGCAGACTGGATCGACCGCTTCATGGCGCGGCGGAACGATGCCCGGCGCTCAAGCTGACGGGCAATGTCGTCGGCGATCAGCGTGGCATCGATTTCCGGCTTGCGGATCTCGACCAGGTTCACGCGGACTTCGTCCGAGGTCATCTTGGCGAGCTCTTTGCGGAGCACTTCGATGTCCCCGCCCTTCTTGCCGATCACGAGACCCGGACGTGCCGTGTGGATCGTGATGAGGCACTTCTTGTGCGGGCGTTCGATGATGATCTTCGAGATGCCAGCCTGCTTCAACTTCTCGCGGATCGCTTTGCGGATCGAGATGTCTTCATGCAGGAGGCGGCCAAAGTCGGCACTGTCAGCATACCAGCGGCTATCAGCCGTACGGTTGATGCCGAGGCGCAGGCCAATCGGATTGACTTTCTGACCCATTATGCGGCCTCCGCAGTCTGGCTGGTGTCACGCAGGACAATGGTGAGTTGCGAGAAAGGCTTCACGATGCGGGCAGCGCGGCCCCGGGCACGGGCGCGGATGCGCTTCATGACGAGGTTCTTACCGACATGTGCCTCAGCAACGACCAGGCTGTCGATATCGAGGCCGTGATTGTTCTCGGCGTTCGCGACAGCGCTCTGAAGGAGCTTGTAAACATCTTTCGCAGGGCGCTTGGGCGAGAATTTCATCTCGTTGAGCGCACGCTGGATCGGCATGCCACGGATCTGCTGAGCCAGAAGGTTAAGCTTCTGCGGGCTCGAGCGGTACATGCGCAGCACGGCGCGCGATTCATGCGCTTCCTGCTTGGGAGGATTCTTGGCCTTTGCCATGACTACTTCCTCTTCGCTTTCTTGTCGGCGCCGTGACCGTAATAGGTACGGGTCGG
>JBKBRT010000245.1:0-3838 GCA_046291585.1 Hyphomonas sp.
TGAAGAAGGCCGCAGCCGGGTTTCCGGTTGCGGCCTTCGGATTCCTGGAAGCGTTTGAAGTCTAGCGCCGGCCGGTCGGGTTGCCGGGGGTGACTTCATCGGTATTGGGCAGGCGCACGGCGCCCACAGTGCCGAAGATCTGTTCCCAGAAGCCGAGTTCGCGGCCGCGTGTGGGCGTCTCGCGCGACGCGTAGGAGACGATCTGGCCGTCGCTGACGCTGTAGCGGACAACTTCATCCACGGCGTCATCTTCGCTGAAGCGGATGGCCACGATGCTGCGTTCCACGACCTTGGGCCGATAGAAGGCGAATCGCTCCTGGATATCGGAATAGTAGAACCAGATGTTCGTGTCGAAGAGGCCTTCGGTGGAGGGCGAGCCGAGCTGGGCCAGCACGGTCGAGCGGGTGTCATCGCCCGGCTTGATATCGATGGGCTGGACTTCATCTGCGATGTAGCCGTGGAAATCCCGCGCCGGGCTGATGCAGGCTGTCAGCGGCAGTGCGGCAAGAAGGCCAGCGGCCACAAGAGAAAGACGCGCCATTTATGGCTCCTATAGGCTTTGACCGCAGACCTAGCGACAGGTAACCGGGCTTGGCAAGCATTGGAGTACAGGGTTGATCGCTTTTTCAGGCAGCTGGTTCCGGCGGCGCGGCGCGCTCAAAAAAGCTGTGGCGGAGGCTTATGGGCGTCTGGCGCGCGAAGCGCTGATGCCGGTGCATTATGAGACGCATGGTGTGCGCGACACGTTTGAGGGCCGCGCCCAGATGGTGACGGTGATGACTGCCCTTGCCTGCGGGCGGTTTGCCGAGGTGGGCGGGCCTCTGTCTGCCGAGCTGACCGAGCGGCTGAACGCGCGTGTGCTGGACGGGTTTGATGCCGCTTTCCGGGAAAAGGGCGTGGGCGACCACTCGATTGCGCGCAAGGTGCGCACGCTGGCCGAGGGGCATTCCGGGCTGGGGCGGGCATTGATGGACGCGCTGCGGTCAGCTGATTCGAACGATGAACTGGCCGAAGTGTTGCGCCGCAATGGGGTGACGGAGCCGGAAAAGACCGGGGCGCTGGCCGAGGCGATGCGGCGCTATCAGGCTCTGTTTTCCGCCCAGCCGGACACGGAAATCCTGAGCGGCGGGTTCGCCTGTGGCGCGAGCAAGCCGGCTATTTGATCGGCACAGGGTTGTGACGGAGCGCATCTCGCCCGTTGCTTTGACGGGCGGCGCCACTTACACCCGCAAAAATACGCACAACGCCGTAAACACGGTCCTTTCTCCATGCAGCGCAAACTGACGCTCTCGATTGATGCCATGGGTGGCGACGCCGCCCCGGGGGTCACCATTGACGGAACCGCCGAGTTTCTCGCGGGACGGCCGGAGGCGCATGTGCTGCTTCACGGGGATGAGGCGCTTTTGGCACCGCTGGTGGCGGTACGGCCCGACCTGGCCGGGCGGGTGACGATCGTTCACGCGCCCGACAAGATCACCAGCGACATGAAACCCAGCCTGGCGCTGCGCCGGGGCAAGGGCAGCTCGATGTGGGCGGCCGTTGAAGCGGTGAAGGAGGGGCGGGCGGATGCCTGCGTCTCGGCTGGCAATACCGGCGCGCTGATGGCGATCTCGATGCTGGTGCTGCGCAAGATGGAGGGCGTTCACCGCCCGGCCATGACGGCGCTGTGGCCGACGCTGCGCGGGCGCACGGTGGTGCTGGACGTGGGCGCGAATGTGGACGCCGAAGCCGAGCAGCTGGTGACCTTTGCGATCATGGGCGAGGCTTTTGCCCGCGCCACGCTGGGCATCGAGCGGCCATCGGTGGGCCTGCTCAATATCGGATCGGAAGAGATGAAGGGCCATGAAGAGGTGCGCGAGGCGCATGAGCTTCTGCGCAATTCGCCGCTTCAGATGGATTATCGCGGCTTTGTCGAGGGCGACGACATCTCTGCGGGCGTGGTGGATGTGGTCGTCACCGATGGCTTTACCGGCAATGTGGCGCTGAAGACCGGTGAGGGCGTGGCCCGGATGCTGGCCAGCCGCATGCGGGAAGCGTTTACCGCCAATCTCAGCTCGAAAATGGGCGCGGCGCTGGCCATGAACGGGCTGAAGCGTCTGAAGGATTTCATGGACCCCAGCAATGTGAATGGCGGGGTCCTGATCGGATTGGGCGGGGTTTCGGTGAAGAGCCATGGCGGGGCCGATGCCCGCGGGTTTGCGCGCGCCTGCACGCTGGCCGCTGACCTGGCGTTGAGTGACTACCGGACAGAGATCGCGGTCAATCTGGCGCGCGTCGGGTCCGGCGGTCTGGCAGCAGAATAACGGCGCGCGAGCGCCAGACGAGGATATGTAGAATGGGAAGGCGCAGCTTTATCCGCGGAACCGGCAGCTATCTGCCAGAGCGTATTCTGACGAATGACGAGCTTTCACGCATGGTCGCGACCGATGATGCGTGGATTCAGGAGCGCACCGGCATCAAGCAGCGCCATGTGGCGGCCGATGGCGAGCTGACCTCTGATATCGCTGTGCAGGCGGCCCGGCGGGCGCTCGACGCCGCAGGCATGCAGGCCAGCGAAATCGACCTGATTGTGCTGGCGACCACGACGCCGGACCAGACCTTTCCCGCCACCGCCACAGCCGTGCAGGCAAAACTGGGCACCGGACCGGGCGCGGCATTTGATGTGCAGGCGGTCTGCTCAGGCTTCCTGTTTGCGCTGGCGACAGCCGATTCGCTGATGAAGCAGGGCCTGTTCAACAAGGCGCTGGTGATCGGCGCGGAGACGTTCACACGCATCATCGACTGGTCGGACCGGGGCACCTGTGTGCTGTTCGGAGACGGCGGGGGCGCGGTCGTGCTTGAAGCGGTGGAATGGGACGGGGCAGAGGATGCCGGCATCATCACGCACCATATCCGCACGGACGGCACGAAATCAGACCTGCTCTATGTTGACGGCGGCGTCAGCTCCACCGGCACGATCGGGCATGTGCGGATGGAGGGCAACAAGGTGTTCAAGCATGCGGTGACGAACATCTCCGCGGCCATCGAGGCTGTGCTGTCGCAAACCGGGCTGACCTCGGCCGACATCGACTGGTTTGTGCCCCACCAGGCCAATAAACGCATCCTCGACGGGGTCGCCAAAAAGATGAGCATCCCGGAGGAGAAGGTGGTCATCACGGTAGGTGAGCATGCCAATACGTCGGCCGCCTCCATCCCCCTGGCGCTCGACCATGTGGTGCGCACGGGCCGTGCAAAACCGGGCGATCTGATCCTTTCAGAAGCGATGGGCGGGGGCTTTTCCTGGGGCGCCAGCCTGTTCAGGCTTTGATTCAAAAGAAATCTGACACAGATTTAGCTAACGCCTGCGCTAGGAATTCGTTAAGATCAGCGGTCTAGGCTTTTGCAAAGAAACGGGCTGACAGAATGAGCGACCGTACACTTACCCGCGCCGAAGTGACCGACGCCATCGTCCGAGAAGTGGGCGTGACACGTCAGGAATCTGCTGATCTGCTGGACCGGACGTTGGACCTGATAGGGGCCGCGCTCGAGAAGGAAGAGGAAGTGAAGCTGGCACGCTTCGGGAATTTTGTGGTCCGCTCCAAAGCGGCCCGCGAAGGCCGCAACCCCAAGACCGGCGAAGAGGCACCCATTGCCGCCCGCCGCGTCGTGACGTTCCGGCCCTCGCCGATGCTGAAATCTCAGGTCGGCGGAGACGATTGATTTAAGGAGGCACCTGCATGTCCGCACTCAAAGCCCGGATTGAGAAATCAGCAGATGCCTACAGATCTATCGGTGAAGCCGCCGCTGAGCTTGGCCTCGAAACCCATGTGCTTCGCTATTGGGAAACGCGCTTTCCCCG
>JBKBRT010000030.1:0-18577 GCA_046291585.1 Hyphomonas sp.
CCGTTCACCCTTTCACCCCGCGCGCCCCCCCCGCGCCCCCCCCGCTTTTCAATTTCAGGATCAGAAGTCTTTCGAAACACCCACCACGATATGATGGTTGGTCTGGTCCGGACCGCTCCGGTCGTATTCGAACTGGTTGAGGTAGCCAAATTCCCAGCTGACCGTCTCGCTGGCGTCCCACTCGATTTTTGCTTCGGTTCGCGCTTCGGTGAAACCGCCCGCCTGGCCCCAGTCGGTTTTGTTCAGCTCGAAATACAGATCGGTGCTCAGCGACAGCACGAAGGGCGTGCCTTCCAGCGGGCGTTTGACGCCGAACTCCTGGCGCAGGCGCACGCCGGTATCATTCCATCCCTCGCGGCGGCGTTCTTCGAAACGGCTGCGGCCGTCAAATTCAAGCCCGTAGGCCGCGCCGAAATCATAGCTCACCTGCTGCCAGAGGCGGTGCTCGATCCGGTCGGGCCTGTCGCGCCGGGCGCTGGCCCAGAGATAGCCGCCGCTGATCTTGAACCGGTCATTCAGCCGGTAACCGATGCCCGGGCGCAGCTCGATCGTGTCGAGGTCGCCATCGGGCTGGTAGCGAAGATCCGCATCGAAATCGAGGCTGATGGCCTTGTTCTGGAACGGCTTGGCGCCCGCGCCGGCGGCCGTCCAGATCTGGTTCTCCGCCAGGGCAGCAGGGCTCAGGGCGCTCGCCAGCGCCATCAGGGAAAGGGATATACGGTGCATGTGGCGGCGTTTACCCCAACAAATCTGACATAATACTGACAGCCAGCCGCGCACCTAAGCGGGCGCGACCTACGCGTCAATTGCAGTTTTGTGGCATTTTTGTTTCCGAAGGCCGGGGCCGGGGTCAGAGGCCGAAATACAGGGTTACAATGATGATGCAGCTGATGTTGAGCCAGAAGCCGGTTTTCATCATCCGTCCGATCGAGAATTGCCGCATTCCGAAGACGACCGCGTTGGGCCCCGTGGCTATCGGCAGCATGAAGGCGCAGGAGGCGGCCATCGCGCAGGGGATGATGAGGCTGCGCACATCCACGCCCGTGGCGGTCGCCAGGGCGCCAAGAATGGGCAGGAAGGTCGTCATGGCGGCCACGTTCGACATCATCTCCGTCAGGAAGATGATGATCGTCACCACGATGAGGATGAGCACAATCGGCGGCACGTTGGCAAATTCTGCCAGCGAATTTCCGATCCAGCCGGCGAGCCCAGAGGCCTGAACGGCTGCGGCCAGCGACAGCCCCCCGCCAAACAGCAGCACGACATCCCAGGGCACAGTCCTGGCGTCGTCCCAGTTGAGCAGCGCCCATCCGGCGGGCTGGTGCTCAGGCACGCGGCTGCCATGGGGCACGAGGAACATCAGGATCGCGCCGAGGATGGCGATGCCCATATCGGTGAGCCCGGCAAAGAGCGGGATCTCGATCAGCTGTTCGCGGGTGATCCAGGCCAGCGCGATGACGCCGAAGGCGATGGCGACGCGGGTTTCCGGCGTGGTCATACGCCCGAGCGCGTCGCGTTGGGTGCGGATGGTGGCGCCGGCGGCCCTGGCCGCGGCGGCATCCGATTTCATCCCCCAGGTGAGGATCAGCCAGGCCATCGGCAGCATGACGAGCACCAGCGGCAGTCCGAAACTCATCCATTCGCGGAAGCTGATATCAATGCCGGCATTCTCGCGCAGCCAGCCCATGGCGATCAGGTTGGTGGGGGTGCCGACCGGGGTGGCGAGCCCGCCGATGGACGCCGAATAGGCAATCCCGAGCAGCAGCGCGCTGGCGAGGCGGGCGCCGCCGCCGGCAGAGACCGCCACAGACAGCGCAATCGGCGCCATCATCAGGCTGGTGGCGGTGTTGGAGATCCACATCGACAGAACGGCTGTGGCGAGCATGAAGCCGCCGGCGAGTAGTTTCAGCCGCGCGCCAGAAAGCAGCAGCACATTCAGCGCGATGCGCCTGTGGAGCGACCATTTTTCGATGGCGATGGCCATGATGAACCCGCCCAGCAGCAGCAGCACGACCGGGTCGGCATAGGGGGCGGCAATCTCGCGGAGGCTGGCAACGCCGGTGAGGGGGAGCAGGCCCAGCGGCAGGAGGGAGGTGACGGCGATCGGAATGGCCTCGGTCGCCCACCAGACCGCCATGAGCACGAGCACAGCGGCGACCAGCATGCCGCCCCGTTCCATGCCATCAGGCGGCGGAAGTACGGCGATCAGGATGGCGAGCGCCGGTCCGAGGAACAGGCCAAGTCTGGCAGAAAGGCCCGGTCTCAACGCTGCGGCCCGCCGGTCTCCTGTGGTCATACGTATTTCCCCGCAGTCTTTGCTGGCGGGACGCTAACGATTTTTGACGGGAGGGCAATTGGTGCCGGCGGCCGGAATCGAACCGGCACGGCCGTTGGGCCTAGGGATTTTAAGTCCCCTGTGTCTACCGTTTCACCACGCCGGCACCTTGGGTTGGAGCGTTAAGGCGTGCTTTCCGGCTTGGCAAGCAAGCGATGAACCTCTCCCCGGAAAGGCAAAACGCCCGCGCCCGGGCCTTCAGGAGGCCTTGAGCGCGGGCGCCGGGTCGCTGCCACCGGCAGGGGTGGCCGGTCGGGGGGAGATCAGGCAGCGACCGTAGAGAAGGACTGGGCGAGTTTGGCGATCTGAGCCTTTGCGCCGGCAATGGCAGCGGCGCGGGCGTCCGGGCCGAAGCCGATCTTTTCCGCATGGACGAAGGTGACATCGGTGATGCCGACAAAGCCAAGCAGGTGGCGCAGGTAAGGCTCCTGGAAGTCAGCGGCGACGGCCGGGCCTTCCGAATAGAGACCGCCGCGCGAGGTCAGCACGATCACCTTCTTGCCCTTGAGCAGCCCTTCGGGGCCAGCTTCGGAATATTTGAAGGTTTCGCCGGCGCGCAGCACAAAGTCGAACCAGGACCGCAGGCTCGTCGGCACGGAGAAGTTATACATCGGCGCCGCGATGACGACCGTTCCGGCGGCTTTCAGCTCGGCGATCAGCTCGTCTGACAGCGCGCGGGTGGCGAGTTCGTCGGCGGTGGCGGGAGTGCCGCGCACACCGGCGAGGTTGGCCGTGGTCAGGTGGGGAACAGGATCGGTGCCAAGGTCGCGGCGCACGACCTTCGTGTTCGGCGCGGCCGCCAGGATCTGGCTGACTGCCTCATCGATGAGAATGCGCGAAACCGATTCGCCGGTATTGGCGCTGGAGTTGATGACGAGAAGATTGGACATCGGATGCCTCCATTGGCGTGTCGTTCAACGCCGTGAAAATGGGGCCTGACCGGCCTGGTTTGATCCCGCGGCCGGCTGATAACATTTATGCAGAGATGCGATGAAAACGCCGCCCGGAGCGGCAGTTATGCAGGTTGGCGGGCTTCGCTCACGCCCTGAGGCTGGCCAGCAGCCGGGGCGTCAGCGCCTTGTTGAAGCGGGAGATATTGGCGACCGATTCATGGGAGAAGCTGGCGCCGGAATACCAGGACCGGCTCTGCCCCTGCATCGCCTGCATCCGGCCGAGCAGGCCCCCTTCGATGGCCTTGAGGCCGAGATGGGGGAAATAGCGCCAGTTCTTGACGTTGACCACGTTGATCAGCTGCGCGCCGAGATCGGCCAGGTCACGCTCCAGGAAGATGCGCAGCTCCTGGGTCGTGTAATCGCCGGGTATCTGGCCGGTGACATAGAGATGGCCGCCAAAATCGGGACTGTGGCCTTCATAGCGCGCCGAGATCAGCTGCCCGGGATAGGAGCCTGGCAGGAAGGCCTTGGAGAAGGAGCGGATGTCTTCCTCGGTAAACCAGTTTTCCACCACGATCAGCGAGGTGGCATAGCCTTTCCAGGTGATGGCATTGGCAACCGCGCGTTCATCCGCCGTCGGATCAGTGACGAGGCGCGCCCAGTCATCCACCGGAATGGTGCAGGCCACGGCGTCGGCCACAAGCTGGCGCCCGTCTTCAAAGTGAAGGTGCGTTTCTGCCGGGGACCGCTCGATCCGGGTGATCTGATGGGAGAGGCGGACATCGAAATCTTCCGCCAGAACTTCCCAGAAATTCGACCAGCCCTGCGACGGCATGATGAGCTTGCCGGTGGCGCCGCTGATGATGGCGTGATGATCCACCCACATCATCGCCTGATAGATCGACACCTCATGGAGATATCCATAACCCAGCGCCGTCACCGCGCGGTACATCATGCGCATGATCTTGGGCAGCCGGTTCTCGATCAGCCAGGCCTCTGCGGACATGGCCGCCTGCGCGAGGGCGCGCGGATCATCCGGGTTCTTTTTCAGGCGGCTGAGCAGGCTCTGGCGCCTGGCCAGATAGGTCACCACCTGCTGGGGCAGGGACGGGCCGGGCGCGGCGTTGACATAGTCGCGCATGCCCGCGCCATCTACCGTGGTGCGCCGGAGCATGCGGAAGGGTTTGCGCTGGCGCCGCATCCAGGCGAGCACGTCCTTGTAGGCGCCGGTGGCGTAGCAGGTGCCCATCTCCGCAATCAGATCGCCCAGATCGAGACTGTCGGATTTTCCGCCGATGCGGGCGGCTTGCTCAATCAGGGTGACCTGTGAAAACCCTGTGAGCTTCAGATACTGCGCAAGGGTCAGGCCACCAGGTCCAGCGCCGACAATTGCCAGGGAAGTCCGGTCTGGCAGGCTCATGGAAAGTTATTCTTTGATTAACGCGACCGTGAAGGTCACAGGGTTCGGAAAAAACTCATCTTCATCATGTCCTGTTAGTAACGCTTGCATGAAGATGTCGATCGGCCTGTCAGACGTTATACTCTTCCCGCTCATCGGGGTCGGGAGGTTCAAGCGCCGTGAGGCGCCCGATGTCCCTGCCTATATGCACCACCGCCTGGTGTCACTACTCACGGTGATGGGCATCATCAACATCACCAATTCTGCTGCCGTGGTGTTCACCCTTTATGGCACCACCAACACCGCGCTCCTCTTTGCCTGGATGATTCCGGTCTGGGTGTTTGCGATTTCGCAGATCGCCTGGAGCCGCAGCCGCTGGGACCGCACGCCCACCCGCCCCGTTCGCGGGCGCTTCCTGCGCCGGGCCGAAGTGGCCACGGGTGTCGTCGGCGCCTGGTGGGGCTTGTGCATCATGCTGGCGCCTGCCGGTGATGTCGGCCTCAAGGTGTCGATGTTCGCGATCGTGTTCGGCATGTGCGCCGGCGTGGTGGCGGTTGTCTCTCCGGTGGCGAATGTGGCCGCGCGCTTTCTTCTGGGTGCGGCAACGGTCGCGACGATCGGGTTCTTCCTGTCGCCGGTCGGTCTGCCTGCCACGATTGTGGTGCTCGGCCTCGTGCTGACCATGGCGTCGGCCTTTGCCAGCCTCAACGCCTATCGCAACCTGCTGATGGAAATGGAAGCCAAACGCCTGGCCGCCCAGAACCATGAACAGCTGCTCGACGCTGTGACGGCGATCCCCGAAGCGTTCGCCATCTATGACGCGGCGGGCAATATCATCATCCAGAATGCGGTTCACCAGCGCTGGTTCCCCAAGGGTCTCGAGCAGACCGATTTCCGTCCTGGTACGGAGATGAGCAAGGTTGCCGATGTGGGCGGTGTCATGCGCTCCTGCGTGCCGACCAGTTCGGGCGGGCGGGTGATTATCCATACGGACGTTTCCAAAATGGAAGAGCTGCGCCAGGAAGCGGACGAGTCCCGCCGCGACGCTGAAGAAGCGCGCCTGGCGGTGGAGCGGTTTGTCGGCTCGGTGACGCGCGAGCTGCGTCTGCCGCTGCGCACCCTGCGCACGATTGCCTCGCGGTTTGAAACGCGCAGCCAGATTCCGTTTGACGATCACGAAGTGCGCCTCTCCAGCGACAAGATGGTGAGCTTTGCCGACCAGGCGCTCAGCCTCGTGGATGAAGTGCTTTCGATCACGCAAGGCGCAGACAGCATAGTGGACGGCGCGGACGTGTCGCTGAAATCGACGCTCGCGCAGGTTGTCACGCAGAAACACTCGGCAATCACAACGCTGGGCGTCGATATTGATGAGCCCAGTGGCCAGGACGCCATGATCGACAGCGCCAAGGCGGCGCGGGTGCTCTCGCGGGTCTTCTCTGCGGTGCTGCTTGAACTCGGCCAGGTTTGCCGGGGCGGCGGGTCGCTGCGCGTGCGCTGCGGCGTGCGGGGCGAGCAGGGCTGGGTGTCGGTGGAGGCGGCGAAGCTCGCCAATGGCCCGATGCAGTCAGAGCTCACCGAAGAATATCTCTCCGAGAGCTCCGAGAACCGCCTCGTATGGCGCGCGCTGATGCAGACGATCGGTGGACAGATCGAAATGCGCGAAGCGCGTAACGGGTCGATCGTCTACATCCTGAAGTTCAACACCAACGCCACATCGACCGAATCGGGCGATGCGGGCGCGCTGGCACTGGCGCGGTCGCGGGCGGGACGGGCGGCCTGATCTTCGGGCTTGGCTTTGGAGCTTAGCTTTCCGGCCTAAGATTCCGGCAGGGGCGTGAACTCCTGGTCGTCGCCGTCGGGCAGTTTCATCCGGCCCTGTTTCCAGTCTTCCTTGGCCTGCTCGAGACGTTCCTTGGAAGAGGAGACAAAGTTCCAGAAGATGTACCGCTCGCCGACAGGCGCGCCGCCGAGCACCATTATGGTCGCGGCCTCTTCGGCCAGCACGACAACCTCGCCTTTGCCGAGCACCGCCATCTGGCCCGCGCCGATCTTCTGACCGGCGACCTCGGCCACGCCACTGGCGACATAGACGGCGCGTTCGGCATGCTCATCGGGGACTTTGCGGCGGGCGCCTTTCTCCATCTCCCAATGCATGTAGAACATCGGGGAGCGGACCTTGACGCCTGCCTCCATGCCTTCGGCGCCGCCGGCGATCAGGCGGCCCTTGAGGCCAGGCTCTGTCCAGACGGGCAGGGTGTTGGCGGGGTGGTGCCAGAAGCCCGGGTCAATTTCTTCGTCTTCATTGGGCAGGGCGACCCAGGCCTGGATGCCGTACATGTGTGCGCCGTTCATGCGGGCGTATTCGAGGCGTTCAGAATGGGTGATGCCTTTGCCGGCCGTCATCCAGTTGACGGCGCCAGGCTGGATCTCCTGTTTGAAACCGAGACTGTCGCGGTGGGTCATCGCGCCGGAATAGAGATAGGTGACGGTCGAGAGGCCGATATGGGGGTGGGGGCGCACGTCCAGCTCACGCGGGATACCGGGGACGAAATCCACCGGGCCCATCTGATCAAAGAAGATGAAAGGCCCCACCATCCGCCGTTTGGCAAAGGGCAGCACGCGGCCGACTTCAAATCCGCCGCCAAGGTCTCGCGTGCGCTTGTCGATGATGAGTTCAATCATGGGATCCTCCTTGCGGGTTTCAGTTTAGCGCAGATGGGGCCGGGAATGAGGTTTTTCTCGCCGCCTGCGTCTTATAAGAGTTATGTCAGATTTGTTTACCCGGGAGGACTGACCCAATGACCTTTTCCAGGCGCATCCTGCGCACCGCCGCGATTGCGGCAATTGCCTTGGCCACCGTGTTTCCGGCGGCAGCCGAAACCGTGCTCATCCATGCGGGCAGAGTGCTCGATGTGCCCGGCAATGCGCCGCGCGGCGCCACCACGATCACCGTCACCGATGGCAAGATCGTCTCGCTGGAGAACGGTCACAAGGCGGCGCCCAACCGTTCGGTGCGCGTGATCGACCTGAAAGACAGCTTCGTGCTGCCCGGCCTGATCGACAGCCATGTGCACCTTACCTCCGACACGGGCGGCATCGCCGGCCAGCTGGAGGGCGTGACCCTCTCGCCGGCGTCGCAGGCGTTTGATGCCTGGGAAAACGGCATGAAAACGCTGAACGCCGGCTTCACCACCGTGCGCAATCTGGGCGATGGCGACGGGGCGGTGATGGCCCTGCGCGACGCTGTGAAAGATGGCCAGATCATGGGGCCGCGCATCCTCGATTCGGCCGCCTCCATCTCCGTTTCCTCGGGCCATATGGATGGCTCGCTCGGCTTCCGCGATGATCTTCGCCCCTTCTTCCGGGCTGAAGGCAATACGTGTGACGGGGCCGAAGACTGCCGCCGGGCTGTGCGCCTTCAGGTGGCGCGCGGCGCGGACGTGATCAAGCTGGCGACCACCGGCGGGGTCAACAGCCGGATCGGCGCGGGCCTCGGCAAGCAGATGTTCGAGGATGAGGCCGACGCAATCGTGGCGACCGCAAAACTCTTCGGCAAGAAAGTCGCCGCCCATGCCCATGGCGCGGACGGCATCCGCATCGCGCTGGAAGCCGGGGTCAATTCCATCGAGCACGGCACGATCCTGGACCCGGAGACCATCGAAGCCTTTGTGGCGTCGGGCGCCTATTATGTGCCGACGCTTTCGACCGTGAACGGATATATCGAGCGGATCGAAGCCAATCCGGACGCCTATGAGCCCGACGTGCGCGCCAAGATCGACTGGCGCATCGGCATCACCGGCAAGAGCCTGGAAGTGCTCTATCCCAAAGGCGTGCCGATTGCGTTCGGCACCGATGCCGGCGTTTCCAAACATGGCCGCAATGCCGATGAGTTCGAGCTGCTGGTGCGCTTTGGCCTCTCGCCGATGGAAGCGATCAAGACCGCGACCGTGAACGCGGCAGACCTCCTGGGCGTGACCGACATTGCCGGTACACTGGAGCCGGGCAAGAGCGCCGATATCATTGCCGTCAAGGGTGATCCGCTGGCGGACATCAAGGCGCTGAAATCGGTGAGCTTCGTGATGGCGCGCGGCGAAGTCGTCAAACAGTAACGACCCTTCACTCCCAGAAAAAAGCCCGGGCAGCGCAGTCGCCGTCCGGGCTTTTTTTATGCTCTGTGACGGGCTTCAGACGACAGTCAGCCAGTCGGGCCGCACATATTTTTCGCCGAGGTCGCGCGCCACCAGTTTGTGCGCGATGGTGCCGCGGTCGACGGTGAGGCCGTTGGCGAGATGCTTGTTGGCGTTGATGGCGTCGCGCGCGCCGTGTTTGGCGATCTGCATCACGAAGGGCAGGGTGGCGTTGTTGAGCGCATAGGTGGAGGTGCGCGGGACGGCGCCGGGCATGTTGGCGACGCAATAGTGCAGGATGCCGTCGACCTCATAGATCGGATCGTCATGCGTGGTCGGACGGCTGGTCTCGAAACACCCGCCCTGGTCTATGGCGATGTCGACAAGGACAGAGCCCGGCTGCATGGTGGAGAGCTGCTCGCGGCTGATGAGCTTGGGCGCCGACGCGCCGGGGATCAGCACGGCGCCGATCACGAGGTCGGCGTCCCTGATGGCTTCGGCCAGCGAATGGGCGGTGGAGTACATCGTGTTGACGGTGCCCCGGAACTGCTCATCGAGTTCGCCGAGGCGCTCATTGTTGCGATCGAAGATCCACACATCGGCGCGCATGCCGACGGCGATTTCGGCGGCGTGGGTGCCCGAGACACCCCCGCCGATGATGACGACCTTGGCGGGCGCCACGCCGGGCACGCCGCCCAGAAGGATGCCGCGTCCCCGGCCTTTGGTACGCATCAGCGCGCCCGCGGCCACCTGCATCGACATGCGGCCTGCCACCTGGCTCATCGGGCGCAGCAGCGGCAGCCCGCCGCCGGCATCCGTGACGGTTTCATAGGCGATGGCGAGGCAGCCTGAGTCCATGAGGCCCCGGGCCTGGACCGGATCGGGGGCGAGGTGGAGATAGGTGAAGAGAGTATGGTCTTTGGTGAGGCGCGCGGTTTCTTCCGGCTGGGGTTCCTTGACCTTCACGATCAGCTCACTCTCACCGAACACGGCGGCGGCGTCCGGCAGGAGGGTGGCGCCGATGGCGGTGTAGGTTTCATCGGCAAAGCCGGATGCGATTCCCGCGCCAGCCTGGATGTTCACCTGATGGCCGGCGCGAACCAGCTCGCCCGCGCTTTCAGGTGTCAGGCCGACACGGGATTCCTGCTTTTTGATTTCAGTTGGAACACCAATTCGCATGCGCCTCTCCTCAGGGAAAGAACATGCCTATAAACCGCATTTTGAGGCGTTTCTACCCCGCGCCGGTGACCGCAAAAAGAAAACCGCGTGCCGGGAAAGAAGATTCCCGCACGCGGCTTGAGATTTCAGGCCCTGAAATCAGGTCCTGCAGGCAGATTACATGGAGCGCGAGATGGTGAACACGATCCGCTCGTCGGCAATGTCAGAGCCATCGATGTCGGTGTCCCAGTAACGCAGGTCAAAGCCGAAGCCGAGGGCGGAGTAGGTGCCGCCGAGCGACCAGTTGGTGTAGTCGCCGCCGGCATCGAACTGGTAGTTGCCCAGGCTGCCGTCCACGCTGAAGGCGTCGGAGAGGGCAAAGCCTGCCGTTGCGTTCAGGTAGAGGTTCTTGTTGTCGACATCGTAATAGGCTTCGCCGCCGACCGAGAGGCCGCCGTCAAACGCGTAGCCCAGGGCGCCTTTGAGTTCGACGAAGTCGAGATCTTCATCATCCGCGTCCGGGTAGGCGTAGTAGATAACGCCGACATCCCAGCTGATGCCGCTTTCGAGTTCACCGGCGAGACCGCCATAGAAGTCGAGTTCGACATTGGTGTCAGAATCGTCGCTGAAATCGACATTCGATGCCCAGGTGCCGGCATAGAACATGCCGTTGGAATAATCGAAGCCGCCCTGGATCGCCAGATCGCCATTCGACTGCGAAACACCGCGCCAGACATAGTCTGATGTCAGGGCAACATTGCCCGAGAACTCACCTTGGGCGGATGCAGTGCCCGCGGCTGCCAACATGGCGGCAAGTGCGATACCCGCCTGATAAAACTTCATACGCATGCGTGTTAACCCCGTCTTGTGATCACGCTCCCGCTTGAGCGCCACGAACGAAAGTGCCGGGCTTTCCCGGCCTTGCCGATGCTGCCGCCACGCGAACACGCGTGAGAGGCGTTTGATCGCACCGAATTTGGGCAGGCATCGCCACTCATGCCTCACAATTGTGCGGCGCAGCGTCCAGAAATCAGGCAGTGGCCGAGTCAGCGTGCCTTCAATGGGGCATAGCCAAGGTGCATCCCGGCATCCACGAGCAGGGTTTCCCCGGTTATGTGACGGGAGGCGTCGGTCACCAGGAAAAGCGCCGAGTCTGCGATGTCATCCGGGCCGGAGGCGACATTCAGGGGCACGGAGGCGGCGACGCCGGCTTCCATCTTAGTGTATTGCTCCTCGCTCATTGTGTCCTTGAACCAGCGTGTGCCGATGAAGCCGGGGCAGACGGCATTGACGCGGATGGCCGGGGCGAGCGCCCGGGCGAGGCTGAGGGTCATCGTATTCAAGGCGCCCTTGGAGGCGGCATAGGCCACCGAGGAGCCAACCCCCGCCACCCCGGCAATCGAGGAGACGTTGAGCACAGCCGAGGCCCGCCCGCTCTGGCGGTGGGCTTCGACCAGCAGGTCCTTGGTTTTCTGGAGAAGAATGAACGGCCCGGCGACATTGACCGAATAGAGATTGAGGAAATCCTCGCGGCTGAGGGCGTCGAGATCGGCATGATCCCGGGCATGTTTGGTGATGCCGGCATTGTTGACCAGAATGTCGAGGCGCCCTGCCTGGGCGGCGGCCTCGGCGAGGCGGGCGCAGCCTTCATCGGTGGAGATGTCGGCCTGGACGAGGCGCGCCTGGCTGCCGGCGGCCTGGCAGTCGGCGACCGTGGCTTCGCCCTCGGCGATGGATTTGGTGCAGTTGACGATCACGCTGGCGCCGCGCTCGGCCAGCTTGAGGGCGATCGAGCGGCCCAGGCCGGTGGCCGAGCCGGTTACAAGGGCGGTGCGGCCTTCAAGGTCACGAATAGTCATCTGGGATCTCCCTGCATTGGTTTTTGCGTTTGGCATCAATGGTCTGGCGGCGGGAGGGGAAGTCAAGCCATCGCCATGCCCGTCTGAGGCGAGCGGGCGGGGGAGTTGTGTTCAACCCCGCAGTGCAGCTTGATGCAGGGAACCACCCTGCCTGCCTGTTCGTTCTACCTGCATGAGCAACGATCTGTTCCGCCTGATCTATGTCAGCACCGCCCGTCCCGGCCTGTCGGAGATGGATATGTCGACTCTCGTCAACACATCCCAATCCAACAATGACGAGCGCCATATCACCGGATACCTGGTGCATAACGGAGAGAACTTCATGCAGCTGATCGAGGGGGCGCGTCAGGAAGTTGCAGATGTTTTCAGCCGGATCGTGAACGATGACCGTCATAGCGGGGTGGTGCGCATCCTCGCCGAGCGCGCTGACAGGCGGGTTTTTCCCGACTGGTCGATGAACTATTTCCGCGTCGATCCGGCCGAGGGCAATGGCTGGATGTTGGTGCGCCATGACGACCCGGTGGACAGTCTGATGCCCGCCCATCTGCCGCGCGAGCTGATTTACGCCTTCTCCAAATTCATCCGTCAGAGCTGAGCTCTGCCGGGGCGCGGCGCCCGATGAGCCGGCTGACCCCTATGGCAAGCCCCACCAGGAGGAGGCCGGCGATGAGCAGGCTGAGCGGCTCTGCGCCGAAGGTTTCAAAATACTGGGTGTAGCCATGGATGGCGAGGAACACCGCGCCGCCGACCGACAGGAACCCGCCGCGCGGCGTTGCCAGGGTCAGCGCCAGCGAGAGCGCGGCCCAACCCAAGGAAAATACCATTGCCGGGACAAAGGCGGCCTCCGGACGGCCATCATAGGCCAGCCAGCTGTCGCCGACAGCATCGCCCCAGAGCGAGCCGACCCAGAAGGCAAAATGAACGAGGATGAGGCTGGTGCGGGCCGCGACGGTGGCGAGGCTTTGCCAGCTTTCGGCCAGTCTCTCGCCGAGTCTGGCGCGCAGCCGGTAGATGCCCCCGGCGAGGGCGCCGAAGACGGCGAGGGTGATGAGGGGCTCCCCGACAAAGAGGGCGTAGCTGGCATGCCAGTAGCCGGTGCCGGACCCGAACACGGCGCCCAGGGCCAGTACGGCCAGGGCGGCCAGGAAGGCGGAGCGATACCAGAGCGCGCCGGCCGTCAGAATGAGCGTGATGAGGAGGGCCGGGGCCGTGGCGGGGGCGTCCTGAAATTGCCAGCCGACCCAGCCAGCCAGGCCGAGCGTGCCCATCAGCGCGAGCGCGGCGGCGAGGAGGGCAAAACTCTCCCCGGTCATCTGCCGGCGGAGGACTTCTGCGCCCGCCAGCGCGCCGAGCGCCAGCAGCAGACCCGTCCCGGCATCGGGCACCAGCGCAATGGCGCCGGCCGCAACCGCGAGCGCCCCGAAGATCAGGAGGAGGTTGACCGCCAGATGGCCCCGCGGGCCGGGCAGAGCGAGGGCAGAGAGCCGGGCGGCGTCCTCCGGCGTGATCTGCCCGCTGGCCAGAAGGGCGGTCAGGTCGAGGCGAATGAGGGACATGGTGCGTGCTCCTTAAATAGTGAGCGTTCACTAACATAAGGGCGCGCAGCGTGCAAGCCCGTTTCCGCCAGCGGGTTTGGCCTCCGGCCCCGGGGGGGGCGAAGGCGGGTGGGGCTGGGTTTGGGGGTGGTCAGGAGGTGTTGAGGGGGAGGCGGGTTTCGGCGGCGGCGGTGAGGTTGCGCAGGAGCGCTTTCTGGTCGTCGCTGAGGGATTTGCCCAGGCCGGGCAGCGTGCGCGGCGAGAGCGGGGGTTTCGGGGCGGGCGCGCAGGCGCTCTGTGAACGGATGAGGCGCGTGGCGTGGCGGCGGCGCCAGCGCGCGGCCTGGGCATGGACATCGCCGAAGGCGGCATGGAGCGCCGTGAGGCGGCGGGAGAAAAGCAGGGCGATGTCGCGCGGCGGCGGTGCCGGCAGGATCACCGGGGCCGGATCGGGGGCGGGGGCGGCAGAGAGCACGGCGTCTGTCAGCAGCGTTATACGCGGGCGGAGGTGTTCGGGAAGAAAGTCCGGCTCCGGATCATGCTTCGGGCGGGGCTGGGGTTCGCACATGTTGAAGACGGGCGGGCGGGGGTCTCTGCCGGAAGGCGCGGCGGGGCCGGGTTGCGGCCGGGCCGGGTCTGCAGACGGGCGGGGGCGCAGGGCAATGACCGGCTCCGGGAGATCGGCCGCGAGGATGAGGATGGCGCGGCGCAGGGCAGCCTCGGCCGGGATCAGCGCATGGCGCATCAGCGTGCGGGCAAGCTTCGGGCTGGGGAGGAGACCATTCAGCCGCCCGAAGACCCCGTCGATGAAGAGGATCATATCCAGGATGAACAGGCGCGCGTGTTCCACCAGGGCGTTCAGGGCGTCATCGTCGTCCGTGGGCTGAAGGGTCGTTTCCATGCGGCAAGATTAGCATGGGCCAGCCGGGGGGTGGAAAAGGCCCGCGTGTTTTTCTGACAAGCGCTTGACGGGCCTTGATTTTTTTCCACGGGGGATGGGGGATAGAGGGGCCTTCCGAGCTGCCCTCTTGCCCCCTGGCCCGGCTTCGGCCAAAACCACGCCCATGACGCAGCATTTCAAGACATTCGGGGTCATCGGCGCAGGCGCCTGGGGCACGGCCATCGCGCAGATGCTGGCCCGCGAGGGCCAGACGGTGCATCTCTGGGCGCGGGAGCCCGAAGTTGCCGAGACGATCAACACGGCGCGCGAGAACACGCTGTTTCTCAGGGGCGTGCCGCTTAAATCCCAGATCCGCGCCACGAACCGGCTGGAAGATCTCGGCGCGGCGGACGCGATCTTTGCCGTGGCGCCGGCCCAGCACACGCGCGCGACACTGGGCGCCCTGCGCGCCAGCCTGAAGCCGGGCAGGCCGGTGGTGCTGTGTTCCAAGGGCATCGAGCTGGCGACGGGCGAGTTCATGACGCAGGTGCTGAAAGACGAGCTGCCCGAAGCGGTGCCCGCGGTGATGTCGGGCCCGAGTTTTGCCATTGATGTGGCCAAGGGCCTTCCCACAGCGGTGACGCTGGCGATGGAAGATGCCGCGCTGGGCGCAGAGCTGATCCAGGCGATTTCCACGCCGACCTTCCGGCCTTATCTGGGGGCGGATCTTCTGGGGGCGGAGGTTGGCGGATCGGTCAAGAATGTGCTGGCGATTTCCTGTGGCATTGCGCTGGGCAAGGGGCTCGGGCGATCGGCCCATGCGGCGCTGATCGCGCGCGGCTATGCGGAGATGACGCGTCTGGCGCTTTCCCTGGGCGCGGAGGCCGAAACGCTGACCGGGCTCTCCGGGCTCGGGGATCTGGTGCTGACCTGTTCCTCGGAGACGAGCCGCAACATGTCGCTGGGCCTGGCGCTGGGCCAGGGGGAGCGGCTGGAGGATATTCTGGGCGCGCGCAATGCCGTGACCGAAGGGGTTGCCACGGCGCCGGTGCTGCGCCGGCTGGCGCGGGCGCGCGGGATCGAGATGCCGATCTGCGAGGCGGTGGCGGCCGTGATCGAAGGGGAGATCGGCGTAGACGAGGCGATCACCGCGCTGTTGATGCGGCCGGTGAAGGCCGAGGCGGTCAAGGGCTGAGCCTTCCCCCCGCGTCACCCCTCGCCGCGCCCCTTCATCCTGCTACACTTCTCCTCAAACGGAGGAGATATTCCATGCTGAAAGACAAGTACGACGCTTTCACGGTGACCATCGAGGACAAGGTGGCGCATATCCAGATGTCGCGCCCCGAGGCGATGAACACGATGAACAAGGCATTCTGGAACGAGTTGCCGGAGATTGTGCGCGCGATTGATCATAATGCGCTGGCGCGGGTGATCGTGATTTCGTCCACCGGCAAGCATTTCTCCGCCGGCATGGACACGACCGTTTTCACCGGCCCTCGCCCGGCGGGACCGCAGGACCGGTATGTGGCAGCGGAAGCTTTCCGCTCGAACGTCAAGGCGATCCAGCAATCGTTCAACTGTATGGAAGAGGCGCGCATTCCGGTGCTGTTTGCCTGCCATGGCGGCGTCATCGGCGGGGCGATCGACATGATCACGGCGGGCGATATCCGCTGGTGCACGAAGGACGCTTTCTTCTGCATCATGGAAATCAACATCGCGATGACCGCCGATGTCGGCACGTTCCCGCGCCTGCAGCGCTATATTCCCGAAGGCTGGGTGAAGGAACTGGCCTATACCGGGCGGCGGATTGATGCGGCCAAGGCCAAGGAAATCGGCCTGGTCAACGATGTGTTCGACACGCAGGAGGCGATGCTGGCCTATGTGATGGAGACGGCGCGCGAGATTGCCTCGAAGAACCCGGTTGCGGTGACGGGATCGAAAGTGCTGATCAATTATGGCCGGGATCATAATACGGCCGATACGCTGGACTATATCGGCGTGTGGAATGCCGCGATGTTCCCGCCCCCGCACATGGCCGAGGCGTTTGCCGCGCGCGCTGAAAAGCGCGATCCGGTGTTCCCGGATCTGGCGGTCGTCCGTACAGAGCCTATGTAGGGGCCGCGCTCTGCCGACGCCTGTCAGCACGGGTCTGACGGACGCCGGGGGCTTGGCGTGTCAGGCGAAGACGAAGGTGCCGGTTTCGCCCTCAACGGTGATGGCGACCTTGCGGCCCACGGGGCTGGCGTCTTCGCGCAAGACGGCGAGAGTGGCGGCGTCGGCATTGTTGGCGATCGCGCGGCGGCCGTCGGCGAGGCGGGCGAAGATGATGCCGCGCTCGGGGCCTTCCTTGCCATGGGTGACGGTGAAGGTTTCCAGCGTTCCTTCGCAGGTTTCCGTGGCGATTTCTACCTGCTGGGAAGGCTTGGCGCCTTTTTCGGCGGGGGTGAATTTGGCCGGTTTGGCGGTGGAGTAGACGCCGGCGGCTTCCTTGGTCATCCAGCCGCCATTGGCGAGGACGAGGCCGGTATCGCCGGGGTTTCTGCGCAGCGTGGCGACCATTTCAGCTATTCCGTGCAGGGAGTAGTTATTGCCCGGGCCGCCGAAGAAGGGGAGGCCGCCTGTGAGGGTGAGCGGGCGCTTGTCGGTCTTCCAGTCCAGCCCAAGCGCGGCGGCGCCGGAGAAGACGGCGCAGGGGAAGCAGGAATAAAGATCGAGATGGTGGATGTCGGCGCTCGATTTGCCGGCCTGGGCGAGGGCGCGGGAGACGGCGGTGTCCATGGCCCAGGAGCGGTCCAGCACCGGGCGGACGGAGATGTGATCGTCGCCCGCTTCGCCGCCGCCATGGAGGTAGATGCGTTTGGATTCGGGGACGCCGAGTTCGTCTGCTTTTGAGGAGGAGACGAGGATTGCGGCGGCGCCCTGGTTGACGGCGTCCTGGGCGATGAACCATTTCAGGAAGGGGTCGGCATACTCGTAGTTTTCGCGCGAGGGGGTGGAGAGGAACTCGACCGAATGCTCCTGCGGGAACTGCGACCAGGGGTTTTTCGCGGCGGTGGCGGAGAAGGGCTGGAAGAGCTCAGCCATGGCCTTGCGCTGGCCGGAGCGGCCCCGGCCTTCACGGGCGGCGATGGCGTTTTCGAACAGGCCGTAGAAATAGGCGGGCGTGACGAGGCCGTGCTTGATCTCACCGCGCGAGAGCATCATCGGGCCAAGGCCGCGGTCTTCATAGGCGCGGGCGTCTTCATCGGCCCAGTTGATGTCGACGCCGTGCTTGCGGGCGCCCTTGGAGGCGCGGTTGGCCTCCGAGCCGGAGATGAGCACGGCTTCGAATTCGCCGTCATGGATACGGCGGGCAAATTCGTTGACGAGGGCCTGGGGGCTCTGGCCGCCGACGGTTTCGTAAAGGAGGTAGCCGGGGTTTGTGCCGGTTTCGCGGGCCAGCGTGCCGGGGAGGTTGGTGTTGTGGCCGTGGGGGTGGCGGTCGCCGGGGACGGAGTCCTCGAAGATGCGCACGACGGCGAGGGCATCAATGGCGCCGGCGATGCCGGGGGCGCCGGTGTCGGCGAGGGCGGCTTTGGAGGCGTCTGCCATCAGGGAGAGGGGCGAGGGGGCGCCGTCTGCGCCCTGCTTGCCGTCCCATTGGCTCATCGCCTGGCCGACGCCGATCAGGACCGGAAAATCACCTTTTGCCATTGCCCGCGCTCCTCAAGTTTAAACAGGTCTGAGGCCGGTTTAACGTGCGGTAAGCGGTCTTGGGAGCCCCGACGCTGGGGAAGGGGTGCCGAGGGTCTGCAGAAAGCCGGAGTTCTGCAGAGGGCGGGGCGTCAGGGGTTGGCGCGGATGAAGGCGATGATGGCGTCGCTGAAGGCTTCGGGGCGGTGTTCCTGGAGGAAGTGGCCGCCGCCGGAGATGGTGACGTGGTTTTGTCCCTTCGCGCCCGGGATACGGGTCTGGAAGGCAGCTTCGCCGCCTTTGGTGACGGGGTCGTCGTCAGCGAAAGCGGTGAGGACGGGTTTCTCGAACTTTTCCAGCACGGCCCAGGCGGCGTCGTTCTTCGCGCGCTCTTCGGCGCCATGGGGCAGAAGCGGCACAAGCGAGGGAAAGCGGCGGGCACCGGCGAGATAGGTTTCGTCCGGGAACGGAGCCTCATAGCCATCGAGCACGGCGGCGTCTGAAATGTCCGACAGCAGGCCGAAGACATCGCGGACGGAAAAGTCCGGCGCTTCAGCGGCATATTTGATCCAGAAGAGGAAGGCGCCGGGTGCGCCGGAGCGGAAGGCGTCGCCGACATCTTTGGCGCTGGGCACGGGCACCTGCGGATAGAGCATGCCGAGCATTTCCGACATCTGCGGGGCCAGCTGTCTGGAATCGGGCAGGCCGGTATTGGCCAC
>JBKBRT010000031.1:0-18486 GCA_046291585.1 Hyphomonas sp.
CCGTCGATGAACACGGCCGTCGGGGCCGAGGTGATCTCCAGCGGGTCGCCGTCCCAGGCCACGACATCGGCGCGGGCGCCGGGCGCCAGGACACCGAGGCCCTCCATGCCGAAGATCGCAGCCGGGGCAGTCGTCAGCGCCTGCATGGCCGTATCGAAGGGCAGGCCGTTGGCGACGGCATTGCCCGCGACCTGAGGGGCGAGGCGGGCCTGAAGGCTGCTGTCGCCAAGGTTCACGATGGCGACGGTGACGCCGGCCTCTGCGAGGCGGGCGGCGTTCTCGCTGGTGGCCGCAAGCTGGGAGAAGCTGGCCGGGAGGTTTGAGAAGGCGTCCACAATGACGGGGATGTTCATTGCCGCGAGCCTGTCAGCTACGCGCCAGCCTTCATCGGCCCCGACGATAGCGACGCGCAGTCCGGCATTCTGCTGTTTGAAGTCCATGATGGCTTCAAGGTCGCTCGCCCGGTGGGCTTCGATCAGGATCAGCTGCTCGCCGCGCACGGCCGGCATCAGCGCCTGCGCGTCCATCCGGGTGAGCACGTTGCCGTCATTGTGCGTCATGTAGCGGGCGGTGAAGAAACGCACATCATCAAAGGCGCCGCGCAGGGCCGCCCAGGCCGCCGGCCGCGAGCCGCCCGAAAGCGACGCGCCGCGCTCGCCCAGCACCAGGAAGGCAAAGGCGCGCTGCTTGAAGATGGAGCCGGGCTGGGCGCTGGTATCGGCCAGGAAGCCCTGACCGGCGAAGAGTTTCGAGCGGGCGTCCGGCGCCACGGCGATGCGCGTGAAGCCTTCCAGCCGCGTGATGGCAATCGAGGTGGTGTCGGGATTGAAGCCATCGGCGGCGTTGAGCGCGGCGGAGAAAGGCGAGGCGCCCGCGCCGATATCATTGGCAGATTTTTCGCCGGGCACTTCGGCAATGCCGGTGCGCGAGAAAGCCGAGATGAGGCCGGGGGTGACCCATTTGGCCTCAACCTGCGCCATGCCGGCGGGCACGCTGGTGCCGACAGAGACGATCCTGCCGTCATCAATCACGACGACGCCATTGGTGAGGGTGCCTTGCGCCGTCCCGGTCCAGACCTTTTCGCCGAGGATGGCGACAGGCTGGGCGAGGCCAAGCGGGGCAAGACAGAGCGCGGCAAGGGAAAGGATCAGAGGACGGATCATTTACGGTTTCCTTCGCCGGGCTGGCCAAGTTCAAAATCCATGACAGGCTGAAGGGCCGGGTCTTCGCGGTCATACATCAGGGCGCCGTCGATATAGACCTTCTCGGCCTGGGCGTAGACACTGAACGGATTGGCCGACCAGACGACGACATCGGCCATCTTGCCGGGCTCGAGGCTGCCGGTCCTGGCGTCGATGCCGAGGGATTTGGCCGGGTTGAGCGAGAGCCATTGCCAGGCCACTTCGATGGGGATGTCGATGCCGGCGCGCTTGCCGTCCGACCAGGCCTTGGCGGCTTCCTGATTGAGGCGCTGGATGCCGACTTCGCTGTCGGAATGGACGATGGCGCAGGCCCCGGCATTGTGGACCATCGGGATGTTTTCGCGGATGCCGTCATAGGCTTCCATCTTGAAGCCCCACCAGTCGGCCCACATCGACGAACAGGTGCCGTATTCGGCCAGCTTGTCGGCGATCTTGTAGGCCTCGACCGCATGGTGGAAGGAGGCGACCTTGTAGCCGAACTCCTTGGAGAGATCGAGGATCAAGGCCATCTCGTCGGCGCGGTAGCAGTGCATGTGGACGAGGATATCGCCCGAGAGGGCCCCGGCGAGGGTTTCCAGTTCCAGATCACGGGCAGGTTCATCGCCTTCCCCGTTAATGAAGGCATCCCATTTCTTCTTGTAGTCGCGCGCCTGGATCCAGGCGGTACGGTAGCCCGCGACATTGCCCATGCGGGAATAGGGCGCGCCGCCCGGATAGGCGCCCCGGCCATAGCCATAGACGCGCTTGGGGTTTTCCCCGCAGGCCATCTTCAGCGTGTGGGGGGCGCCGGGGAATTTCATTGCCTGGACGGTCCGTGCCGGGACGTTCTTCAGAACCACGCCGCGTCCGCCAAAGAGGTTGGCGCTGCCCGGCAGGATCTGCAGCGAGGTGATGCCGCCCGCCAGCGCCCGGGTGAAGCCGGGGTCCTGAGGCCAGACAGAATGCTCGACCCAGACTTCGGCCGTGACCGGGCCGGAGATCTCGTTGCCATCGCCATGGGCTTCGACTCCGGGCGAGGGATAGGCGCCCAGATGGCTGTGATTATCGATAATGCCGGGGGTGACCCATTTGCCGGCGGCGTTGATCGTGGCCGCGCCTTCCGGGGCGGTCACGTCGGCGCCCACGGCGGTGATCTTGCCACCTTCGATGAGGACATTGCCCCCCTCGATGAGGCCGCCTTTGCCATCCAGAACCGTGGCGCCGGTGATCAGCGTCGCGCCGGAGGGATAGGCGGTGTAGGTGGAGGGGAACGGATCGAAGACGCGGGATGTTTCGTCGGGCTTCTCGCTGTCACCCGATCCTCCGCACGCGCTTAAGACCAGGCAAAGCCCAAGGCCCCCGCTCAACAGCAGCTTGTTCATCAATGCCCCGCAACTCAGCTAATCCTTGGCCCTATCAGGGCAAAGTTTGCTCAGGCTTGCAAGGGCTGGAGGGCAGAATTGGCCCGTTGACGGGTTATTCTGACACAAGCCGTTTTTCGCGGCCGAACACGCTGCGCATCAGCCAGTTGGGCGCCAGACGCTCGACCCGCGGGTGACGTGCCAGGATGCTCTCCATCCAGCGGCGGCCCCAGACGGCGTTGCGGCCGAGCAGCACCACACCCACGATCGCCAGCGGCAGACCGATCGGAATGAACGGCGTCGCGATCCCGACCGGCACGGCGAGCACAATCATGCCAAGGCCTGACACCGCAAGCAGCTGGCGCGCGGCGACATTGACCCCATCACGCAGAACGCGAATGGGCTTGGGTGGCAGATAAACGGGCTGGCTCAGAAGGGGCGCGGGTTCGGGGGTCATGGCGATCAACATAGGTTTGGAGTTGTTGGATACCAGAGTAACGCTTCAGATGTGTCGAAAGTCTGGCAAGGGCGTGACCTCATTGCTACACCTTCGAAAAATTGAGCCTTAGCGTACAGAGAGTTGGCCCCGCCGGACATGAAGCTTCAGTCTATCCAGCTTCTGCGCGGCATCGCGGCTCTGCTTGTGGTGTTCTATCACGCCTGGGGTTTACAGCTTCTCACTGCGACCCCGCAAAATTCAACGTCCGGCCTGCTCGGCGGCGTTTTTGCGAGCGGTTATGCGGGGGTGGACCTGTTTTTTGTTATCTCCGGATTCATCATGGTCTGGGTAACGCGCAGGACAGAGCCGGGCGTGGCGGGGGTCGGCGAGTTCCTGTTCGCCCGCATCACGCGCATCTATCCGCTCTGGTGGGCGGCCGCGTCGCTGGCGGCGGCTTACTATATTTTTCTTCATGTTCCGGATGCGAACGATCCGGCCTGGCGCGGCGCGATCCAGCAGGGCGAAGGCGGGGCGTTCCTGATCAGATCCTTCCTGCTGGTGCCCCAGGCTGACCTGCCGGTGCTCAGCCTTGGCTGGACGCTGATGCATGAGATGTATTTCTACGTCATCTTTGCCGGGTTGCTGATGCTGCCGCGCGCGGCGCTGCCTGTCGCCCTGCTGGTCTGGGGCGCCGTCATTATTGCCGCGTCGTTGTTCGGCCTGTCACAGCCCTACGCAACCGATCTGCTGACCCTCGCCATTCACCCCCTGACGATGGAATTCCTCTTCGGGGCAATGATCGGCCTGATGGTCAGCGCGGGCTTTGTCGCCCGCTCAGGATTGCTAACGCTTGGCGCCGCGCTTTGGTTCACGGCAAATCTCTGCCTGCAGGGAGAGATCACCGATTACACTTACCAATGGGGCCGGGTGCTGGCCTTTGGCCTCCCCGGCGCGCTGCTGGTCTATGGCATTGCGGGGCTGGAACATCATGGGCGACTGGTCTGGCTGGTGCCGGTTGCCGCTGCGGTGATCGCCTGCGCGGCGGTTTACCAGATGCAGGGGCTTTCCCCGGCGAGCGCGGCGGACCTGCGCCAGGGGGCAACTGCGATGGCGGTCGGCGCCGGGCTTCTGGCTGCGGCGGGCTTTCTGGGGCTCGGCTGGCTGGGCGGCCGGTTCGCGCCGGGCCTGGTCTACGCCCTGCGCGCGCCACTGGAGCGCCTCTACCTCTCCGGCGCCCATATCGGCGACTGGTCCTACTCGATTTATCTGGGGCACATTTTTGCCATCGGCGGGCTGATCTTTGCCCAGCGCTGGCTGGCGGGGGCGGGCGACTGGGCCGCGCCCCTGGTGTTGGGCAGCCCCGGCCTGCTGGACGACCTGCTCTATGTCAGCGCCGCATTCCTCGGGGCGCTGCTGGCGGGCTGGATCGGTTACATGCTGGTGGAGCGGCCCGCATTGTCTCTCTTCCGGATGGTGAGACGGCGGCTGTTTCCCAACAGCCGCCGTGCCCGTGAAGTCTGAGTGAGGCCGGAAGGCGCTGCCTATTCGGCGGCCAGCTTGCTGGGTTCTTCGCTCGTCCATTTCAGCACCGGCTTGCGGGCGGCGCGCGTCTCGTCGAGGCGGCGCATCGGGGCGAGGTAGGGCGCGCCCTTCAGCGTGTCATCCCCTTGCGCGGCGCGACGGGCGATGGATTCCAGCGCGTCGCAGAACCGGTCGAGCTCAGCCTTGGACTCGGTCTCCGTCGGCTCGATCAGCATCGCGCCGTGAACCACGAGGGGGAAATACATCGTCATCGGATGGTAGCCTTCGTCGATGAGGGCCTTGGCGATGTCGATGGTTTCGATGCCGTCTGCGGTGAAGGCGTCGGAGAACAGCGCCTCGTGCATGCAATAGCCGTCAAAGGCGGGGCTCATGACGTGTTTCAGACGGGCCTGGATGTAGTTGGCGTTGAGCACGGCGTCTTCGGCCGCCTGTTTCAGGCCGTCGGCGCCGTGGCTGAGGATATAGGCAAGCGCGCGCACGAACATGCCCATCTGGCCATGGAAGGCGACCATGCGGCCAAAGCTTTCGCTGGCTTCCCCGTCCACCTGCTCGACGAGGCGGTAGATACCGTCATCATCTTTGGTGACGAACGGCACGGGCACATACGGCGCCAGCGCGTCGGAGAAGACGGTAGGGCCAGAGCCGGGGCCGCCGCCGCCATGAGGGGTGGAGAAGGTCTTGTGCAGGTTGATGTGCATGGCGTCGACGCCAAGATCGCCCGGGCGCACGCGCCCGACGATGGCGTTGAAGTTTGCCCCGTCGCAGTAGAAGTATCCGCCGGCGGCGTGGATCAGGTCGGCAATCTCGCGGATGTCGGTTTCAAACAGGCCGCAGGTGTTGGGATTGGTCAGCATGATGCCAGCGACATCATCGGACATTTCAAGCTTCGCCTTGAGGTCTGCCATGTCGACGCGGCCGCGCTTGTCGGCCTTGATCTCGTCCACGAGGAAGCCGCACTGAACCGCTGTTGCCGGATTTGTTCCGTGGGCGGATTCGGGCACCAGCACGCGCTTGCGGGTTTCCCCTTCGCCGCGCGCGATCAGCGCCTGGCGGATGGCCAGCATGCCGCACAGCTCGCCATGCGCGCCGGCTTTCGGGCTCATCGCCACAGACGGCATATTGGTGAGGACCTTGAGCCAGGTGGCAAGTTCATCGATCAGCTGCAGCGCGCCCTGAACGGTTGCCTGCGGCTGGAGGGGGTGAATGTCGCCAAAGCCTGGCAGGCGCGCCATCTTTTCATTGAGGCGCGGATTGTGCTTCATCGTGCAGCTGCCCAGCGGAAAGAGGCCTAGATCGATGGCATAATTCTTCTGGGAGAGGCGCATATAATGGCGAACGGCCTGAGGCTCGGAGAGGCCGGGCAGGCCGGTGTCCGTCTTGCGGGCGACGCCGCCGAGACGGGATTTGAGGCCTTTGGGCTTGGGCAGGTCAACGCCGGTGGTCTCGGGCGTGCCGATCTCGAAGAGAAGGTCTTCATGCTGAAGAAGCCCGCGCGAGCCGGAGATGGTCTCGATGGCGGCGGTGGAGACGGCGGTGGGCGCCGTGGGGCGGCCGGTGGAGTTCATGGACATCAGATGATCTCCTTCAGAGCATCGGTATAGGCGGCGATATCATCCGCCGTCGTGCATTCAGTGGCAGCCACCAGGATCACGTCGCCCAGATGGTCGCCGGGAAAGAGGCGCGAGGCGCGCACGCCGCCGACAACGCCGGCCTCGTCCAGCATCGCGAGGACGGCTTCTGCGTCCATCGGGGTGCGGATGGCGAACTCGTTGAAGAAGCGCGGGGTGAGGATTTCGACGCCCTTCACCGCGCCGAGCGCATCGGCGAGCTCAATGGCGGCTTCATGGTTGAGTTCAGCCAGTTGCTTGAGGCCCTTCCCGCCCAGCAGCGTCATGTGAGACGTGAAGGCGAGGGCGCAGAGGCCGGAGTTTGTGCAGATGTTCGAGGTCGCCTTGTCGCGGCGGATATGCTGCTCGCGGGTCGAGAGCGTCAGCACGAAACCGCGCTTGCCATCGGCGTCCACCGTTTCGCCGCAGAGGCGGCCGGGCATCTGGCGCACGAGCTTTTCGCGGCAGGCAAAGAGGCCCACATACGGCCCGCCGAAATTGAGGCCGTTGCCAAGCGACTGGCCTTCACCAGCGGCAATGTCTGCGCCCATTTCGCCGGGCGGGGTAACGAGGCCGAGGCTGACGGCTTCGGTGAATACCGAGACGAGCAGCGCGCCTTTGCCATGGGCCGCGTCGGCCACAGCAGAAAGATCGGTTACCGTGCCGAACACGTTCGGGCTCTGGCCGATGACGCAGGCGGTTTCTCCGTCTACGGCCTTTGCCAGCTCTCCCTCGCCATCAATGGCGGCGGGCAGCTGAACCACGGTGAGGCCCTGGGCCTCGGCCAGAAGGCGCGTGGCGGCAGCATAATGCGGGTGGAGGCCGCCCGAGAGGATGATCTTCTTGCGGCGGGTGACGCGCGCGGCCATCACGGCGGCTTCGGCGCAGGAAGTGGAGCCATCATACATGGACGCGTTGGCGACATCCATGGCGGTCATGCTCGCAACCTGCGTCTGGAATTCGAACAGGGTCTGTAGGGTGCCCTGCGCGATTTCAGGCTGGTAGGGCGTGTAGGTCGTCAGGAATTCCGAGCGCTGGATGATCATGTCGACCGTGGCGGGCACATGATGCTTGTAGGCCCCGGCGCCGACGAAGAACGGACCGGAGGAGGCCGAGCGGTTTTTCGCCGCCAGCTTGGTGAGGTGGCGTTCAACCGCCAGCTCGCCCTGATGGTCGGGCAGGCCGCCAACCTTGCCCTTCAGGCGGGCAGCAGCTGGAACGTCCGTATAAAAATCATCGACAGATTTCGCGCCGATGGTCGCCAGCATGTTGGCGCGGTCCTCTGGCGTGAGCGGCAGGTAGCGCATGGATTACAGCCCTTCGCAATATTCAGTGTAGGCGGCCAGATCCATCAGGCCATCGAGATCGGCCTTGTTGGAAATCTTGACGCGGACGAACCAGGCCTCGCTCTCGGCGGCTTCGCTGACCTTTTCGGGCGCGTCGGCCAGCCCGGTATTGGCTTCCAGAACGGCGCCTGAGATAGGGGCGTACACGTCCGAAGCGGCTTTCACGCTCTCGACAACGGCAAAGCCGTCGCCCTTGGCAAGGCTCGCGCCCGCTTCGGGAAGCTCAACATAGACGACATCGCCGAGCTGTCCGGCGGCGTAGGAGGTGATGCCCACAGTGCCGGTGTCGCCTTCGACGCGAACCCATTCATGATCTTTGGTGTAGTAGGTGGTCATGTGCGTGCCTCTGTGGGTTTAGCGTTTATAGTTTTGGGGAACGAACGGAAGGGCGGCCACTTCGGCGGGCCGGGCCTTTCCGCGGACGATGAGGTCGATCTTTGTGCCGGGCGCGGCATGGGCGGCGGCCACATAGCCCATCGCGACGGGCGCGTCATAGGTGGGGCCAAAGCCACCGGAGGTGACCACGCCGATGGTCTCGCCATTTACCTGAATTTCGGCCCCTTCCCGCGCCGGGGCGCGCTCCAGCGGGCGAATGCCGACGCGTTTTTTCGCCGGGCCGTCCTTCAGTTCCCGGAGGATACGTTCGGCGCCGGGGAAGTTGCCCGCCTCGCGGCGGCGCTTCTGGATCACCCAGGCAAGGTCTGCCTCGATGGGGGAGATTTCCGGATTGAGGTCGTGGCCATAAAGGCAGAGGCCAGCTTCCAGACGCAGAGAGTCGCGGGCGCCAAGGCCGATGGGTTTGACCCGCTCGTCCGTATACATCTCTTCGATCAGCGGCAGGCCGGCTTCGGCCGGGATCAGCACTTCAAAGCCGTCCTCGCCGGTATAGCCGCAGCGCGAGACGATGCAGCGCTGGCCGTTCACTTCAAACGGCATGTGGTGCATGAAGGTGAGCTCTTCGCAGCCGGGGAAGAAGTCGGCCATCACGTCCACGGCCTTGGGGCCCTGCAGGGCGAAGAGGATGCGGTCGTCGGCGCGCGTCAGCACGGCCTTGCCGGCCAGCGCCTTCTCGAAGATCGCCCAGTCCTGCTCCTTCATGGCGCCGTTGACGACGATGTAGAGCGTGCCCTGGGCCGCGTCGCCGAGGGGGCGGGTGATGATGAGATCATCCAGGATGCCGCCGTCCTCGTTAAGCAACACGGTGAGGCGCGCCTGGCCGGGCTTGAGGCTGGTGATGTCGGAGGGGACAAGAGTTTCGACCAGCGCCGAAATCTCGGCATGGGCGGCGTCGCCTCCGCCAATGCCCGCTTCCAGCGTGAGAAAGCACGGGCCCATATGCGAGACGTCAAACAGGCCCGCCTGCGTGCGCGTCCAGATATGTTCGGCCATCACGCCTTCAAACTGGACTGGCATTTCATAGCCGGCAAAGGCCACGAGCTTGCCGCCCATCTTGACGTGGGAGTCGTAAAGCGGCGTGCGCTTCAGCTGTTCAGTCGAGGCCTCTGACATGGCGCCCTTTCATAGAGTGACGGCGCAGCGCGTGGACGCGCTGCTCTGATCCGTCGCCCCCGCTGTCCGGGCGCCTGAGAGATTCCGCCCGGCATCGACTGCTCAATCCTGAGCAAAGTCGAAGGACAGGCTTGCTCCTTCGGCGAGGCGTATTTCAGCCTCTTTCCAGCGTGTTGATCCTCTTCCGGCCCTTTTGCCTGAGCGTTTCCGGGGCGGTTGCGCCTTCGGCGGCGGCTACCGAATGCCGCTCTCTCCCGGAAGAGAATATATGGCCGTGAGCTAGCCCGGATTCTGAGGCGCGGCAAGGGCCGGTGCGCGTCAGGCCGCTTTGGCGGCGCACTGTGCAAAGGAAGTGAGCGTTGCCATCGCCGCACGCCACGGAAACGGGCCATAGCTGATGCGGCGCACGCCTGCCTCTGCCAGCGCGCCGAAGCCGCCCGCCTCCGGCCCGGCCATGACATTCACCGGCAGGGGGCACGCCGCGCAGACCTGCGCGATCAGGGCCAGATCCCGCAGGCCGGGCACGAAGAAGCTGCTGGCGCCCGCCTCGGCATAGGCTTTGCCGCGGGCGATCACGTCATTGATATGGGCGGCGTGGTCTTCTGGTTTTGCGTTGAGGCAGATGTCGGTGCGCGTATTGATCCAGAAGCCGGGCAGGAGGCTGTCAGCGGCCGCGCGGGCAGCCTTGATGCGGGCGGCGGCTTCCTCAAGGGGCCGGATGCCCTCGCCATCGCCGGCGGGGTAGCCATCCTCAAGGTTGATGCCGACCGCGCCTGTGGCCACGACGCGGCGGATGTTCTCTGCGACGCCGTCTGCGGAGGCGGCGTATCCGGCTTCAAAGTCGATTGAGAGGGGCAGGTCCACCGATGCTGCGATGCGCGCGGCATGGCTGAGCACCAGGTCGAGCGGGACAGCCTCGCCATCGGCAAAGCCGAGCGCGCCGCCGACTGAGGCGCTGCCCGTGGCAAGTGCTTTGGCGCCGGCGGCGGCCACCGTGCGGGCCGACCCGGCGTCCCAGATGTTCACCAGCACCAGTGGCTGCGGGGCGGCATGGAGGCTGGCGAAGTGGGCAAGTTTCTCGGTCTGGGTGGGCATGTCGGGCGTCCTCTTGAGCTGGCATATGTGTTGCGGCGGGGATGCCAGAGGCCCGCGCGACCTGCGACCCGATTCTTGCGCGTCCGGGGAAATGCGCAAGTCTCTTGCCGGGTGAACGCCTCACTCCGCCGGGGCGGCGGGGTCTTCCGTTTCCGGCCCGGTCAGGCGGAACGTCGCAACCACCGGCTGATGGTCGGCAATCGCAAAGCCCAGATCAATGCCGCGGACTTCATCCACAGTGACATTCGGGGACACGATGAAGCCGTCTATGATCGTCGTATAGTTCACCCCGGCCGTGTAGGGCTGCTCATTGGTGCGGGTTGTCGGGACGGCTGGATCGATCACAATTCGCCAGCCCGGCCGCAGCTCATCCTGCGGAAAATCATGCACCCAGAAAAGGGCGCTCTCATCGCTCTGATAGGCAAAGTCCGTCTCGGCGAGGCGCATGTTCCAGTCTCCGCCGAGGACCACGGCCTTGCCCTGCTGATAATGGGACTGGGCATAATCGAGCACCTCCCGCAGCTGGCGCATCCGCGTGCCCGCGCCCTCATCAAAGGCGGAGAGGTGGACATTGAGGATCACCCAGGGCGCGCCGGACACGTCAAGCTCTGTGACCTGCACATGATAGCGCCGCTGGATGAAGCCCATGATCGGCTCGGGCTCTTCGGTGAGGCGCATCAGCTTCGTGCGCTCCCCGGCCACCTTCGCGAATGTGCCCAGCCCATGGCGAAGGCCGAGCGGGCCGGGCAGCAGACGCGTGCGGATGTCAGACGAGAACACCATGCCATAACCGGGCAGCGCTTCCTTCACGCCCGAGAGCACATCGACAGTGTGATTGAGGAAACCCGGCGCGGCGAGTTCCTGCATCAGGAGGATATCCGGCGCTTCCTCGCGCAGCACGGCCTGGATGCCGGCGAGGTTTTTCTCCACCGCCCTGCGGCTGGGCGGGCGCAGCATCTCACCCCCATCGGTCTGGAAATCGGATTCTTCGCCCAGGCCCGCATAGCCGATATTCCAGATCATCAGCTTGAGCGGCGCCTGCGCGGCGGGCAGGCTCTCTGCGGCCGCCTCCCTGCGCTCAGGGATGCCGTCATCATTCAGCGTCACGAAGATCGCCACACCCAGCCAGAGCGCGGCGAGCATGATCAGCAGTGAGACATAGACGAGAGTTCTGCGCAGCCACATGTGCACCGCCCGGTCAGCCTTGATCCCACCACGGGCCATCTGAGCCAAGCCGGGCAGGCCTGTCCACCTGCGCATCTGACGCAGCGATCAAATAGCCGTCAGCTGCCCACCGGCCGCCCGCCGCCAAACCAGCTGCGGATCAGCTCCCAGGTGCTGCGCGAGCCTGCCATCACGCGCTCGGTGGCGCGGGTGGCATGGGTGGTGAGCCCGCCCACGCGCTTCATCAGATCGGTGATGACCGAGCCGGACTCGGCTTTCACTTCCCGCAGCGCGCCTTCGGAAATCGCCGCCGCCTGGCCCGCCGTCCAGCCCTTGAAGCTGCGGCAGCGACGCTTGGCGAGATAGCCGAGCTTCAGCGTCATCATCGCATTGATGCCGCCATCCATCACCGGCCCGGCGATCAGCCCGCCCATCCGGCCGAGCAGGCTGCCCACCACGTCACCAGTCAGATCCGTCACATCCTCCAGCGCCCGGGCGGCGACCACGATGGCGGCCACATCGCGCAGGATGCGCAGGCTGCCCATCAGATGCGGCCGCCCGAAATAGATGCGCGAGATGCGGGCGATGAGATTGGCATTTCGCCACAGCACGATGAACGCGTCGACCGTGCCATTCATCGAAAGCGCTGTGGCCACGCCCACGCCAACCGCCTCGGCATGGATAATCTGGTTCACACGCTTGTCGAGCGGCGCGAGCAACGCTTCGATATGCGCGCGCTCAAACGTTTCCAGCTCAGAGGAAATTCCCAGCGCCTCCTGCGGCGTGGCCCGCCCCGCGCGGGCGGCCAGCGCCCGGCCCTTGGAGATGGCCTCCTCAATGGCCGCGCGCTCAGCCTGCACTTCCGGGTTTGCCGCCAGCATCTGCAGATAGCGGATGTCATAGCGCACCCGCGCGACCAGCGCCTTGGGGTCCGGCGCTTTGGGATCAATCAGGATGCCGGGCGGTTTCGCCGCCACCGGCATCGACAGAAACGCCATCACCGGCCGCACCACCAGGAGCGCCAGCCCCGCCGTCAGCAGCAGGATATACGCATAGCCGAGCAGCGGATGGACATCATCAAACAGCCGGTAAAACAGGTATCCCTGCCCAATCACCATCAGCGCCGCGATGACGACCACCGCGCTCACCGACCATTTCACAATCCGCCACCCCTGCGCCCATTGCGCGGCCAGCTCCCATTGCTGAGACGAATTCTTCACCGGCGGGGCGGCAGGAACCGGAACAAGCGCCTTGGCCATGAGCAGTCCTCCAGAATGCGAGGGTGCATTAAGGCCCCAAGGCCGCAATGCACCAATACATAAGAGCAGGGACGGCGCATTGCGTGCCGAATGATGCACCCTACCACCCGTAGGTCGGATAGAGTCCAAAGGCTGAAATCCGACGCCCCGATCCCAAACATCCACGTCCCCCGGACCCATCCCGATTGCGGCGCCCCCGATCCCCATTAAACTGGCCCCCATGCCCGCCTATCGCCGCCTCTATGTTCCCGGAGGAACCTACTTCTTCACGGTCAATCTCGCGGACCGCTCGCGCCGGCTGCTCACCGATCACGTTGCGGCGCTGCGACAATCCTGGCGCGATGTGGAGCAGGACCATGCCTTTTCCACGCTGGCGGCCGTCGTGCTTCCCGACCACCTGCATATGATATGGACGCTGCCGCCCGGCGACGCGGATTTTTCAACGCGCCTCAGACTTCTGAAATCCGGTTTCACGCGCCGCCTGCGCGCTTCCGGCGTGATCGCCCCGAATGAGAAAATCTGGCAAAACCGCTTCTGGGAACACGCCATCCGCGACGACCGCGACCTGGAGAACCATATCAATTACGTCCACTTCAACCCGGTCAAACATGGCCATGTGGCGGAGATTCCGGATTGGCCGTATTCAACCTGGAAACGGTATCACGCGCCGGACTCCTGAATGCGGCGTCCGTGTTTGTCGGATTTCGCTTCGCTCTATCCGACCTACGAGGCGCAATTCAACTCTACCCGTAGGTCGGATAGAGGCCGCAGGCCGAAATCCGACATCTTGTGCCCCTACATCCGCTCCGGCACAGCAATACCGAGCAACTCCAGCCCCGTCTCCAGCTGGTGGCGCACGCTGTCCGCCAGCGCCAGCCGGCTCGCGCGCTTTTCAGCATCGGATTCCGCCGCAATCGGGAGGGCCGCATAGAAGCTGCTGAACGCCTGCGCCAAGCCATAAAGATGTTCACACAGAATATGCGGCATCCGCTTTTCGCGGGCGCCGAGGAGGGCGGCGCCGAAGCCGTCGAGCTGTAACACAAGCGTGCGCTCGGCATCTTCGGTAACCACCACCTTGCCCGCAGAATGGCCGTTTTCGGCGGCCTTGCGCAGCACTGATTTCACCCGCACGGCGGCATACATCAGGTAAGGCCCGGTCTTGCCTTCAAAGCTGGTGAAGCGGTCGAGGTCGAACACATAGTTCGTGGTCCGCGTGTTCATCAGGTCCGAGAAGCGCAGCGCCGCGACGGCCACTTTCTTGGCCACATCAAAGCGCTCATCCGCGCCCATATCGGCGGGCAGGTTGGCGGCGGAAAGTTTCTTCTCCGCCTCTTCCATCGCCATCGCCTGAAGGTCGGCCAGCCGCAGCACGCCGCCTTCGCGCGTCTTGAAGGGTTTGCCGTCCGGCCCGTTGACTGTGCCGAAGCCGATATGTTCGAGGCGGTTTTCCGCGATCAGGCCGAGCAGATCGGCGGCGCGGAACACCTGCTCGAAGTGCAGCGCCTGGCGCTGGTCAACCACATAGAGCATCCGCTCGGGCGTGGGCCTGAGTGTGTCCATCCGGTCGAGGATCGTTGCGAGGTCGGTCGTGTGATAGCCTGTGCCGCCGCGGCTGTTGACCAGCATGACGGGGGGCATCTCTTTCTTGTCGGCTTCGCGGGCCACATGCACGATCAGCGCGCCGTCGCTCTCTTCGGCCAGGCCCGCTTCTTTGAAGCGCTCCACGAGGCCGGGGATGAGGCCATCCACATCGCTCTCGCCCTTCCAGAGGTCGAACGACACATTGAGGAAGCCATAGTCGGCTTTCAGCGCCTCGATCGAGACGTCGATGAAATGGCGCAGCAGGGCGCGGTAGCCCGGCCGGCCGGCCTGCAGCTCGGCCACGGCCAGCTGGCTGCGCTCATTGCGGGCGGCGTCGGCCTTCGCCTTGTTGCTCGCCTGGGGATAAAGCCGGCCCAGATCATCGATGGTGACGGGCGGCTCGGCCGGGTAGGGGCCGGTATAGGTGGCGTCGAAATAGATGAGGCCTGGCTGCTCATCGCAGAGCTCGGTAACGAGGTGGCCCATCTGGAGGCCCCAATCGCCGAGGTGTACGTCAGAGGTCACCGTGTCGCCAAGAAAACGACAGATCCGCTGCAGCGTATCCCCGATCACGGCAGAGCGTAGATGGCCGACATGCATCGGCTTGGCGACATTCGCCCCGCCAAAGTCGATCACGGTGACGGCGGCGTCAGCGGCTTTCTCCGCCCCCGCCATCGCGTCCCCGCGCACATGCTCGGCGCGCGCTGTCAGCGCGGCATCCGACACCCGCAAATTGATAAAGCCCGGCCCGGCGACTTCCGCCGACAGCACGCTGGCATGCTCTTTCAGCCGCGCGGCAATCTCCCCGGCAATCTCGCGCGGGTTACGCCCGGCCGCTTTGGCCGCCGCCATCGCGCCATTGCACTGAAAATCGGCCAGCTCCGGCTTGTCGCTGCGGCGCACCTCGCCGAAGCGCGCCTCCAGCTCCATTGCCTCAAAGGCGGCGCCAGCGGCCGCAGACAGGTTCTTCGCGAGGCTCGTCATCGCCTACTCCGCGAGACGCGCGCCCGCATCGAGGCGGAATCGCTTGCCGGCGCGGTTGAATTCCAGCTGCTCGGGCGTCAGTTCAAAGCCCACGACAATCTCGAAGTTCACGCCCGAGATCGAGCTGTCGGCGCGCGGAATGGTGATCCGGTTGACCCGCTCGGTCTTGCCGGCCACGCTCTTGCCGCGAAACTCGCCGTCAGACGCAAAGGTCTCGCGCGCCAGAACCTTGCCATTGCGGCGGGTGACGGCGACGAAATACGGATAGGTGTGGCTGTCGCCGCGCGCCTGCGGGCCCTTGCCGAAGGCGAAATCGATCTCGATCTCGGCGTCCAGCGGATTATCATCCACGTAGCGGCAGAAGATGCGCACATCGGTGATCTCGCCGGTGAACGCGATGTCGGAGTAAAGCTCGCCCGCGCCATCGGCAAATTTCACATATCGCGCGGCATCATAGACCGAGCCGATGACCGGGCAGGGGCCGGCATTGGGCGTGCTGTCCAGGCTCTGGGCGAGGCGGCTGCGGCAGCCGGTCACCGCCGTGGCGGCCAGGAGGGAAGCGGCGAGGATAAGGGCAATTCTGCGCATGCGTCGGCGTGTCCATCTTGGCCTTGTGAAAGGCCTGTCCATCTAATAGCTCGAACGTGTTAAAGGCCTTGCAGGCGCCGCGCAACGCATTCGGCGCAGGAGACATACCCCAGATGACGACGAAACCCCCGCTTACCCTGCGCCTCGCCGCCCCGCGCGGCTTCTGCGCAGGCGTGGACCGCGCCATCCAGATCGTCGAGGAAGCCCTGAAAAAATGGGGCGCCCCGGTCTATGTGCGCCATGAAATCGTCCACAACCGGCATGTGGTGGAGCGCCTGGAGGCCCTGGGCGCCATTTTCGTGGAGGAGCTGGAAGACTGCCCCGATGACCGCCCGGTCATCTTCTCCGCCCATGGCGTGCCCAAATCCGTGCCCGCAGAGGCCGGCCGCCGCAACATGATCTATGTCGACGCAACCTGCCCGCTGGTCTCCAAGGTGCATGTCGAGGCCGAGCGCCATTTCAATGCCGCCCGCGAGATCGTCCTCATCGGCCATGCCGGCCACCCCGAAGTGATCGGCACGATGGGCCAGCTCCCCGAAGGCTCCGTCGCTCTCATCGAGACGGTGGAAGACGCTCAGCGTTTCCAGCCCCGCGACCCCGCCAACCTCGCTTTCATCACGCAGACAACGCTCAGCGTGGACGACACGGCCGACATCGTCGCCGCCCTCCAGTCCCGCTTCCCCGGCATCGCCACGCCGCATAAGGAAGACATCTGCTACGCCACCACCAATCGTCAGGAGGCGGTCAAAGTCTTCGCGCCGGGGGCTGAGCTTGTTCTGGTGATCGGTGCAAGGACGAGTTCAAACTCCGTCCGCCTCGTCGAAGTCGCCCTGCGCGCGGGCGCGGCGCGCGCCGAGCTCATCGCCAGCGCCGAAGACATAGACTGGTCCTGGTTCAACGGCGTCACCACCCTCGGCCTCACCGCCGGCGCGTCGGCCCCCGAAGACCTGGTGCAGGGCGTCATCGAGGCGTGCAGGGAGCGGTTTGAGGTAACGGTGGAAACCGTGAAGACGGCGGACGAAACGGTGACATTTAAATTGCCGCGGGTGTTGGTGGGATAAACCCGTAGGGTGCATTAAGCGAAGCGCAATGCACCAAACAACCCCTCCAAAAATGGTGCATTGCGCTTCGCTTAATGCACCCTACAATAGGGCGTGGGGGAGCAGCCATGCCGGATTATCGCCGTCTCTACGTGCCGGGCGGCACCTATTTCTTCACCGTCAATCTCGCCAACCGCCAATCCAGTCTTCTCACAGACGAAATCGGAAAACTGCGAACGGCCTACCAGACCGTAAGCAAAACATGGCCGTTCGAAACGCTTGCGATATGCGTGCTGCCAGACCATCTCCATTGCATCTGGACCCTGCCAGGAGGCGACGTCAATTTCTCGACCCGCTGGCGCCTCATAAAGCTGAACTTCTCGAAATCCGTAGCAAGGTCTGATGATCCCGCACAAGGCCGCCGCCCGGGCGAACGCGGCATCTGGCAACGCCGCTTCTGGGAACATCTGGTCCGCGATGAACGGGACCTGGAAGCATGCATCAACTACGTATACGGAAATCCCGTAAAGCACGGCCTCGTCGCCGAAATTCCAGACTGGCCATATTCAAGCTGGCATAGGGACCAAAAAGCGTAAACAACGTAGGGTGCATTAAGGCCAAAGGCCGCAATGCGCCGTCTTTCCTCTGGCTCAGCCGCGGACATTCCTTTCAGCGACTTTGTCAGCCTCGATCAAAATTCGTTTAACCTCGACCTCATCTCCAGCGGCGTTCCAGCGGGCGATGATCTCGGCACATTCTCGTTCGCCCTGCATCAAAGCAAATGCAACGGCGTCCATATCACTCATCGTGGGGCTGTTATATCTAACCTTAGAATCGATGCCCGCTTCTAAAATTAGCTTCGCCACTTCGGGTGAACGGCCAACAATCGCCGCAAAGAGAGGGTTTCTCACGGAAGCGCTTGTGTCCAAGACCACCCCCTTCTCTAGCAAGAGCTTGACAGTTTCCACTCTATTTTGATCGGCTGCCGAACATAATGCATTTGTACCATGCGATCGGTCGCGCACGTTTACGTCCATGCCCGAGGTCAGCAAATACTTGACTACTTCATTGCTTCCTTTTTGGGCGGCATAATGTAACCAGGTCCCCCCTGCAAATGGTGTAAAAACTTCACGCTGATTAGGGTATTTCGCAAGCAAGCCTTTTACTTTTTCTGCATCGTTCGCAGCAACGGCATCAGCCAACATCGCCATCGGACTTTTCACTTGAGACATAGTTTCCAACCTTATCTTTGCGCTGCGGCGTAGCGACCAAGATCTTTAAGCATTTCTACAATAGCGTGTCTGGACAGGTCAGAAAACGTAGGGTGCATTAAGGCCAAACGCCGCAATGCACCACCTTCCCCCGCCTCAAGGTGCATTGCGCTGCGCTTAATGCACCCTACGGAGTGCGGCGAATGCCCCCTCACCAAATCCCCGCCCCAACGCCCGCCGCCATTCCCGCGCCCAGCTCGCGGCACGTCTCCAACTCCGCCAGCCCCAGCACCTTCGCCGCGAGGATTTCTTCCGTTGTCTGAGCATGGGTGCAGATAATCATCGGCGGTTGGGCTTCCTTCAGGCGCCAGCCTTTGCAGATGCGGGCGGCCTGACGGGCCGCATTGGTGCCGTCTGAGCCCGCCGCGATCATCAGGGCATAGGGCCGGCCCTCGATGCGCCCGAGGACGGGGTAGTAGCAGCGGTCAAAGAATTCCTTCATCTCGCCGGTGAGGCTGGCGAGGTTTTCCGGCGCCGCAAACAGATACCCGTCCGCGCCGAGCAGATCCGCCGCCCCGG
>JBKBRT010000032.1:0-18478 GCA_046291585.1 Hyphomonas sp.
GCCATGCCGATTATGCCTATGACCAGAAATACGGCGTGCGCGACTACCGCGGCGGGGGGCGCTCCTCGGCGCGGGAAACCGCTGCCCGCGTGGCCGCCGGCGCCGTGGCGCGGCGCGCGCTCGGCGAGGACATCACGATCCGCGGGGCGGTCGTCCAGATCGGCCCGCACATGATCGACCCTGAAAGCTGGGACTGGGCGGAAACGCAGAACAACCCCTTCTGGTGCCCGGACGCCAGAATGGCCGCTCAATGGGAAGACTATCTCGACAGCGTGCGCAAATCCGGCAGTTCCGCCGGCGCCATCATCGAGGTGCATGCCTCCGGCGTTCCCGCCGGCTGGGGCGCGCCGGTCTATGGCAAGCTCGACGCCGAACTTGCCGGCGCGATGATGAGCATCAATGCGGTCAAAGGCGTCGAGATCGGCGCAGGCTTTGCGGCCGCCTCGATGAGCGGCGAAGAAAACGCCGACGAGATGCGCGCGGGCAATGGCACGCCGCGTTTCCTCGCCAACAATAATGGCGGCGTGGCGGGCGGGGTTTCTACAGGTCAGGACATCGTAGTGCGGATTGCGATCAAGCCGACTTCCTCCATCCTCAATGAGGTAAAGTCGATCACGCGGGATGGTGAGGAAGTTGACGTGCGCACCATTGGCCGCCACGATCCGTGCGTCGGCATCCGCGCCGTGCCCGTGACCGAAGCGATGCTCGCCTGCGTGCTGGCAGACGCCAAGCTGCGTCACCGGGGACAGACGGGGCGGTAAGTCCGCAGAAGCCGCTTTCGCGCATCATCATAAATTGTTCATTTTACCCCCGTTCGTTCCGGAGAGGCTCTCTGCTAAGCGGATCGCTCAGCACTTGAAACGTGCGGGATAAGGAGACGTTTATGGCCTTGGGTGGCGTGGAAGTTTTTGCAATTATTGGCTTTCTGATTGCCGCATATTCAATCGTAGCAAACGATGCGATCCAGACACTCGGCACATTCCTGTCCTCCAACAGCCGCAGACCCTGGTGGGTTCTCTGGCTCTATGCCTGCTCCATCATCGTGGCGGTCATGTTGTATGGGTACTTCGTCCTGAACAGCGACATCGCCTATGGGCGGCTGAACCGTATTCCCTATCCAGAAGCGGGCATCCAGTGGTGGCACGCTCTGCCGCCGCTCGCGCTTCTGATCCTTACCCGCTTTGGCATTCCGGTCTCGACTACATTCCTTGTGCTGACAATATTTGTCATGACCGGTGGTGGCGCAACCGAAGGCGTGCTGTTCGACATGTTGATGAAGTCCGGCGTCGGCTATATCGTTGCCCTTCTTGCGGGCGGGCTGGTTTATCTTGCCGTCGCAAACTCCTGGGAACGATGGATACATCGGACCCTGGACAATCCCGTGCCTGTCTACTGGGTGATCCTACAATGGTGCTCCACCGCGTTTCTCTGGTCACAATGGCTGATTCAGGATCTCGCCAACATTTTCGTATTCCTGCCTCGCCAGACGGTGGTGACGGGCGATAGCACCGACGTTTTCTTCGCTCCGTCGCTGCTCATTTTCACCACTGTGGTCATGCTGCTGCTCCACGCCTGGATTTTCGCGACGCGCGGCGGTGAAATACAGAAAATTGTTACCTCCAAGACAAACACGACGGATATTCGTGCCGCCACCCTGATCGACTTCATGTACGGGATCATCCTGTTCATCTTCAAAGATATCAGCGATGTGCCAATGTCTACGACTTGGGTATTTCTCGGGCTGTTGGCCGGACGGGAAATTGCGATTTCCTATTTCTCAGGCCTCCGCGACAAGAGGGAAGCAGCTGTCGATGTGGCCACGGACATCGGGCGCGCAACCATCGGGCTTGTCGTCTCAGTCGTCCTGGCGGTCGGTCTGCCCTGGCTGGCAACCGGCCGTATTCCCACATTCTAATCAAGGCACTCCAGCCGAAAAAAACCCGACGCGTTCTGCGCCGGGTTTTTCAGTTCAGGGAGGCAGGGGAAGCTTAGAAGCGAACCACTGCGCCAACCGAAATCACGTCGGCGTCGGAATCGTCGCCTTCATATTTCGTGAAGTCGCCGCGGATGCCGAAACGCTCGGTGGCGAAGAATTTCGCGCCGACGCCGTAAGCGACGCCGTCGAAATCACCGGAAGCCGAGCCGAGGCCCGGAACGCTGGCGCTCAGTTCGGAGGTGGCATAGCCAACACGGCCGAACAGGTGGAAACGTTCAGAGACCGGAGCACGCACGACGCCGAAGGCGCCGATAGAATGGTCGAGTTCGACTTTGCCCAGACCCACATCATCGTCTTTTACGCCGATGGATGCCTCACCTTCGACACCCAGATTGCGAGTGAAGAAGTAAGAGCCGCGGCCTGTGAGCGCGCCGAGATCGGCAGAGCCGACATCAACGTTCGAATAGCCGGCGCTCAATTCGACATCACCCTGAGCAAAAGCGGCCGGTGCGACCGTGAGGGCAATGGCGAGGGAAGCAAGTGCGATTTTCATTATACGCTATCTCCAAAAAACTGCGCTGAGCGCACTGGCGAAATAGCAATGAAAAATCCGTATGCCACCTTTCAATGCAGTTATGTGACAGGAAAGACATTACACTGTGTCTGAAAAAACACGATTAATTACAGACCGTTCATGTGGCAGAAAAATCGTTCTTCTGCCCACAAACAAAAAACCCCAGCGCAACTGCGCTGGGGAAGTGTTTGGGGAGGATAGCTGTGGAATTACATCAGAAGCGCATGACGCCGCCGATGGAAACAACGTCGGCATCGTTGCGGTCGCCTTCGTGCTTGGTGAATTCACCGCGGATGCCGAAACGCTCATTGGCGTTGAACTTGGCGCCAACGCCATAAGAGACGCCTTTGATGTCAGAGGCAGAGGCGCTGAGCGCCGGGGTATTGGCGCTGAGCTCTGTGGAAGCGTAACCGAGACGGCCGAACAGGCTGATCCGCTCATTGACGGGCGCCTGAAGGACACCGAACGCGCCGAGCGAATGGTCCAGCTCGACCGTACCGACGCCGAAATCATCATCTTTGACGCCGACGGAGGCTTCGCCTTCGACACCGAAATTCTGGTTGAAGAAATATGTGCCACGGCCCGTGAGGGCGCCAACTTCTGCGGGGCCAACATCAAAGTTCGAGTAACCGCCGCTGATTTCGACATCGCCCTGGGCGAAGGCGGCAGGTGTGGCTGCGAGGATTGCTGCAAGGGACGCAAGTGCAAGTTTCATGATCTACTTTCTCCTTATTGATGCGCCCGGTTTGTGGCCGGGCACAGGAGGGAGATAGACATGAAACATCCGTGTGCCATCTTTCCATACAGTCATGAAAGGGCAATTGAGACCGACTGTGTCTGAAAAAACACGATTAATTGCAAACACTTAATAGTGTTGTCACGCGTGTGGCTTCCGCCAGGCGGTTACCTTCGTAAGAAAGGCGAGCCTGCCACACTCCTTAACAAATCCTGCCTCACCCAGAGCGTCATCGAGAGGCCATGCCAGATAGTCTCTGTAATAGGGCTCGTGAAAACCATGCGGAAAAAACTCCAGCAGGCCGTCAAGCGCCGGGCGGTCTGAAAACTGCAGGCTGTCTGCCAGAACAAACAGGCCGCCCGGCTTCAGTGTGCGGAATATTTCTGCCAGCACCAGCGGGCGCACGCGCGGAGGAAGCTCATGAAACAGGAAGATGGACACGGCGATGTCAAAGCCCGCGTTTTCCACAGGCATGGCTTCGGCCATGTCCTGAATGATGTCGACCTGCCGCCAGGGCGCAAGGCGCGCACGCGCCGCTTCAGTGTAAGAGGGGGAAAGATCCAGCCCGGTCACGTTCAGCCTGGGCCAGACACCCAAAACGGTTTCGAGGAAGCGACCGTTTCCGCAGGCAACGTCAATAAGGCTCGCCCGGCGCTGATCGCGGCCTTTGAGCTCCCTGGCGATTTCGGCAAGGGCGGCGCGGCGCATTGCGTCGGCTGTGCCGGAAAAAAGGGCCTCGACCTGCGTGTCGTAAAGCCGGGCGCTTTCATCGGTGAACCAGCCCCCGCTCTGATAGTGAAAATTCTGAAGATAATAGTCCGGGTAGCGGTTGGCGTTGCGGTGGAGGAAATTGCCATCTTCCTGAAGCGCCCGCTGCAGTTCTTTGCCGTCCCGGGCAAGACGCCTCTGATCAACGGCCATCACATCTTCCTGGAACGCGCGGGCCGATTTCAGGGTGCCCGGCAGCCGGGCGAAATCCAGCTCACGCGGCGGCGGATACAGCCCGGCTTCGATATTGGCGCGGTCCTGGAAGAAGAGATCAAAGAACGCCCGGCGCAACTCGGCCAGATCCGGCTTGCCGTGGCTCGGCTGGAAAGCAGGTTCGCCGGGCCGGTTGAAGCCTTCGGCGCGGGCGCGGGCCGCCTGCATCTGCGCGGTATACCAGGCCGAGCGAAGCCCCTGCCCGGCAGCGTAACCGGCGCGCGCGGCGGTTCTTGAGGCTGTCTTGCGCCATCCCATGGGCAGAATATGTGCCTGACAGCGTCCCCCGTCCAGTCACCTGGCGCCTTCAGCTTCGGTTCAGCTTGCAGACGCAAGAGTAAGATGAACACGAGGCGGCTTCCGGCCGCTCCAACAAGGAGTGTGGTGATGATGAAGATGGCCCTGCTCGCCTGCGGCGTAAGCCTCCTTGCGGTTTCCCTGCCCGGCGAGGCTCATGCGCAATACGGATCCGGGTACAATTCCTATCCGGCGCCGCCGCGCAATGTGCAGTGCGAGCGCCAGAAATCATCCGATGGCACGGCCGGCGCGGTGGTGGGCGCTGTGGTCGGCGGCCTGATTGGCGGAGCTATCGGCAACAATATCGACAATGACCGCTACTATACCGAATATCGCCGCCGTGGCCCGCCGCGCACCTATAAGGAAAGCCGGTCCAATTCCGGGCAGGTGGCGGTCGGCGCGACGCTTGGCGCGCTTGTCGGAGGCCTGGCCGGCAATGACCTTGCCAAGAAGTCGGGCGGCGACTGTCAGGTCGCCTATGCGCCGGTGAGCGGATATTCTTCTGTGCCTTATGGCTCGATCCCGCAGACGACGCAGGGGCTCTATGGCGGGGCCGAAGTGATGCGCGGGGCGCCCAATTCCTATCCTCAGCCCGCCCCGCAACCCTATCCGGCGTCGAGCTATCCTTCGTCAAACTATCCGTCTTATCCCGCGCCTGCGCCGGCGCCGTCCTATCCTCCCGGCGGCGGCTATCAGTATGGCGGCGGGCAGAGCAGCGGCGGGGCCGATTGCCGGGTCATCCACCGCGAAACGCGGATGCCCGATGGCCAGGTGATGCGCGATCCGGTGACCGCCTGCTGGAACGACCGCTCCCGCGAGTGGCAGGTTCAGGATGGATGGGGACAGGATGAAGAGCTTTACGGCTACTGAGACAGGCTGACGCGCGGCGACAATCGGAGTTGCCCCCGCCGGGAAGGTAAGGTTCAGTCCGGCCAACTGCGGATCTGAACGGAGCTTTGCCATGCGCGTATCTTTACTCTTTGCCGCCGGAGTTGCGGCGCTGTCTCTTGCAGCATGCGCCCCGGCCGCAGACGCCCCGGCGGTCGACACCGCCACCGCCCCTGCTGCCGAGATGGCCGTGGATGATCACGCCGGCATGCATGGCGGCGATGTAGGCCCGGACGCGGCTGAGATGGTCGACCGCGGCGTTATCACCGGATCACTGGCGCTTCTGGAGGGCAGCCTCCTGGTGCCGCCGTCGGGGCGGGATGTGACCGCCGGCTTTGGAACCTTCGCGGCAGGCCCGCGCGCGGTGACGATTGTCGGCGCAGAGGCGCCGTTTGCGCAGGCCGTCGAACTGCACACCCATTCGATGAGCGATGACGGCAAGATGGCGATGCGTCAGGTGGAGGCGTTTACGGTGCCGGCGAATGGCGACCATGCCCTTGTCCGGGGCGGCGACCATATGATGTTTTTCGGTGTCACGCCCGACAGCCTGACCCCGGGCAGCGCCGTTGCGGTGACGGTCCGTGTGCAGTTTGAAGACGGGACGAGCGAAGAGATCGAGGTTCCGTTTACGGTGGCCGGGCGGGACTAGCCGCTTCGCTTTGCCATGAACAGGTATTCGCGGTTTCCATCCCCGCCCTCTATCGGGCTGGGGATGGGCGCCTGCGCGTGCCAGCCGCAACCGCTCAGGAATTCAGGGAAAGCGCTGAGCGCGCGGGCGGCCGCGTCCTCATCCGTCACAATGCCGCCTTTGCCGACATTTTCAGGGCCGACTTCAAACTGGGGCTTGAAGAGCGCCAGAAGCACGCCGCCCGCCGCAGCGAAGGAAAGCGGCACGGGGAGCACCTTGTGCAGCGACACAAAGCTCAGATCACAGACAATGATATCCGGCGCAGCTTTGAGATGGTCGCGGGTAAGGTCGCGGGCGTTCAGGCCCTCATAGGCTGATACGCGCGGGTCGGCGGCGATCTTCGGGTGAAGCTGGCCATGGCCGACATCAATGGCGGTGACATGGGCCGCGCCCCTCCGGAGCAGGACATCTGTGAAGCCCCCCGTCGAGGCGCCAAGATCGAGACACGTCTTTCCGGCAACGTCGATAGCAAAGACGTCGAGGGCATGCGCCAGCTTCAGCCCGCCGCGAGAAACGTAAGGATGGGCCGCTTCTGCCTCGATGTGCGCGGCGCGGGCAATCATCTCTGAGGGCTTACGGATCACCGCCCCCTCTGCCCTGACGCGTCCGGCCAGGATGGCTGCCTGCGCGCTGGCGCGGCTTTCAAAATGGCCGAGCGCGACAAGCATCCGGTCGGCGCGGTCGCGCTCTGGCGGCTCAGTCTGTGTCATCGAGGGGCTCCTGCAATTCTGGGGCGCGGCCTCTCCCTTAGACCGAGCCGCCTTGCCTGTGCCAGAGCCGGGCTCACAGCAGGCTTGCGCGGGCGCGCCCGTCCCGCCAGGATGGAGGGGTGAACTACCCGTTTGGCCAGAGCTCCGGAGAGCCCCTTTGACGATATCCCTCACCCGCCGCGCAGCCCTCGCCGGCGGCGCCGCGACCGCCGCCCTCGCCGCCTGCAGCCCGAAACCGTCCGGCTCTGTGCCAGACCCGATCATGGCGCCTGCACCGGCCGGATTCCGGGACGGGGTGGCCATCGCCGCAGCGATCGCATCGGGCGAAACGACCGCGCTGGCGGAAGTGGAAGCCGCCATCGGGCGCGCCCAGGCCGTTGAAAGGCAGATAAATGGCATTGTCACGGAGACTTTCGAGATTGCCCGCTCAGACGCGAGCGGCGTTCTCTCAGGGGCTTTTGCAGGTGTCCCGAGCTTCATCAAGGATCTGATCGACTGGCGCGGGGCCCCGACCCTGAAGGGAAGCCGGGGCCTTTCGGGCCATATGGCCACCACCGACAATGTGTTTGCCGCAAGATGGCGCGGCGCCGGGATCGTATCGCTCGGAAAGTCGGCCACCCCGGAAGCCGGGCTTATTTCCTCGACTGAACCGCTGTCCAATGGCCCCACGCGGAACCCTTGGGATGTCAGCCGGATACCGGGCGGATCATCGGGCGGGGCGGCCGCGCTCGTTGCGGCCGGTGTGGTGCCCTTTGCGCATGCCAGCGACGGGGGCGGATCGATCCGCATTCCGGCCTCATCCTGCGGGGTGTTCGGCATGAAGCCCTCGCGTGATCGTCTGCCTTACAGCGAGCCGGGCGCTATCCCTCCGCCCGTGCAGATCTCCGTGAACCATGCGGTGACCATCAGTGTACGCGATTCCATCGCCCTGTTCCGTGCGTGCGAAACTCAGGCGAGTGGCTATCCGGCGCTGGGAAACATTCAGCCGCTGAGCCGGCGCCTGCGGATCGGCTTTGCCCCTGAACCGATCGGCGGGACGCAGCTTCACCCTGACACGCGCGCGGCGCTGGAGGACGTGGCGCAGCTTTGCCGGGATCTTGGCCATACGGTGATCGATTCCAGACTCGCCATGGACGGGGCGAAGTTCACCGATGACTTCATCCTTTACTGGGCAGCGGGCGCGGCAAATTTTGCGCGGCAGGTCAGTGAAGCATCCGGCAAGCCGATCAGCCCGGAGATCCTGGAGCCCTGGACATTGGGGCTGGCAAACATGGCAGCGTCCCGGATGAGCGACCTTCCGGCTGTTTTGGCAGATCTCATCAGCTTCGAAGCGGCCTATCACAGCTTTTTCGAGGATCTGGACCTTCTGCTGACGCCGGTGACCGGCAGCCCGGCCGTGCCGATCGGCGAGCAGGCTCCTGACGGCGATTTTGACGCGGTGATGGAAAGCGTACTGGGTTTTGTCGCCTATACCTCGCCGATGAACGTGGCCGGCGCTGCCTCGATGAGCGTGCCGCTGTCCTGGTCTCCCTCGGGCCTGCCGATCGGTTCGATGTTCTCCGGTCGACGGGGAGATGACGGGTTGCTGTTCGAGCTGGCGCTGCAGCTGGAGGCCGCCCGGCCCTGGGCAAATCGCAGGCCTCCCCTTTCTGCGCTCTAATATTCGCAAGAATTAATCAGGAAGATCAAGCAATTAACCAAAGTGTTCCGGTCCTTTGCAGGCTGGAAACAGGTGGCGTGCTAGAAATCTTTTAGCACAAAGCCTGACTCTTGCGTCAGGATGACCTATTTCATGTCCGTCCTCCCAGGAAAGATCCCTCAAGTGAACCGTTCCGTACTGATCTCAGCCATTATTCTGGCGGTTATCGTCGCCTATTTCGGAGTCCGCAGCCTTGTGCGCGGAAGCATCAGCACGGAGCAGGCTGTCGCGGAGGCGTCGACGCGCTCGGAAACGCCGCAGGCACTGGTGATCGAGGCTCAGAACGAGACGCATACGATCCAGATTGCTGCCAAGGGCCGCACCGCGCCTGACAAAGCCGTGACACTGAAGTCTGGTACGTCCGGCACAGTTGTTTCAACGCCTGTGCGGGAGGGAACATTCGTGAAAGCAGGCACCCTGCTCTGCGGCCTTGATGTGGAAGCGCGCAGCGCGCGCGTCAAAGAAGCCGAAGCGGGCCGCGACTCTGCGCGGATCGATTACGAAGCGGCTGTAAGGCTTGCGGAAAAAGGTCTCACCCCCGCCAATCGCGAAGCCTCGGCCAAAGCAACCCTGGACGCGGCCGAAGCGGCAGTGAACTCTGCCAAAGTGGAACTCGGGCGCACCCAGATCCGCGCGCCGTTTGACGGCGTGTTTGAGCGGCGGATGGCGGAAGCAGGCGACTATCTTTCGCCGGGCGGGGCCTGCGGCCTCCTGGTTGATCTTGATCCTGTGATCGTGTCAGCCGAGGTAACCGAAGCCCAGGCCGGACTGCTCCAGACCGGCATGGAAAGCCAGGTCGTGCTCGCCGATGGCCGGACATTTCCGGGTAAACTGCGCTTTGTGGCACGCACCGCAAATGAACAGACCCGTACCTTCCTGATTGAAGCGGAGCTTGAGACCGGCGAGGAAATCGTTGCTGCGGGCATCACCGCGTCGATGACCATCCCTGCCGGGACGGCGCAAGCCACCCTGCTCAAGCCCTCCCTCCTGACGCTGTCTGACGGCGGCGCATTGGGTGTCAGGCATGTGGTGGATAACAATGTCGTGGCGTTTGCGCCGGTCCGGGTGATTGACGAAACACCTCAGGGCGCCTGGGTCACCGGTCTGCCCGAGCGAACCCTGCTGATTTCCATGGGCCAGGATTATCTCAATGATGGCGTCACCATCAAACCGGTTCCCGCTGAGGGAGCCCGTCCATGACAGGCATCGTCGACTGGGCAATCAGCCGGACCCGGATGATCCTCACCATCCTGGTCTGTGTGCTGCTTGCCGGCACGGCCACCTACATCAACATGCCCAAGGAAGCCGACCCGGACATTCCGATCCCGTTTGTGGCCATCACCGTGCCGCTGGCCGGGGTAACGCCTGAAGATGCTGAGCGGCTGCTGGTGCGGCCCATCGAGCAGGAAATCCAGTCGCTTGAGGGCCTGAAGACATTCGACTCCTATGGCGCTGAAGGCGCCGCCCAGCTCGTCCTGGAATTTGAAATCGACGCCGATATCAATCAGGCCGTGCTGGACGTCAAAGACAAGGTGGATATGGCCAAGCGCTATTTCCCCGATGATGCGCGCGAGCCGATTGTTACCGAATTCAACGCGTCACAATTCCCGGTGCTGGTCGTCAACCTTTACGGCGAAGCCCCCGAGCGCGGCATGGCCCGGATCGCAGAAAACCTGAAAGACCGTCTGGAAAGTGATGGCTCGATTCTGGAAGTGCGCGTGCTGGGCAAGCGCGAAGAACTGCTCGAGATTGTCGTCGATCCGGTAAAACTGGAAACCTACAATATCTCCTATCAGGAGATCATGTCGGTCGTTTCGGCAAATAACCGGCTGGTTGCCGCCGGCTCGATTGAAACCGGTCAGGGCAGTTTTGCCGTCAAAGTTCCCGGCGTCATCCGCACCGGCGCAGATGCATTGGCGCTGCCGGTCAAACGCACGGAAAACGCTGTCATCACGCTCGGCGACGTGGCCGATGTCCGCCGCACCTTCAAGGACCCGACGGGCTTTGCGACCTTCAACGGGGAGCGCTCGCTGCTCATCGAAGTCGTAAAACGCAGCGGCGCCAATATTCTGGATACGGCAAACTTCGTGCGCGAAGCCATCGCCATCGAAAAGGAGAGCTGGCCGCCAACGGTCGAAGCGATCGTCACGTCGGATACGTCCGAAATGATCGGCACGCAGCTGGGACAATTGCAGAGTTCCATCATGACCGCCGTGCTGCTGGTCATGATTATCGTCGTGGCCGCGCTGGGTCTGCGCTCTGCAATGCTGGTCGGTATCTCCATCCCGGCGACCTTCCTGATGGCGTTCATATTCCTGGGCGCGTTCGGCTTCACCATCAACATGATGGTCATGTTCGGCCTCGTCATCGCTGTGGGCATGCTGGTGGACGGCGGCATCATCGTGACCGAATATGCCGACCGGAAAATGGCCGAAGGGCTCCATCGCCGGGAAGCCTATGCGATGGCGGGCAAGCGCATGTTCTGGCCGGTTGTCAGCTCAGCGCTGACGACGCTGGCAGCGTTTGTGCCATTCCTTTTCTGGAATTCGATGCCAGGTAAGTTCATGGCGTATCTGCCGATCACGCTGATCTTTGTTCTGACGGCATCCCTGATCTCTGCCCTGATCTTCCTGCCTGTTCTGGGCGCGACCTTTGGCGCCCGTCCGGGCGGCAAGGACGAAGACCTGGCCGCGCTGGCTGCCGACGCTGATCCGCGCAAGGCCAAGGGCTGGCTGGGGGGGTATGTCCGTATCGTCAGTGAAACCATTCGGCGTCCCCTGATCACGACCGGCGTCGCTTTTGGAACGGTGTTCCTGATATTCATGTGGTTTGGATCGGCCCAGCACAAATCCGAACTCTTCCTCGATATCGAGCCGGAACAGGCATATGTATTCGTTCAGGCGCAGGGGGCGCTGTCTGCCAGCGAGCAGGCCGCCCTCGTGAAGCGTGCGGAAGCCGCCATCTCCGGTCTTGAAGGTATCACTGCGCTGTCAACGCGCTCGGGCGTGTCCGGCAATGGCGGGATGATGGATGCCGCCGGCGGGATGCCAGCCGACACGATCGGACAGATCCTCATGGATCTGAAGACAACCGCTGACGGTCCTTATAACGGCCGCGAGACGCTCAATGTCGTGCGCGAACGCCTCTCGAACGTCCCTGCCCTGCGCTTCCAGATCAGCGCCCGGGAACAGGGGCCGCCCGGCGGAAAGGATATTCAGGTCGCGCTGCTCGGCCTCGGGAATGACGAACTCTACCAGGCCGCTGACATGATCCGGGGCTGGCTCGAGGCGCGGGATGATGTGCGCGAGATTGACGATTCCCGGCCCCTGCCGGGCGTGGAATATCAGCTCACGGTCGACCGGGCCGAGGCGGGCAAGTTTGGCGTTGATGTTGCGCAGGTGGGCGCGGCGGTGCAGCTGGTGACCAATGGTATCCTGGTGGGCCGTTTCCGCCCGGACGATTCCAACGACGAACTCGATATCCGCGTCCGCTTCCCTGAGGATGACCGCTCAGCCTCCGCGCTCGACAGCCTGCGGATCAGCACCCCTCAGGGCAATGTGCCGCTGTCACTCTTTGTCGATCGCGTGCCTGCGCCCCGCGTCAGCACGATCGAGCGGCGTGACGGAAAGCGGGTTATCTCGGTCCGCGCGAATGCCCAGGAACAGGGTGCCGGCGCCGCCATTGTCGCCGAACTCAAGGGATGGATCGATCAGCAGGAGATGCCCGCGGGCGTTGAGGTCCGCTTCGAGGGCGCGGATGAAGATACAGCCGAAGCAGCCGCCTTCTTTGGCGGCGCGGCGGCTGCGGCGCTCTTCATGATGGCCGTGATCCTCCTTTGGCAATACAATAATTTCTGGCAGGTGATCCTGACCCTGACCGCCGTCATCATCTCGACGGCCGGTGTTCTGGTCGGCATCAACCTGATCCTCCCCTATGTCAGCATTCTGATGATCGGGACCGGTATTGTGGCTCTGGCCGGTATCGTGGTGAACAACAACATTGTGCTCATCGACACCTTCAATCGCCTGATGTCGGACGGACGCACGCCTGAGGACGCGGCTCTGGCAACGGCTGCGCAGCGCATTCGCCCGATCCTACTGACCACGGGAACAACGGTCTGCGGGCTGCTTCCGATGGTATTGCAGATGACGGTTGTGTTCTCGCAGGGGGCCATCAATTTTGGTGGCGCGACGGCAGAATGGTGGGTTCAGCTGGCGACGGCGGTGGTCTTCGGGCTCGGCTTCTCGACGATCATGATCCTGCTCGTCACGCCAACCTGGCTGTTGGTCCCTTACCGGATCAAACGCCGCGCGAAAAAGATCCTCGCCTGGCTTCAGTCACTGAGGAAGAACGGGCAGAGCCTGCCCCCTTCGGGTGGCCGGGCCGCCAACGAAGACCGCAAGGCAGCAGACCAGATTCTTCCGGCCGCCGAATAAGACGGGCTCAGCTTGCTGGACGGATGCGGTAGACAACGGTGGCGGTCATCACCGCGCCGCTCGCCCCGCTGGCCGATCCGCTGGTGAAGAGGATGGTGCGCGTTTTGCGATCGATGCGGGGCGTGTAGGCCAGCGCTTCGGGCGTTTCGGCCGTCGCCGAGAGGTCCAGCGTGACGGATACGAGATCCAGCGCATCGGGCGCGCATTCGGTCTCTGCGTCCGCGCGGATCGCCTGCATGAGACGAACGGCAATAGCTTCATCCGCGCGAAGGGTCTCAATGGTCATGGTGGTGTGCCCCTGTCAGTTCTGACGAGGGGCTCTAGCGGGCCTTGGCCGAAATGAAAAGACGCGCCCGTGCGTCAGCCAGGCCGGCGTCAGGCGGCGCGCGCGGCAGCCGCGGCGCTGATTTCGCCGTCATGCGCGATGAGCGCGCTGAGCTGACCCAGGCCACTGATACCATAGGTGTCCTGCATCCAGCTGCCGATAGAGGGCAAAAGGCGTCCTGCAGCGTCGTGATCAACGCCGGCATTGCGCAGCGCCCCGAACATATGCTCGACCACGCGGCGGCGGCCGCCCGGGGTGAGTTCGATCAGGCGGGCAATCTCGCCCGTCGGGGCGCCGATGTCTGAGCCGGTCCGTGCGGCGAGCGCGCGGGTGCCGGGAATTGTGCGGAAGATGACCGCCGCAAGTGGCGCGCCCTGGCGGTCGGCGCCATTGAGCAGGATGCCGAGCGCGCGGCGGGCGAGGGGTTCCTCGAGGCCGTTGGTGTCAGCGATGTGCGCGATCAGATGGTTCATCATGGGCAAAGGCACTCCTAGGTTCCAACGGCCTCGTGGAGCCCCCAATAAACGCAGGTGTGGTTTCCGATTCCTGAATCGCGTGAATCTTTTTGGGTCACTTATCAAGAAAGACATTAAGCGGTGTTAGGCCGGGGTAAACAAAACGTGCCGGTTTGTTTACTTGTCGAGCCGGAAGGGGCGCGCAACATGATCCGGATCGGCATTCTCGGGGCTGCTAGTATTGCACCCAAAGCCTTGTTTCCGCAGGTAAAGCGACGAGGCGACTGCGCCGTCATTGCGGTGGCGGCGCGGGATGGCGCCAGGGCCCGGGCCTATGCCGAAACCCATGGCATTCCGGAAGTTGTGGAAAGCTATGAAACGCTTATCGCGCGCCCCGATATCGACCTCATTTACAACGCCCTGCCCCCCAGACGCCACGCTGACCTGTCCATCGCGGCGCTGGAAGCGGGCAGACATGTGTTGTGTGAAAAACCCTTCGCGATGAATGCGCGCGAGGCCCGCGCGATGGTCAGCGCGGCTCAGCGCACCGGAAACCACCTGATCGAGGCGTTTCACTATCGCTTCCATCCGATGTTCCTCGACATCCTCGAAAAGGTACGCGGCGGCGCCATCGGCAGGCTCTGCGCCATGAAAGCGGAATTTTCAGTCTGGATTCCTTATGCCTCAGAAGAGCTCCGCCACCGGCCTGACCTGGGCGGGGGCGCATTGATGGATCTGGGCTGCTATCCCCTTCACTGGTTGCGTACGATTGCCGGCAGCGATCCTCGCCTTGTGTCCGCGCATATCGAAGAGGGTGCGCCGGGTGTGGACCTGCTGACCGAGGCAGAGCTGGCGTTCCCGGGCGGTATTCCCGCGCGCCTGCGCACCTGCATGAAGCCCGATCAGAGATACAAAGCCCTGATCGCCCTCAAAGGCACTGAGGGCATCCTGCGCGCCATCAACCCGCTCCACCCGACCTTCGGCAATTCCGTCTCGATACGGAAAGGCAAGGAGATACTTCGCTATACCGTAGACGGAGAAACGACCTACGACTATCAGCTCTCCCACATGATCGACGTGATCGGGCAGCGCGCTGCACCGCTCACCGGCGGCGAGGACGCGGTTTCCAATATGGCTCTGATTGACGCAATCTATGAGGCGGGCGGGCTCAGGCGCCGGGGGATGTGATCAGGCCGTTTCCTGCGCCATCTCGATCCACTCTTCCACTTCATCTTCCTCAAGTGTCTCGCCCGGCCGCAGGACGCGGCTGCCTGCTGACGTCTGGAGGAATTCCATCGCCAGCTCGAACACTGTTGCGGCAGAGGCGTTGGCAAGATCTTCGCGGGAGGAAATGCCCGCGCCGACCAGCAGCTGAGCGTCATGCACGCGCAGGCCGGGGACCTCGATCATGAGCGTCGCCTGCATCTGCCATGTCTCGATCGCATCGACCGTAATATGGCGCACGCTGATCAGCTCGGCTGTTTCATCGGGATCGCAGATGATCAGGTCGCCCACCGTCTCGATGCCCGCCTTTGACAGATGAACCGCCGTCTTCGGCCCGATGGAGGGCGCGTCCACGACGGGAGATTCGAACGTCAGGGCGTTGCTCCGGCGATGGACAGCGGCTGGCGCGACGATGGCAGGCGGGGGCGCGGGCTCTTCCTCAGCCTCAGCTTCAAACTCTTCCTCGCCGCCCTCCTCATCCTCAATCTCGTCAATGTCAGCTTCGTATTCCTCTTCCGTGTCGAGATCTTCGTCGTCGCTGAATTCCTCGTCGTCATCGGCCGCAGGCACTTCAACCACCGCCGTTTCGTCCTCGAAATCCTGATCGACGTCACCTTCTTCGATGCCGGGGTCGCGATCCAGCGGGGGGGCGGCCTCAACCGTCAGGACACCGCGCGCTTCTTCGGTTTCAGGAAGCGCGGCAAGCGGAAGCGGTGCCGCGGCGGCCTGCTCCATATCAATATCCCGTTTCGTGCCCAGCGGCGCGATCGGCTCGGCGTTCAGCGCCTTAAGAGAAATGCGGCGCACTTCCTTGGCATGTTGCTCACGGATCAGCTTGTCATCTTCGGGAAGCGTGCGGATGACCTTTCCGGTCTTCTGGTATTCCCGGTACATCTTCTCGACCGTGCTGCGGTCGCTCATGTCTTCGAGCTTTGCCGTGATCCAGCGCAGGGGGATGTCGAGCGTCTCGATATAGCCCTGCAGGGTGAGGTCCACCTTCGGCGGAGAGACAGCTGCCTCTTCGATGGCGCGGCTCAGGATCGCGGCGAAACCGGCTGTCGCATAAGCAATCAGGTCGACGATGACAGACCGCATTGTCTCATCGAGGCCTGAGGGCGGGTCGGCGACACCGGCATCAAGATCGTAATGGTCGATGAAGGTGAAATAATGCGCGTTGGCGCGCAGCGCGCCTTCGCGCACCATATCGGACACAAAGCCGGGGCCGCCTGGGATCTCAATCTCCGGATAGCCCTGCTGCGCAATGCGCGCATCGATCTCGGGCCGGGATTTGGCGATGCTCCATTCCACGGCGCGGTGGATGACGCCTTCGGCTTCGGTCTGACCGGTATGGAAGGGCTGGATCGGGTCTGCGTAATAGTGGCTGAGCACGCCAAGCGCCCAGGCTGCGTCGCTCCAGCGTTTGCGGCGCAGGAGGTCTACCGCAACGGCATACCATTCAGACGCCTTGGCGCGCGCCCCGCCCCATTCGCCTTCTCCGACATGCAGGACATGGTTCTTGAAGTCCTTGAAGGTATCGTCGGGCGCCTTGGCACCTTTCAGGAGATGTTCGTGATGCACCAGCATCAGCGATTTCCAGCCCTCAGCTTCCTCGCCCCCGATCAGGGACAGCGCATCAAATGCGACGAAATGGTGGGTCGAGCGGCAACGATGCGCGCGGATAACGCGTTCAAGCAGGGTCATGGTCTCATCCTGAGAGCAAATCAGGAGATCAGTGGTGCCCGGAAATGGTGAATGCGCTGTTAACCTAAGTTTACCTTCCCTGCTTGGCAGAGGGTAATCGCGCGGTATATTTGCCCCATCGCAACAGGCGCTGAGCGCGGCGTCTTCCGGCATCTTCCGGAAGAGCAACCGCGGCGCAGGAGGTTCCTGTGCGCGGGGCTATGCCATCAAGGCCCCCTCCCAGGACCGTTTCAGCCGGGAGTGACCCATGAAGACCATTATCGAACCTTTCCGCATCAAATCGGTTGAGCCGATCCGCATGACCACCCGCGCTGAGCGCCGGCAGCTGCTGGCCAGGGCCGGCCACAACCTCTTCAAGCTGCATTCAGATGACGTCATCATCGACCTGCTGACTGACAGCGGGACCTCCGCCATGAGCGCGGACCAATGGGGCGCCGTCATGACCGGCGATGAAAGCTATGCCGGCGCGCCGAGCTTCTACCGTTTTGAAGCGGCGGTGAAAGACCTGATGTATTTTGCCCACATCATCCCCGCCCATCAGGGCCGGGCGGCCGAGCACCTGCTCTTCTCCCTGATCGCCAGGAAGGGCGACCTCATCCCCTCCAACACCCATTTCGACACCACCCGCGGCAATATCGAAGCGATGGGGGCGGAGGCGCTGGACCTGCCGATTGCCGAAGGCCGCGTGCCTTCGCTCGACCATCCGTTCAAAGGCAATATGGATCTGGCCGGGCTGGAGCGTGTGTTGACCGAAGAGGGCCACCGCATTCCGGCCGTGATGATGACGATCACCAACAATGCCGGCGGCGGCCAGCCTGTCAGCCTCGCCAACATCCACGGCGCAGCGGCGCTCGCAAAGACGTTCGGCAAGGCCTTCTATATCGATGGCTGCCGCTTTGCTGAAAATGCCTGGTTCATCAAGCTGCGCGAAGACGGCCAGAAGGACCGATCGATCAAGGACATCGTGCGCGACTGTTTTTCCGTTGCCGATGGCATGACGATGAGCGCCAAGAAAGACGCCTTCGCCAATATCGGCGGCTGGCTGGCGCTCAATGATGATGCCCTTGCCGAGCGGGCCCGGACCCTGCTGATCCAGACCGAGGGCTTCCCGACCTATGGAGGCCTGGCGGGCCGCGATCTTGATGCCATCGCGCAGGGCCTGAAGGAGATCATCGACGAGGACTATCTGCGCTACCGGGTACGGACGAATGCCTACATCACCGAACGCCTCGACGCGATGGGCATTCCGGTGGTGAAGCCCGCCGGCGGGCATGCGGTGTTCATTGATGCGCGCGCCTTCCTGCCGCACATTCCGCCGCTGGAATATCCTGGCCAGGCGCTCACCTGCGCAATGTATGAAACCGGCGGGATCCGCGCCTGCGAGATCGGCACCGTCATGTTCGGGCGCAAGCCGGACGGCTCCGAAGCGCCTGGCGCCATGGACCTCGTCCGCCTCGCCATGCCCCGCCGCGTCTACACCCAGAGCCATGCGGACTATGTGGTCGAAGTGCTCGAAGAAGTCGCCGCCACAAAGGACAAGCTCAAGGGCCTGCGCATCGTGAAAGAGCCTCCCATGATGCGCCATTTCACGGCGGAGTTTGAACCCCTCTGACAAAAAAATGCCGGGCCTGATCGCCCGGCATTTTACAATCTGGCCCAAGCCTGAGACTTACCGAACCGCAAAGTCCGTGGGCTCGGCGCTCTTGCCCTTGGCGTCGACTTCTCCTTTGGGCTGGCCGTGTTTGTTCGGGCCCATGAAGCCGAACATGTGGCCGGCCACTTTGCGGATCTGGATCTCTTCGGAGCCTTCGGTGATGCGATAGCGGCG
>JBKBRT010000033.1:0-3432 GCA_046291585.1 Hyphomonas sp.
GTTTCCTGATCCAGGGCGTAGCGGGCTTCCTCTGCGCGTTCACGATCATCGAATGAGCTCATGAGGGTGGGCCTTTCATGTCTGCCGGTCTCTATCGGCGCTGATATAGGGTGGATCAGCAGGTGTTCGCAATAATTGTTTATGTCGCGGGTTTGGCGTAACAGTCCGCCCTGAAGGGGAGCGGGGCAAATGATTCCCGTTGGCAACGCATTTCCCTCTTACGAACGCGCAGGAAAGGCCGGACGAGATGAACAAGCGTCGCGTCATCTACGAAGGAAAAGCGAAAATCCTCTATGAGGGGCCCGAACCGGGCACGCTGATCCAGTATTTCAAGGACGATACCACTGCGTTCGATGCGACCAAGAAGGCCGTGCTCGATGGTAAAGGGGTTCTGAACAACCGCATCAGCGAGTTCGTGATGACCCACCTGACCTCGGTGGGCATACCCAACCATTTCATCCGCCGCCTCAACATGCGCGAGCAGCTCGTCCGCAAGGTCGATATCATCCCGCTCGAAGTGGTCGTGCGCAATATTGCTGCCGGCTCGCTCTCCACGCGCCTTGGCATTCCGGAGGGCCAGTCCCTGCCGCGCCCGCTGGTGGAGTTCTACTTCAAGAATGACGCCCTGCATGACCCGATGGTCTCCGAGGAGCATATTGCCGCCTTCGGCTGGGCAACGGCCCAAGAATATGACGACATCATCGCCCTGGCCCTGCGCGTCAACGACTTCATGTCCGGCCTGTTTGCAGGAGCCGGCATCCGCCTGGTCGACTTCAAGATCGAGTTCGGCCGCTGGTTCGAGAATGATCACGACATGCCCCGCATCCTGCTGGCAGACGAGATCAGCCCGGACAGCTGCCGCCTCTGGGACGCCAAGACCGGCGAAAAGATGGACAAGGACCGCTTCCGCCGGGACATGGGCGGGGTAACCGAAGCCTATGCCGAAGTCGCACGCCGTCTCGGCATCATCCGGGAATCAGGCGAAGAGACCGACAACGTTATTCACTTCACCGGGGGCAGCAAATAATGAAAGCGGTCGTTCACGTATCTCTCAAAGCCGGCGTGCTGGACCCCCAGGGAAAAGCCGTTGCCGATACCCTCGCCCGCATGGGCTATGGCGAAGTTGGCAGCGCCCGGGTTGGCAAGGTGATCGAGCTGGATCTGACCGGCACGCCCGACAAAGCTGCCGCTGAAGCGCGCGTAAAGGAAATGTGCGAGAAGCTGCTGGCGAACACCGTGATCGAAAGCTACCGCATCGAGCTGATCTGATCTGACCCGTCAGACCTGTATTGAGGGGCCCCCGCGGGCCCCTTTTTGTTGGCGCCGCCACCAATCGCGCCCAATTTGATCTTAGTGAGCGAACAATCACTTGCTATTGGCACCCCCCCATGCTATCTCTGAAGTCACGTCACAGGGAGTCCAAGCCGGATGGCCAGCAAACCTACACCTCGCAAGAGCAATGGCAAATCGGCCGGCAGCGCGAAAAGCGCCGGAAAGGCTGCCGACAAGGCAACCGTCACCAAGGCTGATGAAATTGTCCGCCGCCCCCGCGTGCGCGATGCGCGGCCGAAAATCGAGCGGGCGGCGCTGGAGCTGTTTGTAAATGTCGGGGTCGACGCAGCCACAACGCGCGAAATTGCCGAAAGCGCCCAGGTCTCTGAAGGGGCGCTCTACCGCCATTACAAAGGCAAGGACGAACTGGCCGTCGCCCTCTTTATGGAAACCCATAACCGCCTCTCCACTATGCTCGCAGAGGCGCTCGGCGGCAGCGGCAATCTTGAAGACAAGGTCCATGCCGCCGTTGCCGCGTATTGTTCTCTGGCGGACGAGGATTTCCTGCTGTTTTCATTCCATCTCGTGTCGCTGAACAAATACCTCCCTTACGACCGCCGCCGCGAGGATGACCCTGTCTCCATTACGGAACGGATCATCTCCGGCCTGATCGATGCCGGCGTCATTCCAAAGGGCGATCCGGCCTTGAAAGCGGCTATGGCGCTCGGCGTCGTCATGCAGGCGGGCCAGAACAAGATCTATAACCGCCTCCCCGGCCCGCTGTCGCGGCATGCGCCTGCTCTGGCGCGCGCGGTGCTGGCTGTCCTCAAATCCACCTGATCGTTCCCTCTACGGAGCATACCCCTCATGCGCGGCACTCTCTTCCAGGTGGCCTACTGGGTCCTCTCGATCTTCTATGTCCTGGTCTCGCTCCCCTTTCTGGCCTGGCCGGGTCACAGCCCGGTGCGAGCCATCATTCGCAGCTACACCCGCGCGATGAACTTTGCCCTTCGCCACATCGCCGGCATCCGCAAGGAGGTGCGCGGGCGTGAGCGCCTGCCAAAGGGCGCCTTCGTGATCGGCGCCAAACACCAGAGCTGGGGCGATGGCTTCCTGATCTATCCTGAAGTCAAAGACCTGGCTTTCGTCACCGGTGACCATCTTGAACGTTTTCCCCTGGTCGGCGGCATCCTCAAGAAGCTTGGCGCCATTGTTATCGACACCTGTGGCGGCGGAGAGAAAAAGGCCTCCTCGCTGGCCAACGGCATGAACAAGGCCAAGGCCGATGGCCGCCGTGTCCTGATCTATCCTGAGGGGCATCTGGCCCCGGTCGGATATCACTTCCGCTACAAATCCGGCGTTTGGCATATGGCCGAGGCGATGGGTGTGCCCGTGGTGCCGGTTGCCACCAATATCGGTGTGTTCTGGCAACAGCAGGAAAGCCCGCGCCGCGCCGGTACCGCCGTCATCGAATTTCTCGATCCCATCCCGCCGGGTCTGCCCAAGGACGAATTCATCGCCCGGCTGACCGAAGCTGTCGAAACGCGTACCGCGCAGCTGGTGGCCGAAGCTACGGGAGAGCCGGTCAAACGGGCCACCCTCATTCCTGATCCACCCAACGGGTTTGAAGCTGCGCCGACCTCCAGCAACCTGGCCGCCCACAAAAAGGCTTGAGCCGGGCCCGGGGATGACTATCTAGAAAGCCTGAGCAGGAGGACGGCCTCCCCCATTTCGGGAACGCTTCGGGACGGCCCGTATCTACGGGAGTCTCCCATGCCTTGGGTCTTTCTTGTCATTGCCGGTGTTCTGGAAATCGTCTGGGCAACCTCGATGAAACAGTCGGCCGGGTTCACCCGCCTGGGCCCCAGCCTCATCACACTGGCCGCCATGCCGGCGAGCTTCGTGTTGCTGGCGATGGCCATGAAATCCCTGCCGCTCGGCACCGCCTACATGATCTGGACGGGGATTGGCGCCCTGGGCGCTTTTGCGGTGGGTATCCTCTGGCTGGGCGAGGCGGCGACGCCTTTACGGGTGCTGGCCGCCGCGATGATTGCCGGGGGCATAGTGCTGATGAAGCTGGTGAGTGACTAGGCCTCGCCGATCAGGCCTGCGCGCCAGCGGTCACATTTGGACTCCCGCGTCAGGGCCGCATGGGCCGGG
>JBKBRT010000033.1:3532-18338 GCA_046291585.1 Hyphomonas sp.
GCCGGGGGGCAGATGTATCGCGGCATATTTCCGGAAGCTCGCCGCCGCCTTGCCGCCATTGAGACCGATGCGGCGGATTTTGGGATGGGCCGCGAAGAAGGCGGCGAAGTCGTTCGGCACTTCATCCCGGATGTCGGCGTCCAGGCTACCGTGGCGCAGGCAGAGCTGCAGCACATCCCAGACGGCCACCTTGCGCCGCGCCAATACCCGCACACGGTCAGAATAGGACAAATCCGGACGCGCGCCATACAACGCGCCCATGATGGGCCAGAAGGCGTTGCGGGGATGGGCATAATACTGGCCTGCCTCCAGTGAGGCGACGCCGGGCATACTGCCGAGGATCAGGATTTCAGCATCAGGCGCGGCAATCGGGGGAAATCCGCGAACCTGCATCGGCGCGGCCAGGGCCAGGCTATTCTGCCGCCGCCGGTACGATCGTCACGCTCTCGCCACAGCCGCAGGCATCGGTCTGATTGGGATTCCGGAACACGAATTTCTCGTGCAGCAGCGTGGTTTCGTAATCGACCTCGCTGCCCAGCAGGAACAGGACGGCTTTCGCATCGATCAGGATGGTGACGCCATTATCCTCCACCACCTCATCCATCGGCGCAGGTTCAGCGGCGTAATCCATGACATATTCCATGCCCGCGCAGCCACCATTGGTGACGCCGACCCGCAGATAGCCCATGCCGCGCTCGGCCATGATGTCCTTGACGCGCACGGCAGCGGCGTCTGACAGGCGAACGGGTTTGGGGCGGGGTCTTCTAGCCATGGTCTGTAGATAGGGACGCGGGGCCCCTCCTTCAATCAGAGCATATTGAGCGCGAGGCGGGCTTCATCCGACATCCGCGACGGATCCCAGGGCGGATCGAAGGTCAGGGCCACCTCGACAGCGGTGATACCCTCCACGCTCTTGGCGGCGTTCTCCACCCAGCCGGGCATCTCGCCGGCCACCGGGCAGCCGGGCGCTGTCAGCGTCATTTCGATGTCAACCTTCCGGTCGTCATCGATATCGACCTTATAAATCAGGCCGAGTTCGTAGATGTCGACCGGAATTTCCGGGTCATACACGGTCTTGAACGCCGCGATGAGTTCATCGGTCAGGCGGTCCAGCTCCTCCTGCGGAATCGCGGAGGCAGCGTCCGGATTGCGAACACCGAGCAGGTCTTGGGAGGTCATGTCATCGGCCATATACGTACTTATACCAGCATTTTGCGTGCCTTGGCGAGCGCTTCGGCCAGCGCATCCACCTCAGCCTCGGTATTATATAGGGCGAAACTCGCCCGCGCCGTGGCGGTTACGCCCAAGTGCTGCATCAGCGGCTGGGCACAATGATGGCCTGCGCGGATGGCAACCCCGTAACGATCGACGATCTGGGCGATGTCGTGGGGATGGGCGCCCTCCAGGCTGAAGGCCAGCACGGCGCCTTTTCCGGGGGCTTCGCCATGGATGCGGATGCCGTTGACGCTGCGCAAAGCGGCCGCAGCGCGGTCATAGAGGGCGTGTTCATGGGCGATGATGTCGGCCTTGTCGAACGTCCGCAGCCAGCGCAAGGCGGCGCCAAAGCCAATGGCTTCGAGGATGGGCGGGGTGCCGGCCTCGAACTTGTGGGGGGCGGTGTTGTAGGTAATCCGGTCCATCTCGACGATTTCGATCATCTCTCCGCCGCCCTGATAGGGCCGAGCGCGGTCGAGGGCGCCTGCCGTGCCGTAAAGCGCGCCGATGCCGGTTGGGCCATAGATCTTGTGGCCGGTGATGACATACCAGTCGCACCCGATGGCCTGGACATCGACAGGCAGGTGAACGGCCGACTGGCTGCCATCAATGAGGATTTCCGCGCCGGCGGCGTGAGCCAGCTTCGTGACCGCCGCGACATCCACCACTGTGCCGAGCACGTTGCTCATATGGGTGATGGCGACCATTTTCGTCCGGGGGCCGATGGCGGCGGCCATCGCGTCCATGTCGAGCGATCCGTCTTCGGTCAGCCCCACCCAGCGCAGCACGGCGCCTTGACGTTCCCGCAGGAAATGCCATGGCACGATGTTGGAATGATGCTCCATGATGGAGAGCACGATCTCGTCACCCGGCTGGATGCGCGCCGCGAGGGCTGAGGCGACGAGGTTGATGCCCTCGGTCGAGCCCTTGGCGAAGATCACATTATCCGTAGACGGTGCATTGAGGAAAGCGCGCACTGTTTCGCGGGCCGCTTCGAAGGCTTCGGTTGTTTCATTCGCCAGCGTGTGCAGGCCCCGGTGGACGTTCGCATAGGCGGTGCGCATCTGGCCGGTGAGGGCGTCGATGACGGCGTTGGGCTTCTGCGCGCTGGCGGCGTTGTCGAGATAGACCAGCGGATGATTGTTGACTTCGCGCGACAGGATCGGGAATTCGGCGCGGATGGCAGAGACATCAAATGAGCGCGTCATAGCCTTCAAACCTCCGACAGCCATTCGCTTGCCTGCGCCCGCAAGGCATCCTCATGCACGCCCGCCTCTTCCAGCGCCTGCGCAATGAAGGCTTCAGTCAGCAGCGCGCGGGCCTGAACCAGAGGTATGCCGCGCTGGCGCAGATAGAAGAGCTGCGCTGCGTCCAACTGACCGGACGTGTTTCCGTGGGCACACTGAACATCGTCGGCAAGGATTTCAAGTTCGGGTTTGGCGAACACTTCGGCGCCATCTTCCAGCAGAAGCGCATTGTGCTGCATCGAGGCATCGGTCTGCTGGCCGGCATTGCGGGGCACATGGAACTTGCCCTGGAACACGCCGCGCCCGCCATCCACAACGGCGCCCTTGGTAACCTGCCGGGTCACGCACGCCCGCGCGCCATGGCGCACATGGCTGGTGAAATCGACATGATAGCCATCGCCGGCGAGATAGGCCGCGTTCAGCGTGGCGTGAGACCCGGTTTCCTGATGGACGAGACGCGTCTCGATCCGCGAGACCTTGGCGCCGAAGGCGAGCACGGTCTGTTTTGTTTCGGCGCCGGCTTCCTGATGGATCAGCGCGGTGATCGCCTGCGCTTCGCCCTTGCCGCCACGCTGATAGACGACGCGGCGCAGGCGCGCATCCGGCTGAAGCGTGTATTCGACCAGCGCAGTTGAAAGGGCCGCGCCGCCGAGATGGCTTTCGGAAACTGTAAGCTCCGCGCCCGGACGGATGAGGAAGACCACCCGCGCCGCATTGATCGCGCCGGGGCCGGAAAACACCATGTGCAACCGGACAGGCGCTTCGCCGGTCACTTCTGCCATCAGGGTTGCCGGCGCATTCTTTGCGCCCGACAGGGCCGCTGCCAGCGCGCCGAGCGGCGCATCTTCTGCCCCGCCCATGGCCTGGACTTCATCCTTAGGCAGCAGGCGCAGGCCCGGCGGGAGGGATGTGGGCGGCACATAGCCCTGGGGCGTAAACTTCAGTGTGGCAACATCCCCCGAAGCCAGAGGATCTTCTGCGGGCTGCGTTGCCGATGCATCCAGCGCGCCGACGGCGGCTTTGAAGTCCGACCAGCGCCATTCTTCGTGGCGGCGATGGGGCAGCCCGGTCAGCGCGAAGGCTTCAAACAGGCGTTCGCGGCGCGGGTCTGCCTTCAGGGCAGCGTAGCGCGCGACCAGTTCGAGTTCCGCAACCGTCGGATTGCGGATCATGTCTTTCAGAGCGGTGCTCATTTGAACCCAAAAGATGATTCTAGGATGCTGTACAGCTGCGCTGCCCCAACCTCATCTAACTGAATGGTTTGACTTTTTTTTCCAGGAATTTCCCGGTCGGTCCGTCCATAAGAATCAATCTGAAGAAAGGTTCGACCATCCCGCTCAAACACGGTGTATGACGCTTCGATCTCTTCATGGATCGAATTGCGGTCCATGTGTTTTTGCTCAAGCTTGCGAATAAGCGCCATCACACGGCCTCCGCGAGAACGCCGTCATAGCCCTCTTTTTCGAGACGCAGGGCAAGCTCCGGCCCGCCTGTCTTGATGATGCGGCCCTTGGCGAGCACGTGCACCTTGTCCGGTTTGATATAGTCGAGCAGGCGCTGATAGTGGGTGATGACGAGCATGCCGCGTTCCGGCGCACGCAGGGCGTTGACGCCTTCGGCCACCGTGCGCAGCGCGTCGATATCGAGGCCGGAATCGGTCTCGTCGAGGACCATGAAGCGCGGCTCCAGCATCATCATCTGATAGATTTCAAGGCGCTTTTTCTCGCCGCCCGAAAAGCCGACATTCACCGGGCGCTTGAGCATGTCCGCATCGAGATTGAGAAGCTTGGCGACCTCCCGGGATTTCTTGAGATAATCGGGCGCCGAAATTTCCAGCTCGCCGCGCGCCTTGCGCTGGGAGTTCATGGCGGTGCGCACGAAGGTCATCACCGGCACGCCGGGGATCTCGATCGGATACTGGAAGGATAGGAAGAGCCCGGCCGAGGCACGCGCCTCCGGGGACAGGGCGAGGATATCCTGCCCGTCAAGCGTGGCGCCGCCGCCGATGACCTCATAGCCTTCCCGGCCGGTGAGAACATAGGACAGGGTGGACTTGCCCGCCCCGTTGGGGCCCATGATGGCATGAACCTCGCCGGCAGGCACGCTGAGCGAGAGACCATTGATGATGGTCGTTGCCGCTTCACCCTCGCCTACAGTGGCGCTCAGATTTTCGATCTTCAACATGCCGGGGATTTAGGGCGCTCTGCGGTGATTTGAAAGCGCAAAGCGCGGAAAAGCCGCGCCTGCCCCCAGATGCGAGCCCGCCAGGCGCCTGCCCCCGGCCTTTCAGCCCAGCACGGCGGCCAGCAAAGGCGCCATGAAGATGGCGAGGATCAACAGCACATAGCCGCCGATTTCCTTTAAAAGTGCAGACATGGCGATGTTCCCTCTTGGGACCGTTCCGGTCCCAGCCATGTCTCGATCAGCAAGTCCTGTGCCCGGCGCGTCAGCCCGCTGAACAGAAACGGCCGGGCTCTACGCCCTCGGAAATCCGCACGATTTCGCAGCGTCCGCCCTGTCTGGGGGGCTTTGTGCCCTCGCCTCTGACCAGGGCGACTTCCTGTAGCTGTCCCGCATCGGCGCGGAAATAGCCGACGCTCCAGTCAGACATGCCGGTCTGCCGGGCCGCAGCAATCAGGCCGCCGGCCGACCAGGAAATCTGGTTTCCGGTGATCTCGCCGGCATGGGCAAAATCACCGTCTTCCTGCTGCAGCCACAGGGAATAGACGGTTGCGTCGCCGCTCGTGACGCGCGGGATGATGATGTCCTGGCGGCCATCGCCATTGGCATCTTTCAGGGCGGGATAGGCATAGCGCCCATGGGTGACTTCGGCGAACTCGCCGATCAGGCGTCCCTGGCGGTTCATCACCGATATCGAGACAAACCCCGAGGGGCCGAGCATTTCATGCTCGATGGGATCGCTGGTGACGACGAGATTGAGGCCAGATGGCCCCGCTTTCAGGCGGCAGGACGGGATATGGGCCGTGTGGCCGCCGGTGATGGTTTCGGCCTGGGTACAGGCAGGCAGGCGTGAGGTGGCTGCAAGCCGCGCGCGGTTTTCAGCAGCTTCCACGCGGTCCACCGGCGCGCTGGTGGCGCAGGCGGCTGTCAGAAATACGGCCAGGAGGCCCATTCCGGCTGTGAAATTTACCAATCTTGCCATAACCGGATACCTTGCGAGCAGGCCGCATGCCTTCTGCGACCCCTCAGCAAGTTCCATGCCTGTTGCTATCCCAACCCCCGATGAATGGGGCCAAGCAAGGGATCAATCGCCAGCTGGCGACGTGCAGAAGGGGGCCGTGTCGACGCCCTCGGCAGCGCGGATGACTTCACAGGAAGGCAGATCGGAGGCCGGTTCGCCCTCTTCCGGATCGGGCCGGTTAACCACGGCTGCCACTTCCTTCAGCGCGCCGTTCTCGAGGGCGTAATAGCTGGTTTCCCATTCTGAGGCGCTCGAGCGGCCCGAGGCTGCGATCAGCCCGTCTTCGCCGAGGTCGATCGTGAAGCCCGAAAGCTCACCTGCCCGGCTGAAGCGGCCGTCTGCGCCCTGGAGCCAGAGGGCGTAGCTGGTGTTCACCATGCCCGAGAGCTGGGGCAGCATCAGGTCGAGCGCGCCGTCACCGCTGAGATCTTCCAGATAGGGATAGCTGTAGAAGCCGGTGGCGGGCTCCTCGATGACCTGCAGGGAGGCGCCATCGGGGGCGGTCAGCTCAGCGCGCAGCATGCCGTCGCCCTCGACCATCTCTGACGTGCTGATCAGGAGGCTGTGGCCGCCAGCGAGCCCTTCGAGCCGGCAGGGCGTCAGCGTGGGCAGCTGCGTGCCACCGGCCGCTTCCGCATCAGCGCACAGGGCGAGGCTGGCAGGGCCGGGCGTGGTATCCGCCACGGGCGGAGGCGGGGGCGCCTCAGCGGTTGGCGAACAGGCGGTCAGCGCGATCAGCGGCAGGGCCGCAAGTTTCCAGAATTTCATGGCCCGGTCTCCCAATAGGACGACGGGCACCCTAGAGCGCGCCGGGGCGGCTTTGCAATCTAGCCGACGCTGCCTTCCAAGCTGACTTCCAAGAGCTTCTGGGCTTCGACGGCAAACTCCATCGGCAGCGCCTGCAGCACTTCGCGGACGAAGCCGTTGACGAGGAGGGCGACGGCCTGTTCCTCGGCAATGCCGCGCTGGCGGACATAGAAGAGCTGGTCTTCGGAAAGCTTGGTCGTGGTTGCCTCATGTTCCAGCTGGGCGTCGGCGCGGCGGTTTTCGATATAGGGCACGGTGTGGGCCCCGCAGCGGTCGCCGATCAGGAGGCTGTCGCACTGGGTGAAGTTGCGGGCGCCTTCGGCTTTTTTATGAATGGAAACAAGGCCCCGATAGGTATTATCGGACTTGCCCGCCGAGATGCCCTTGGAGATGATCCGGCTTTTGGTGCGCTTGCCCAGATGGATCATCTTGGTGCCGGTGTCGGCCTGCTGGCGGCCATTGGTGACGGCGATGGAATAGAACTCGCCCACCGAATCGTCCCCGCGCAGAATGCAGGAAGGGTATTTCCAGGTAACGGCGGAGCCGGTTTCGACCTGCGTCCAGGAAATTTTCGAGCGCGCGCCACGGCAATCGCCGCGCTTGGTGACGAAGTTGAAGATGCCGCCCTTGCCGTCTTCATCGCCGGGCCACCAGTTCTGGACAGTCGAGTATTTGATTTCGGCGTCGTCCAGCGCAACGAGTTCGACCACGGCGGCGTGGAGCTGGTTCTCGTCCCGCATTGGGGCGGTGCAGCCTTCCAGATACGAGACGTAAGCGGCTTCATCTGCAATGATCAGTGTGCGCTCAAATTGGCCGGTATTCTCCGCGTTCATCCGGAAATAGGTGGACAGCTCCATCGGGCAGCGCACGCCCTTGGGGATGTAGACGAAGGAGCCATCGGAGAAGACGGCAGAATTGAGCGTGGCGTAGAAGTTGTCGGATGTAGGCACCACGGAGCCGAGATATTTTTTGATCAGCTCGGGATGCTCATGCACGGCCTCGGAGATCGACATGAAGATCACGCCGGCCTTTTTCAGCTCTTCGCGGAAGGTGGTGGCCACCGAGACAGAATCGAACACCGCATCGACGGCGACGCGCGGCTTCTCGCGGGCGGCGGCGGCGGTGTCGGCCGCGCCTTCAACGCCGAGGAGCACTTCTGCTTCCCGAAGGGGGATGCCGAGTTTTTCGTAGGTCTCGAGAATTTCCTTGGGCACGTCATCGATGGACTTGTACTTCGCGCCCGCCTTGGGGGCGGCGTAGTAGTAATAGGCCTGGAAATCGATCTTGGGATAATGCACCCGCGCCCAGCTTGGCTCTTCCATGGTCAGCCAGCGGCGATAGGCCTCCAGGCGCCATTCCAGCAGCCATTCAGGCTCGTTTTTCTTGGCGGAGATGAAACGGACGGTGTCTTCGGAGAGGCCAATGGGGGCCATGTCCATCTCGATGTCGGTGATGAAGCCGGCAGAATAGTTTTCCGATTCAAGGCGCTTTGCTGCCTCGACCGTCTTGGCGTCGATGCTGTCCTTCACCTTCACGTCGGCGCAGTCGTCATCATGCTCATCCATTCCGCCGCAGCAGTCCATTATACGGGCTCCTTCAAGACAGTTCTCCGGGCCGCTTCCATCCAAGCGTCGGCGACGAGGCGGAAGTCTTCCGGATGGCTGTTCCAGCCAAAGCTGGTGCGGATTGCCGATTCCGCAAGGGCGTCATCTGCGCCCATGGCCATCAACACAAGGGATCTTTTCACTTTTCCCGACGAGCAGGCAGACCCGGCCGAGACACAAACCCCTGCCAGATCAAGGGCCATGACCTGAGTTTCGGCGCGGAAGCCGGCGCGGGCGAAGTTTGAGACGCCGGCAAGACGGGGGCTGCCTTCGCCGATGATGGTGACGCCGCCTTCGGCTTTCAGGCGGGCCTCCATCGCGTCACGGTAGGCCACAAGCCGGCCATATCCGGCCAAATCCTGGACAGATTGGGACACCGCCGCGCCAAATCCGGCAATCCCGGCGACATTCTCGGTCCCCGAGCGCAGGCCCCGTTCCTGCCCGCCGCCATGGAGCACGGCTTTGAGCGGCGCGCCGGCCCGGTGCCACAGCGCGCCGGTGCCTTGCGGGCCGCCAATCTTGTGAGCGGAAAGGGCGAGGTAATCGACGCCGAGGAGGGCCACATTGACCGGAACTTTGCCCAGGCCCTGAACCGCGTCACACATGGTCAGCCCACCGGCCTCGCGCATCAGGGCGGCGGCCTCGGAGACGGGCTGGAGGATGCCGGTTTCGTTGTTGGCCAGCATCAGAACCAGGATCGGCGTGCCTTTGAGGCCGCGGTCCCAGACCGACAGCCGGGCGCGCAAGTCTTCAAGGTCCACCTGGCCGGTGGGGATGACGTAGGCGGTCTCGACCGGGACGCCGGCATGGGCGGCGGCCTTGCTGGCGGCTTCATGTTCGATGGCCGAGACGATGAGGGTGGCCGCCCCTTCGAGGGCCGCGACAGCGCCCTGGATGGCGAGGGCGAGGGATTCGGTGCCCCCGCTGGTGAACACGATGTCTTCGGCGCGGCTGCCGATGGCGGCGCCGACCTCGGCGCGGGCCTTCTCGACCACGGCGCGCGCCGCCCGCCCGGCCTTGTGGACGGAGGAGGGGTTCACCGGCCCCAGTTCATAGGCCGCCAGCATGGCCGCCCGGGCCTCTGGCCGCAGCGGGGCGGTGGCGTTGTAATCGGCGTAAATCATGGTGTCCTGTATATAGAGCTTTTCGCGCAATCCCGCATCCTGCAGAAAAATTTGCATTCGGGGACCGACTTGGCCTATTTACGCGCCCTTCTGTGGAAATAAGCCGAGGTTGCCGATGGCCGAGATCATCATTCCGGGCCCCCAGGGCCGAATTGAAGCGCGCTATACGGAGCCGCCATACCCGGGCGCGCCCATCGCGCTGATCCTGCACCCCCACCCCAAAGCGGGCGGGACGATGCAGGACCCGATCACGATCATGCTCTACCAGTTGTTCGAAAAGCATGGCTTTGGCGTGCTGCGCTACAACTCGCGCGGCGTCGGCCGCAGCCAGGGCGCCTATGACCAGGGCATCGGCGAGCTGGAAGACGCCGCCTATGTGCTCGACTATCTGGAGAACCTGTCGGAGTCGCCGCGCTTTGTCTGGTGCGCGGGCTATTCGTTCGGGGCGTGGATCACGCTGCAGCTGCTGATGCGCCGCCCGGAAATCGACGGCTTCCTCGCGATCTCGCCGCCGGCCAACCATTATGACCTCTCTTTCCTCGCGCCCTGCCCGGCCTCCGGCCTGATCGTGGCGGGCGACAAGGATGCCATCGCTTCGCCCGAAGACATCGAGCGCGCGCTGACCAAGGTGCGCGTCCAGAAGGGCCAGAAGGTCGACCGCGCGAAGGTCTCCGGCGCCAACCACTTCTATCAGGACAGCCGTGAAGAGCTGATCGGCGTGTGCGAGGAATATCTGCTGCGCCGCCTGGCCGAAGCCGAACAGGAACTGCGCAAGGAAGCCGACGAAGAAGCCGGCATCGATGCGATCGTCGAGGAAGAAGACTTCGAGGATTGATCCTCAGGGGCGAGGCCGGAGCCCGGCGCCGCTGTCTGCCAGTTATGCGTCATTGACATATGCGTCAGTGACGCATATTTGTGGGAAAGCGGATGACTCATCGAACGGTTGTTGAAACTTCGGAATTCATCCGGCGCGCCGATAGTATCGGCATGTCAAAGCAGGATCGTGACGATCTGATCTCGCTGCTGGCGGTAAGTCCTGAGGCAGGCGTTTCGCTCGGCGGTGGATTGCGGAAGGTCCGTGTCGCCCGGCAAGGCGGCGGCAAGAGCGGCGGTCACCGTGTGCTGTATTTCTATTGCACAACAGATCTGCCTCTCTTCCTGCTGACGGTGTTTGCCAAGAATGAAAAGGCAAACATCACCCGGACGGAAAAAGCCGATCTGATTGAACTCTGTGACCTGATCGCCAGAACCTATGAGAAGTGACCATGAGCGAAGCCTATAAAAGCATCCGAAAAGGCCTTGAAGAAGCTCTCGCCCATGCCGAGGGCAAGAAGACGGGTGCGCGCGTCCACAAGGTCAGGGTTCCCGAACCGGACGTGGCTGCCATCCGTGCAAAGTCGGGCCTGTCGCAGGCGGAATTTGCGAGCAGCATCGGTGTTGCCCTCGGAACGCTTCAGGGATGGGAACAGGGACGTCGCCGCCCTGAAGGCCCGGCGCGCGTGTTGCTCGCTCTGATCGAGAAACGCCCCGGCATTGTTCAAGATGAACTGCGGGGCTAGGCACCCCATGGCCAGCATCCGGTTTGCAGGGGCGGGCGATACGCCGGTTATTCTGCGGTTCATTCGCGCGCTTGCCGAATATGAAAAGCTTGAGCACGAATGCCTGGCTGAAGAAGACAGCCTGAAGACGACCCTGTTCGGGCCGAAACCTTATGCCGAAGTTCTGCTGATCGAGGAAGGCGGCCAGGCGCATGGCTTTGCGCTGTTCTTCCATAACTTCTCGACCTTTCTCGCCAAGCCGGGCCTCTATCTGGAAGACCTGTTCGTGGACCCCGGTCAGCGCGGCAAGGGCTACGGCAAGGCGCTGCTGGCAAAGCTGGCGGAGATCGCTGTGGAACGCGGCTGCGGCCGGCTGGAATGGTCCGTACTCGACTGGAACCAGCCCTCGATCGACTTCTACCTCTCCCTCGGCGCGCGGCCGATGGACGCGTGGACGATCTACCGGGTGGATGGGGAGGCTTTAGAGGCGCTTGGCGGTAGGGTGGGTTGAGGCGAAGCCGATACCCACCATAACGATCCGCACGAAGAAGGTGGGTATCGGCTTCGCCTCAACCCACCCTACCGATCATCTCTCCGCCGGTTTGCGGGCCCGGCACGCCGGTGGTGCCCGGCCAGCTCAGCGGCAAACCGCGGGCTGTGCGGGCGGCGAGCAGGGCGAAGGCTTCGGCCTCGATGGAATCGCCGCGCCAGCCGGCCTGTTCGGCGGTGAGGACCGCGCAGGGGCAGTGGCGGGCGAGCGCCGCCATGAAGGACGGGTTATGGCGCCCGCCGCCGCAGGCGATGAGACGGGCGGGAACCTCCGGGAGCTGACGAATTCCGGCAGCGACGGCGGCGGCGGAGAACTCCGTCAGCGTCGCGGCGCCGTCTTCTAGGCTGAGGCCGCGCGCCATCGCGGCATTGAAATCATACCGGTCGAGCGATTTTGGGGGCAGCTCGTCAAACCAGTCATGGGCCAGAAGCTGGGTCAGCAGACCTTCATGCACGCGGCCGGCGGCGGCGAGCTTGCCGCCTGTGTCATGGGTGCCTTTTCCGTGGCCTTCGACCCATTCGTCGATGGGGCCGTTGGCGGGGCCGGTGTCGAAGGCGATCAGCGTGCCGTCTGCGGTGCGCGCAGTGATGTTGGCGACGCCGCCGAGGTTGAGGACAACGGCGGGCTCTCCGCCGAGGCGGTTCATCAGCGCGCCATGATAGGCCGGGGCCAGCGGCGCGCCCTGCCCGCCGGCGGCGACATCGGCGGAGCGGAAGTCATAGGCCAGCGGGACGCCGAGAGCGGCCTGCAGCGCGGGCGCGTCGATCAGCTGGAGGGTGGCGCCGGGCTGGCCGGGCTTTGTGCGCCGGTGAAGCACGGTCTGGCCGTGGACGCCCGCCAGGACGGGCTTGGGCGCGCCCGCCTGCCCGGTCATCATGGCCCAGGCGTCGCTATGGGTTCTGGTGATGGTTTCGCAGGCAGCCCGGAAGAGGCCCTCGGGGCGGGGACCCTGCCAGTTCCAGGCGCGGGCGGCGTCGGTTGCGGCCTGGAGGACGGCACGCTCCTCAGAGGTATATTTGCGCTCGGCGACGGGACCGAAGTCCAGCACATCCTGCCCGTCCGTGAGGATCATGGCGGCGTCGACCGCGTCCAGCGAAGTGCCGGACATGAAGCCTGCGACCCAGTGCGGCCCGGTTTTTTCAATGGCGGTGTTCAAGGCTGGCCCTTTCCATGCTAGGCGCGCGCATCTCATCGGAGACACGAGAACATGAGCGATTACAAGTCGGAATTCCTGCGCGAGCTCAGCTGGCGCGGCTTCATCAAGGATGTCACTCACGCCGCTGAGCTGGACGCCTATTGTGCCAAGGGAAATCCGATCGCGTATGTGGGCTATGACGCGACGGCTGACAGCCTGCATGTCGGCCATCTGATGACGATCATGATGCTGCGCATCCTGCAGCGCCATGGCGGCAAGCCTGTGGCGCTGATGGGCGGGGGCACGACGCGGATCGGCGACCCGACCGACAAGGACAAGTCGCGCCCCGTGCTGACCGACGAACAGATCAGCGCCAATATTGCCGGCATCAAGACTGCGTTTGAGCCGTTCATCCGCTTTGGCGAGGGCGCCAGTGACGCAATCATGGTCAATAATGACGATTGGCTCGGCAAGCTCGGCTATATCGAAATGCTGCGGGCCGTTGGCACGCATTTCACCATCAACACGATGGTCAAGCAGGACACCGTGGCGCGGCGCCTGCGCGAGGAGCTTCCCTACACCTTCCTCGAATTCAATTACCTGCTGATGCAGTCCTATGACTTCCTGGAGCTCTACCGGCGCCATGGCTGCCGGATGCAGCTGGGCGGGTCGGACCAGTGGGGCAACATCCTGGGCGGAGTTGACCTGATCCATAAGGCCGAGGGCGGGGAAGCCTTTGGTCTGACGGCGCATCTGGTGACGACCGCTTCTGGCGTGAAGATGGGCAAAACCGTTGGTGGCGCTGTGTGGCTGAACGCTGACCGCAAGAGCCCGTATGAATACTGGCAGTTCTGGCGCAACACCGAGGACGCCGACGTGGGCAAGTTCCTGCGGCTGTTTACGGATCTCGGCCGCGAGGAGATCGAGCGGCTGGACGCGCTTCAGGGCGCGGAAATCAACGACGCGAAGATCGCGCTGGCGAATGCGGCCACCACGCTGTTGCATGGGGCGGAGGCTGCGGCGGAGGCTGAAGCAGCGGCGAAGGCTGTGTTCGGGGCGGGCCAGTCTGCCGACGCGCTGCCGACGGCAACTGTTCCGCAGGCGGAGCTTGAGGCCGGGATGCTGGTGGCAGCGGCGTGTACGGCGGCGGGGCTGTCCAAGTCCAACGGCGAGGCGCGGCGGCTGATCGAACAGGGCGCGATCCGCGTGAACGATGAGCCGGTGACCGATCCCAATGCCAAGGTCTCGATGGCCGACCTGCAGGATGGGGCGATCAAGCTGTCCGCTGGCAAGAAGCGGCATGCGCTGGTGAAGGCGGGCTGAGGCCCGCCTAGAACTCTTCTTCCTTCAGCGGGGGCAGCTCGTTGGGCAGCGCCTGATCCGGGGGGCGGGGCGCGGCTTCGGGGATTTTTGTATCGGACGGGTTCTCGAAGACCCGGCGGATGACACCCGGCGCCAGCGCCGAGAGCGGGTTGACCGAGACGTTGGCCTTTTCCAGCGTACCGCGCACACTGTAGGTCAGCGAGAAGACGCCCTCGCCGTCACGGCCGACGACGAGGTCTCCGATGATCGGGATGCCGCCGAGGGCGGAGTTCATCCCAAAGCTCGGCACCAGAACGCCGTCGATCTCGATCGCCTGGGTCGTCAGGTCGACATAGCCACTCGCCGTGAGGCCGAGGGCTGGCCCCTGCGCCTTGGCGCCGGAGACAACATAGCGCCCGCCGGACACCTTCATCGGAATATCGATGCGCGAGAACATCACGCCTTCCCCGCTGAGCGTGTCAGCCAGGCCGCGCAGGGAGGCGAGCGAGAGGATCTGCGTCAGGAAGGGCGCGTTGCTCATCCGGGCATTGGTGAGCTGCAGCAGGAGATCGGCGGGGTTCTCGCCCATTTCCAGCGCGCCGGAGAGGGCGAGTTCCCCGCCGGTGATGAAGTCTGCGCCGAGGAAGGCGCTGGCGATGAAGCCGGCATCGCCCGAGGTGACGTCGATCTTGATGGGCGCGCCGCCGGTGGCGGTGAGCCGGGCGCTGAGCGGGGCGCCGCCAAGGGCGAGGCCGCTCGCCTCCAGCGATTGCAGGCCGCGCGTGCCGGTGACGGCCAGGAGCCGCGCCTGGCGCAGATCGAGCCCCTCGCGCAGGATCAGCCGGTCCACCTGGGCGGCGATGGTCAGGGGCGTGCCTTCTTCCGGCTCAGCGCCCGCCGCGCTTGCCATGCCGCCAAGCCCGGCGAAAAGCCCTGAAATATCGAGATATTTTCCGCGCAACGAGAGTGTCAGACGGTCGCCCGGATCACGCTGCACGGCGCCCGACACATCTGCGACATTGCGGAAGAAGGCTTCGCGCAGGTCTGCCGTGATCAGCCGGGAATCGGCGCCGAGGGTGAAG
>JBKBRT010000246.1:0-3771 GCA_046291585.1 Hyphomonas sp.
GTGAATGGGGGAGGAGAAGTTGGTCCCAGCCGAGAGGCCACCCCTAAACCCTCTGCACACGGCCCATGCGGCGGACTTCCCAGCGGAGGTCTACGCCGGAGGTTTCCAGCACGCGGGCGCGAACGAGTTCGCCGAGGGCTTCGAGGTCGGCGGCGGTGGCGGTGCCGGTGTTGATCAGGAAGTTGCAGTGGAGGGGGGAGACCTGCGCGCCGCCGACTTTCAGGCCGCGGCAGCCGGCTGCGTCGATCAGTTTCCAGGCGGAGCGTTGATCGGGCGTGCCCGGAGGGTCGGGGTTGGCGAAGGTGGAGCCGGAGGTTTTTTCCTTGATGGGCTGGGTTTCGCCGCGCCGGGCCTGGAGGGCGGCGATGTCGGCGGCGATCTTGCCCGGCTCGCCGGTGCCTGTGCCTTCCAGGATCAGGCGGGTGACGATGAGGTCACCGGGCAGATCGGTATGGCGATAGCTGAAATGGACCGGCGCGTGGCCTTCGCCATAGGTGCGCCGCTCGCCCGAACGGGTGATGCCTTCCAGGCGAACGAGCACGTCTTTCAACTCGGCGCCATAGCAGCCGGCATTGGTGCGAGTGGCCCCGCCGAGCGAGCCGGGGATGCCGGAGAGAAATTCGAGACCCGTGATGCCATTGGCGGCGGCGGCCTTGGCGACGGCCAGGTCCAGCGCGCCGGCGCGGGCGGTCAGCGTGATGCCGTCGAGGGCTTCGATCTCGCCCCAGTATTTGCCCATCAGGCGGATGACGACGCCCGGAATGCCGCCATCGCGGACGATGAGGTTTGAGCCCACACCCAGCGGGGTAACCGGCACCGCGGGGTCGAGCGCTTTGAGGAAAGCCTGAAGGTCGTCTTCATCGGCGGGCAGGAAGAGGGCGTCGGCCGGCCCGCCGACGCGGAACCAGGTGTAGGGCGCCAGCTCCGCGCCGGGGATCAGCTTGCCGCGAATTTCTGGCATATTGGCTGGAAGGGAAAGCAGGGTCATGGGGAAACTGGGTTTCCTGAACCGCGCGCCGAGTCAAGATGAGGCCCGGCCCTGTTGCTGTCAGGGCGCCGTCGGGGCGCTGTCAGCGTGAGGGGCCGCCGGGGGGAAGCTCGCCTCGCGGAAGGTCGCCCTGCGCCAGGCGGCGGTCTTCCCGCTCGGGCTTGTCGGGGGCGGCGAGGCTGGCGAGGGTGATGTCGCCCGAGGCGGACTGATAGATGGCGGCCAGCTGCATCACGACAGTGTAAAATTCGGCATAGGTGACGATCCGGTCGAGATTGGGATCGAAGCGGACGGGATTGGCGAGGGTATCGTCGCGCACGGGCATGGCGGCGGCCCAGGCTTGTTGTTCAAGGGCGGTCAGCTCGCCGTCTCCATTGGCGTCGGCCTCGGCAAAGGCGGCGGCGATGCCGTCGCGCAGTTCTTCGGGGGAAATCACGCCATCGCCATTGGCGTCAAAGCTCGCAATCAGCACGCCGCCGGGGACGAGCTTGGCAGGCTTGCCGCCGCGCAGGGCCATCTTGTCGGTCTGTCCGGCCTGCTGTCCGGGCAGGCGAACGAGGTCGTCGACTTCCAGGGCGTCAGCGCCGTTGCCGGACGCCGCAGCGGTGAAGGGCAGGGCGAGGGACAGGGCAAGGCAGGCAAGGATGGCGCGCATGCGGGGTGAGCTCCTGAGAGACAATAGAATTAACGTAGGCGGGTGTGGCAGCTTTGCAACACCCATGTGCAGACCTGAAGTCTGCGGCAGGGATCTGAAGGCAGCGTGAGGGAGGCAGTATTAACCCCGCCTTAACGCTCGCAGCACCATTCATTAACCAGTATAAACCTTCGCGAGTCGCGGCGCCCGTTTGCGCGCGGCCGGATTGATCGGCGCATAATGCGCCAAAATAGAGGCCCGGTAGCTCGATGACCGCTGAACAGATGCCCATCCTGATGGCAATTGGCACCGCGCTGCTGGCGCTGGGGGCGCTGCTCTGGGCGCTAAGGGTGTCCGATGGCGCGCGCGGGGCGGCCAAACGCTACCGCGAAGTGGCCGGGGACCGCGAAACGGAGAATGCCGGCCTTAAATCTGTGTTAGGTGCCCATCCGGGGGTTATCCTCGTCTGGCAGGGCGACAAGCTGGAGCTGGACGGGGACGAAATCACCCCGCCGGAGCTTTACGGCTCGCCGGTGGCGCTCGCCGGACTGCTGAGCTTTACCGATGACGCGATCTCGCCCGATCCGGCGGTGCGCATCGTTGAAGGACTTGCCGATCTGGAAGCGCGCGATTCGGCCGGGCAGGACACGACACTGCGCATCCGCCTGCGCGAGCTGCGCGAGAGCGGCCAGCCTTTCTCGCTGACGATCATCGGAACATCCGGCCGCTTCCTGGAGGCCGATGGGCGCACCGCCGGCGTGCGCGCGGTGGTGTGGATCAACGATACAACGATCAAGGGCCTGGAAGAGAGCTCGGCCCGGGGCAAGCTGGAAGAGGCGCGCCAGGTGATTGCGCGCGATCCGACCGCTTTCCTCGACATGCTGGGCAAGGCGCCGTTCCCGGCCTGGCGCGTGTCGGGAATGGGACGCCTGCAATGGGCCAACCCCGCCTATATCGAAGCGGTCGATGGCGGCAATCTCGACCGCGTGCTGGAGCGTCAGGTGATGCTCGACCAGGCGCTCAGCGAGCAGGCGCGCAAGACGATCACCGATGGCGCCGAGCATGACGAGACCCGGCATATCGTGGTCAACAACCAGCGCCGGGCGATGCGTGTGCTGACCTTCCCGCTGTCGGGCGGGGCAGGGTGTATGGCGTTTGACGTGACCGAGCAGGAAAACTCCCGCGAGGAACTCAACCGCCATGTGCGCGCCCATGACGAGACGCTCAACCATGTGGCCGACGCGGTGGCGATCTTCGGGCCCGACCGCAAGCTCAACTTCTACAACAAGGCCTTCCGCGACATGTGGGACCTGGAGGAGACCTTCCTCCTCGACCGGCCAAGCCATGGTCAGCTGCTCGACCGGCTCCGCGAGAAGCGCAAGCTTCCCGCCCGGATGAACTATGCCGAATGGCGCGCCGAGGAGATTTCCTATTATCTCGACATTGACGGGGTGAAGGAAGACAAATGGTCTCTGCCCGACAGCCGCACATTGTCTGTCACACGCCAGCGCCACCCGATGGGCGGGCTGCTGGTCCTGTTCAAGGACATTACCGATCACCTGTCGCTGCAGACGCGCTTCAACGCGCTGATCAAGACGCAGTCGTCGACGCTGGACAATCTGCATGAGGCGGTGGCTGTGTTCGGCTCGGACGGCCGGCTGAAACTGCACAACCGCGCCTTTGAGCGGGTCTGGGACATTCCGGCTGACCGGCTGAAGGACAATCCCGATTATGCCGATGTGATCGGGGGCTGCGTGCCGCTGTTCCACGACATGGACATCTGGGACGCGATCAAGGTGCACATCACCGACCCGACGGCGCGCCAGTCCACCACGGGCGAGATGCGCCGTTCCGATGGCTCGCTGCTGACCTATCTCACCCATCCGCTCCCGGACGGAAACACGATGATCGCCTTTGCCGATGTGACCGCCACGCGCCGGGTGGAATCGGCGCTGCGCGACCGGGCCGAAGCCTTTGAGGCGGCCGACCGCCTGAAGACCGAGTTCGTCCGCAATGTCAGCTATCAGCTGCGCTCACCGCTCACCACGATCTTTGGCTATGCCGAGCTTCTGGAAACCCAGCGCAATGGCCCGTTGACCGAACGCCAGACAGATCACGTGCGCGCGATCCTGTCGGCATCGGACCATCT
>JBKBRT010000034.1:0-18215 GCA_046291585.1 Hyphomonas sp.
GTGTGTTCGCGGGGGCCCGTGGAGGGATGGGAGAGTGGTTAAATCCATCAGACTGTAAATCTGACCGCCTAGCGTACGCTGGTTCGAATCCAGCTCCCTCCACCACCCCTGCAGCACGCCGGTGGCGCCAAACGCCTGGCGACAGGCGGGTATAGCATAATGGTAATGCACCAGCCTTCCAAGCTGTGTATGTCGGTTCGATTCCGTCTACCCGCTCCAGCCGCGACATACGGTTATCTCAACAGACGTGTCATAATTGCAGACATTTAAGGTGGTTGCGCTTTGGCGCAGTTCCGGGTTGTGTGCGGGCAGCCGCAACAGCCTTGGTCCCAAGTATGCTCGCTCCGATCCTTGACAGTTCGGTATTCCAGATCGGCTTTGTTCTGGTCCTTGTGGCATTTGTTTTTTTCGGGTTCGTCCGCGAGAAAATACCGGCCGATGTGGTGGCGCTGCTGGCGATGGGCGCGCTGATGCTGACGGGCATCCTCTCGGTCAACGAGACGATTGCGGTGTTTGCCAACTCAGCGCCGATCACCGTGGCGGCCATGTTCATTCTGTCGGCGGCGCTCGAGCGAACCGGAGTGATAGACTATGTCGGGCGCCTGGTGATCGGGCTGGCGAATGGCGGGTCGCCGGCCGTCGCCGTGGTCGCCATGATGGCGGCGGTGATTTTTCTTTCTGCCTTCATCAACAACACGCCGGTGGTGATCATTCTGATCCCGGTCGCCATCAGACTGGCCAAGGCAATCAATATCGCCCCCTCCAAACTGCTGATGCCGCTCTCCTTTGCGGCGATCTTCGGGGGAACGACCACACTGATCGGTACCTCGACCAATATCCTTGTCGACGGGGTCGCCCAGAAGCAGGGCATGGCGCCTTTCGGCATGTTCGAGATCACGATGGCGGGGATGATATTTGCTGGTGTTGGCGTGCTCTACACCTCGATCCTGGGGCCGTTCCTGCTGCCCAAGCGCGAGACGCTGGCCGCGATGCTGCCCGACCAGAAAGAGCGCCGCTTCGTGGCGCAGATCCTTATTCCCCTGAACTCCGACCTGATCGGCAAGACCATCGCAGAGACCGGCTTTACCGCCGAGAAGGGCTTCACGGTCATCGACGTGTTCCGGGAGGGTGTCTCGCTGCGGGCCGATCTGAAGAAGATCGTGCTGCAGGCCGGCGACCGGATTGTGCTGCGCTCGCCGGTGGCCGAAATGCTGACGCTCAAAGAGGCAGGCAGCATCGCCATCGGGACGCGCGGGGGCGATCAGGCGTCCTTCGAGCCGGTTCAGACGACTGAGACGGTCATTATGGAGGGGGTCATCGGGCCCCATTCGCGCCTGATCGGGCGCCGCCTCGCCGGGCTCGGCCTGGCGCGCCTTTACGGGGTCTATGTCCTTGCGATCCACAGGCGCGGGGAGAATATGGCCCAGCAGATGAACGAGCTGCGCTTTGAGGTCGGCGATACGGTGCTGCTGGAAGGGCCCCCGCGCGGCATGCGCGAGATGTTCGACGAAGGCCTGCTCAACAATCTGACCGAAAGCTCCGATCGTGCCATCCGGCGGGACAAGGCACCGGTTGCGATTGCCGCTGTGCTGATGGTGATGGGGCTGGCGGCGATCGAGCTGATGCCGATTGCCGGGCTGGCGCTGATTGCGGCGACGGCCGTGGTGGCCTTTGGCTGCCTCGACCATCAGGAGGCCTACCGGTCGATCCAGTGGGATATTCTTATGCTGATCTTCGGCATGCTGGCGCTGGGCACGGCGATGGAGAAGACCGGCGCGGGGGCTGTCGTTGTCGGCTTGCTGTCGCAGGTGTCGGGCGGGTTCGGGCCGCTGGTCCTTCTGATCATCGTGTATGCGTTCACCTCCATCGTGACCGAGATCATGAGCAATAATGCGGCCGCGATCCTGATCACGCCGCTGGCCATTGGCCTGGCCGAAGGCATGGGCGTGGATGCCCGGCCGTTTGTTGTCGCGGTGATGTTTGCGGCCAGCGCGAGCTTTGCGACGCCGATCGGGTATCAGACCAATACGCTGGTTTACCGGGCGGGGGGCTACAAGTTCATGGACTTCGTGAAGTTCGGTTCGCCGCTGAACTGGATATTTGTGGCGGTGGCGGCGGTCGTGATTCCGATTTTCTGGCCTCTGGTTCCGGTCGCGCCCTAGGGCAAAAGCCGCCGCTTTGTGCAGCAATTGCAGGCCGTGCACGATTGTTGAGCAGCTGCAGCTGCAATGCAACGCCCAAGAGAAGGGCGTTGAGTGCTAGAAAATACGGCGTAAGGATACGCCAATGGCTGAAACTCCACGGTTTTTCAACGAGATGGACGGCAGCGGTGAAAAACCCCGCGCCCCTTATTCACGTTATTGCGATTGGTTTGCTGACGAGCCGCCTGAGCGGCTGCGCCGCAAGGCGCGTGAGGCGGAGACCTTCTTCCGCCGCACCGGCATCACCTTCAATGTCTATGGTGCGGCGGATGCCGACGAGCGGCTGATCCCGTTCGACATCGTGCCGCGGATCATTTCCGGCAAGGAATGGACCAGGCTCACCAAGGGCATCGAACAGCGGGTGCGGGCGATCAACGCCTTCCTGCACGATATCTATCACCGGCAGGAGATCATTCGCGCCGGGCGGATACCGGTCGAGCTGATCCAGAACAATGACGCCTTCCTGCCGCAGATGATCGGTGTGGTGCCCCCGGCCAAGGTCTACACCCACATTGTCGGGGTCGATCTGGTGCGCACCACCGAGAACGAGTTTTTTGTTCTGGAGGACAATGCCCGCACGCCGTCGGGCGTCTCCTACATGCTGGAGAACCGGGAGACGATGCTCCACATGTTCCCGGAGCTGTTCTCGAAAATCCGGGTGCGGCCTGTCAGCGATTATCCCAAGTCGCTGCGCCGCTCACTGGCGGCCTGCGCGCCGGCTGCCTGCAATGGCCGCCCCGTGGTGGCGGTGCTGACACCGGGCATTCACAACTCGGCCTATTATGAGCACGCATTCCTGGCAGATCAGATGGGCGCTGAACTGGTGGAGGGCCACGATCTGCGCGTGGTCGATGGCCGGATCGCGATGCGCACGACGCAGGGCTACACTCCGATTGATGTGCTCTATCGCCGGGTGGATGACGAATATCTCGATCCCCTGAATTTCAGGCCAGATTCCATGTTGGGCGTACCGGGCATCTTTGATGTGTACCGCGCCGGCGGCATCACGATTGCCAACGCGCCGGGCACGGGCATTGCCGATGACAAGGCGATCTATTCCTACATGCCCGAGATCGTGCAGTTCTATACCGGCGAGAAGCCGATCCTGCAGAACGTGCCGACCTGGCGTTGCTCGGAGCCCTCGTCGCTGGCCTATGTGCTGGAGCATCTGAGCGAGCTTGTCGTAAAGGAAGTTCACGGCTCGGGCGGCTATGGGATGCTGGTTGGCCCGGCAGCCTCCAAGAAGGAAATCGAGGCGTTCCGCGCCAAGCTCCAGGCGCGCCCGGCCTCCTATATCGCTCAGCCGACGCTGGCGCTCTCCACCGTGCCCATCCTCACCCGCGCGGGCCTGGCGCCCCGCCATGTGGACCTGCGGCCTTTCGTTCTCGTTTCTCCTGACGGCATCAATATCACGCCGGGCGGCCTGACGCGCGTCGCGCTGAAGAAGGGTTCGCTGGTGGTGAATTCGAGTCAGGGCGGCGGCACGAAAGACACCTGGGTTCTGGAGGAATAGGGCGATGCTGGGCAAAACCGCAGGCGGCCTCTTCTGGATGTTCCGCTATCTGGAGCGAAGTGAAAATACCGCGCGGCTCGTCGATGCGGGCTTCCGCATGGCGCTGACGCGTTCTGACCATGCCGAGGATGAATGGGCCTCGATCATCGATACTGCTTCCGCGCGTCAGGATTTTCTCAAAGCCGGCGGCAAGTTTGATGGTCCCAGCGTGACCAACTTCCTGCTGCGCGATCCGGGCAATCCGTCGTCGGTGATTTCGGTGACCGAGGCGGCGCGCAACAATGCGCGGCTGGTGCGCACGGCGCTGACGCGGGAAGTGTGGGAGGCGGTCAACGAATCCTGGATCGTTCTGAAAGACGTTCTGGCGCGCCCGGTCAAGGAGACCGAGTTGCCCGAAGTTCTGGGGATCATCCGTAAGCAGAGCTCTCTCGTGCGCGGGGCAACCGTCGGCACGATGCTGCGCAACGACATCTACAACTTCGCCCGGATCGGCACCTTCATCGAGCGGTCAGACAACATCGCGCGTATCCTCGACGTGAAATATTATGTGCTGCTGCCCTCGGTCACGCTGGTTGGCTCGACGCTGGACAATGTCCAGTGGGAAACCATCCTGCGCTCAGCTTCGGCAGAGCGGGCATTCCGCTGGCTGCACGGCGGCGAGGCGCGGGCGAGCACGATTGCAGACTTCCTGATCCTGGATCGCCGCATGCCGCGCTCGCTGCTCTATTGCCTGCGCAAGATTGCCGGAAACCTCGGACATCTGTGTGCGGATTACAATACGCGCGCGCCTTCGCTCGCCCGGGCGATCGCCATGCGCGATGATCTGGAAGACCGTAGCATCGAACGCATCATGGACACGGGGCTGCACGAATTCCTGCTCGGGTTCATTCAGAACAACACGGCGCTCGCCCGACAGGTCGAGCAGGACTTCCGTTTTTACAGCTGAGGACACCAGCATGCTTCTCAGAATCCTGCACAGGACCCGTTCGGTCTATGACAATCCGGTGGGCTACGGTCTGCTGCAACTGCGCATGACGCCCAAGCCCCGGAGCAGCCAGCAGGTTTTGAGCTGGAAGACGGTCATCGAGGGCGGCAAGATCGAAGCCGAGTTTGACGACCAGCATACCAACCGAGTGCATCTTGTCAGCATCACACCGGGGCATTCGGAGGTGACGATCACCTGTGAAGGCGAGGTGGATGTGCGCGATACGGCCGGCGTGATCGGGCCGCATTCGGGCTTTGCGCCGCTCTGGCTGTTCCGGCGGGCGACGCCGCTGACCCGGCCCGGCCCGCATATCCGCCGGCTTGCCAAGGCGGTGCCGGATGCGGGCATGGACGATATTTCGCGCCTCCATGCGCTGGCTGAAATCATTCGGGGCGCAGTGACTTACGAGACGGGGCGCACCGATGCTGATACCAAGGCCGAAGAAGCCGTCGAGGCCGGACATGGTGTCTGCCAGGACCACGCGCATATCTTCATCGCGGCGGCGCGGTTGCTGGGCTTTCCGGCCCGGTATGCAGGCGGATACCTGATGATGAACGACCGGGTGGAGCAGGAGGCAGGCCATGCCTGGGCCGAGGTGCATGTCGCCGGGCTCGGCTGGGTGGGCTTTGATGTGTCCAACGCGATCTCGCCGGACGAGCGCTATGTTCGCGTGGCGACAGGCCTTGACTATGCCGAGACGGCGCCTGTTTCAGGTATGCGGTTCGGTGCATCTACCGAATCGATGGATGTGATGATCCAGGTACAGCAACAATAAGAAGGCGCTCAGAGCGGCTCTCAACATGACCTACTGTGTCGGAATGAAGCTTGATCGCGGACTTGTCTTCATGTCGGACACTCGCACGAATGCGGGCGTCGACAATGTTTCCAAGTTTCGCAAGCTGTTTACCTGGTCAACGCCGGGCGAACGGTCGCTGATGTTGATGACAGCGGGCAATCTAGCCACGACGCAGGCGGTGGTCAGCATTCTGGAGGAGCGCACCAAGGCGCCTTCCGAGCGCCGCCCGTCGATCCTCGAACTGCCGACCATGTTCCAGATTGCGCGCCTAGTGGGCGATACCTTGCGCGACGTGATCCAGGCGAATGCGGCGACGGGCCAGAAGGCGGATTCCTCGTTCAATTCGACCATGATCCTGGGCGGTCAGATCCGGGGGATCGAGCCGCGCCTTTTCCTGATCTATCCGGAAGGCAATTTCATCGAAGCGAGCAGCGATACGCCCTTCTTCCAGATCGGGGAGACCAAGTATGGCCGCCCGATCCTCGTGCGCGCCTATGATCCCTCGATGAGTGTCGAAGAGGCGGTGAAGCTGCTGATGGTGTCGTTTGATTCCACCATCAAGGCGAACCTCTCGGTGGGCCTCCCGCTTGATCTGCAGATCATCGAAAAAGATGCCCTTCAACTGGGCGCGTCCAAGCGGATCGAGCCGGATGATCCGTATTTCGGGCAAATCTCCAGCGGTTGGGGCGACGCACTGAAAAAAGCGTTCGACTCACTGCCGTCATTCGAGTTTTGAGAACTGAGCGGCGGGCAGGACCGGCCGCGCGCGTTTGAAACAAGACAAGGTTACAGCCTCCATGAAGCTCATTCTTGCCGCTATCGCCGCGGGCAGCTGCCTCGCATTGTCTGCCCATGCCCAGGAAAGCCAGCTGAAGGGCGAAGGATCGTTCAGCGCCGGCCTGAATACCGGCAATACCGAGACCAGTGATCTGGGGATCGGCGTCAAGATGAGCCACGAAAATCAGATCTGGCGCAACGGCGTTGAGGTGATTGCCGACTACGGCACGAAGAATGGCTCCCAGACCAAGAACCGGGTGTTCTTTGCGGGTCAGTCAGACCGGACACTGAATGACAGGTTGTTCGCCTTCGGGCGGCTGTCGCATGAGATTGACGAGTTTTCAGGTTTTGAAACCCGCTCCTTTGCGGGCGGCGGGCTTGGCTGGCAGATCTTTCAGGACGGGCCGGCAATCTGGTCTGTCGAAGGCGGTCCGGGTATCAAGTTTGACAGGGTCAAATCCTCAACAACAGGGACGCCCCCGGTTACGGTGCCGGCTGAATCCGAAGAGTCGTTCTCCGTGCGGGCTGCCTCGAAGTTTGGTTACACGTTCAATGAGGCGGTAAAATTCGGCAATGACACAAACCTGATCTATGCCGACACGTCGACCCAGATCGGCAACAAGACGACGCTGACGGCGCTGCTGACCAAGAGCCTGTCTGCGCGCTTTTCTTTTGAAGTGCGTCACGATACCGACCCGCAGTCAGGCTTTGAGCCGACCGACACCGCGACGCGGATGTCTCTGGTCTATGCCTTCGGGGGTTAGGTGGGCTTGCTGAAGACGATGGCGGCGTTGCCGAAGGGCGCGCGGTAACGCGCCAGGCGCTGCGCGCTGATGGTGCGAAGGCCCATCACGGGCTCCATCACGATGAAGGTGTCACCTTCATACCCGGCCACGAGCACATAATGATTGAGGAGGTTACTGCCGGTTCTTTCCGACAGCCAGGCCGCGCGCGAGGTGATGAATTCTGCCGGGAAACCCAGCACCGGCACATTAGCGCCCGGAAGCTGCCAGGTCTGGACAAATATGGACGGGACTTCGACGGGCACGAGCACGGGACGCCCGGCTTCAAGCTCTGCCTTAAGGCCGCCATCGGGCAGGCGGACGGCGCTGCTGACAAGGTCTTTGACCTCGGCGAGCTGCAGAAGCTCGGCCATGGAATAGCCTGCTTCGGGATCGGCGGGGGGATAGGTTGCGAAGATGTCGGTGCCCGCGACCGTGCCCGGGCCGTGCCAGTAATTGACGAGGCTGGCAAGGGCATGCGCGCCGCAGGCGGCGCCATCGATCTGCTGGTCATGCTGAACCGGCAGGAGCAGCGTGTCAGACGGCGTGACCGCCGCGCCGAACATTTCAAAGCTGTTGGTGCCCGTCCGGCCGGCAAAGCTGGCCGGATCGGCATTGGGATGGGTGGCGCAGGCGCTGAGAAACAGCGTCGCCGCAATCAACGCCTGCACTCTCATTTACAGAACGGATGCCACGACGATGACGATGGCCACGAGGCCGATGATGGCCAGAACGTTGTTGGTCGACATCCCGCCGGTATATTCGGCGGCTTCTTCAACCGACATCACCTGGATTTCATAACCCTGCTGCTGGTAGCTTTCGACGGCAGCGAGCTGATCGTCGGACAGGCCGTAGCGCTGCAGGTCATTGGCGGAGAAGGACTGGGCTTCAACGCTGCGGAAGGGCGATGGCGCCTCTTGGGCCAGGGCGACAGGGCCGGCAAGCGACAGAGCCAGGCTCGCGGCGATAGCGGCGGGAACGCGAAGTTTCATGGGCAATCCTCTTCATAAATTAACGCAGCGCCTCCGGAAGCTGCGACCTCCTTCCGAAGCGGAAGAAAGAAACACTGACTGAGGCGGCGAGCCCGAAACAATTCGGGTCATCTGGCCAACGCGGGATCCTGCCGATTGTTCCATTGTTTCTGGATTATTTTCCTCCGTCCTGTGAGCCATCTTGTGCGGATTTGCGGCAATGATAATGTCGGGGCCGAACAGGTTTGGGTGCAACACGCGCAAATTCACGACACGTTCGGGCTCTTCAGGACAATTTAGATGATCTTTGATCGGGTAAAACCGCTCGACGCAATTCTTGCGACGGCGGAGAAAAAGGGCCTTCAGCGAACGCTCGGAGGTTTCCAGCTCACTATGCTGGGCATTGGGGCGATCATTGGCACGGGTATCTTCGTGCTGACATCGGAGGCGGCACAGAAAGCCGGTCCGGGGATGATGATTTCCTTTCTGATCGCCGCTGCGGTCTGTGCCGTGGCAGCGCTTTGTTATGCAGAGCTTGCCTCGATGGTGCCGGTGTCGGGTTCTGCCTACACCTATACCTATGCGGTGATGGGCGAGTTGCTGGCCTGGATGGTCGGCTGGGCGCTGATCCTGGAGTATGCTGTGGCGGCCTCGGCCGTGTCGGTCGGCTGGTCGGGCTACTTTGTCGGCCTGCTATCGAGTTGGGGCATATCCTTGCCCGATGCGTTGGTAATGGGCCCCTATGCCGGGGGCATCGTGAACCTTCCGGCCCTGCTGATTGCCCTGTTGATCACCTGCCTTCTGATGATCGGTACGACCGAGAGCGCGCGCGTCAATGCGGTGCTGGTGGCTATCAAGGTCGCGGCGCTGACCGTGTTCATCTTCCTGACCATACCTGTGATCAAAGGCGCTAACTTTGAGCCCTTCACGCCCAATGGATGGTTCGGGGCGGGGCATGGCGCGGGCCTTGGCATCGTCGGCGCGGCGGCGTCGATCTTTTTTGCCTATGTGGGTTTTGACGCTGTTTCGACGGCAGCCGAAGAGACCAAGAACCCGCAGCAGAATGTGCCCATCGGCCTGATCGGCTCGTTGGTCATCTGTATGATTTTCTACCTGCTGGTGGCAGCCGGCGCGATTGGCGCGCTGGGCTCGCAGCCTGTGAATGGCCCGGCTGGTGAAATCCTGGCACCGGGAACACCCGCTCTCGCCGCCCAATGCCAGAGCCTTCTGGCAATGGGGCAGGAACCCCTGGTGTGTTCGCGCGAGGCCCTTGCGCATGTGCTCCGGGCGATCGGCCATGAGCGGCTGGGGGATATGATCGGCATCGCAGCCTTCCTGGCTCTGCCATCGGTGATCCTGATCATGCTGTTTGGCCAGACGCGTATCTTCTTCGTTATGGCGCGTGATGGGCTGCTGCCGGAATTCCTCTCGAGAATCCACCCAAAATGGAAAACGCCGCATATCGTGACGATGATCACGGGGTCTGTGGTGGCGGTGTTTGCGGCCTTCCTGCCGGTGGGGCAGCTGGCTGACATCTCCAATTCGGGGACGCTCTTTGCCTTCTTTATGGTGGCGATTGCCGTGCTGATCCTGCGTCGTACACAGCCTGAGCGGCATCGCCCGTTCCGGACGCCGATTGTCTGGATCGTAGCCCCGCTCGCGATTTTCGGCACGCTGGGGCTCTATCTCAACCTGCCAACCGAGGCAAAGCTGGTGCTGCCGGTCTGGGGGGCTATCGGGCTTGTGGTGTACTTCCTCTACAGCCGCCGGATGAGCCATGTGGGCAAGGGCATCATCGATGTGCACGAGGATGACCCCGACGCGCCGCCCCAGCCGGTTCCGCCTATCCGTGACTAGGCGGGTCAATTCCCGGACAAATCCGGACAGATCCGGGACACGTTTGGGACAGACCGGGACATTTCAGGACACTTCGGAACGCGGGAAGCCGCGTTCTGGATCACCCCGCAAAATGTTTCGACAGTTTCAGGCCCTGGCCCTGATAGTTTGAGCCCTGGCCGCCATAAAGGTGCCGGGGCTTTTCCGTCATCGGCTCATAAACCAGCTTGGCGACGGGCTGGCCGTGTTCGAGGATGAAGGGCACGTCGCGTGAGCGCACTTCCAGCACGGCGCGGCTGCCGGCCTTGTTGGTGCCGAAACCCGGATCGAAGAAGCCGGCGTAATGGGCGCGGAACTCTCCCAGTTCAGGCGCGATGGGGGCCATTTCGGCGGCCTCGTTGGCGGCGACCTTTACGGTCTCGCGGCTGACGAGGATGTAGAACTCTTCAGGATTGAGGACGATGCGGCCGTTCTGCGGATAGACCGGTTCCCAGAACTGGCGGATCTCGTGGGCGCCGATGCCTTTGAGGTCAACAACGCCGGAATGGGGCTTGGCGCGGTAGCCGGCGGGCTGGCCCTCGGGGGGCTCCAGATCAATTGAGACGATTTTCTCGCGCAGGGTCTCGGGCTTCTTCTTCTTGAAGCGCAGCTGGGCGAGCCGGTCACCCGGGCGAACCTTGATCGGGAAGGTGCGCGGGGAGACTTCCAGATAGAGCGGGCCGGAATAGCCCATCGGCACTTCATCGAAGGCACGGCTGCGATTGGTGACGAGGCGGGTAAAAACGTCGATCCGGCCGGTGGAGCTCTTGGGGTTGGCCCGCGCCGAGAGGCCGGCAGGCAGGCGCAGGGACTCCTGGAGGGGCACGAGATAGACGCAGCCGGTTTCCAGAACGGCGCCTTCCTGGGTGAGGTCGATCCGGTGGAGGTGGATGCCGGGTTCCTGCAGCATCTCGGCCACAGTGCGGTCTTTGCCCGGCAGGAAGCTGGCGCGCAGGCGGTAGGCATCGACTGCCAGGCGCAGGTCAAGGCTCGCCGGTTGGATCTGGCCGGGCTCGGGCGCCTCATCGCACCGGATCGCGCCGCTCTGCAGCAGCGCCTCAATCTCGAAATCGGGTATAACCCCGCTAATTTCAGCCATCACTTGCACCCTGTGAGGCTCAGGCATAAGACCCCGCTCAGGAAACACAAGGACGAACCAGCTATGGCCGATGCATCCGGCGGTGACGACGAGAAGGGCTGGAAGCCCGCGACCCAGGCGGTCCGCGGCGGCCTTATGCGCTCACAGCATGGCGAGATTTCTGAAGCGCTGTATCTGACCTCTGGTTATGCCTACGACTCCGCCGAGCAGGCGATGCGCCGCATGGCCGGTGAGGAAGAAGGCTTTGTCTATTCCCGCTATGGCAGCCCGACCAATGAGATGCTGCAACAGCGCCTCTGCCTCATCGAGGGCGCCGAGGCATGCCGGGTGACCGGCTCTGGCATGGGCGCGATTTCCTCAGCCATCCTGGCGCCGCTGAAGGCGGGTGACCGGGTGGTGGCCGCCACCGCGCTGTTTGGCTCGTGCCGCTGGATCATCGCCAACCAGATGCCGAAGTTCGGCATCGAGCCCGTATTCGTGGACGGGGCCGACCTCGACGCGTGGAAGCGCGAGATCGACAAGGGCTGTCAACTTGTGCTGATCGAAAGCCCTGCCAACCCTCTGCTCGACGGGGTGGATATCGAAGCGGTTGCCAAGCTCGCCAGGGCGGCGGGCGCGCTGCTGGTGGTGGACAATGTGTTTGCGACACCGGTGCTTCAGCGCCCGCTGGAGATGGGCGCCGATGTGATCGCCTATTCGGCGACCAAACATATGGACGGGCAGGGCCGTGTCCTGCTCGGCGCGATCCTGACGGACGCCAAGCGGATGAGCGATGTGTATGATCCGTGGCTGCGCCATATGGGGCCGGCCGCTTCGCCGTTTAACGCCTGGGTAGTGCTCAAGGGCCTTGAGACGATGCAGCTGCGCGTTGAAGCTCAGAGCCGCACGGCGGCCCGGCTTGCCGACGCGCTGGCGGCGCATTCGGCCGTCAACGCCGTGCGCTATCCTCATCGCAAGGACCACCCGCATTACGCGGTGCACAAGCGCCAGATGAAGATGGGCGGCACGCTGCTCGCCCTGTCGCTCAAGGGCAGGCAGGACGCGGCGTTCCGTTTCCTCAACGCGCTGAAGCTGGTCGATATCTGCAACAACCTTGGCGATACGAAATCCCTCGCCTGCCATCCGTCGACCACGACGCACCGCGCGCTGAGCGATGCCGAGCAGGCGGCGATGGGGCTTGACCGCAGCTGGATCCGGCTTTCAGTTGGGCTTGAAGACGGCGATGATCTGGAAGCGGATCTTCTGGCCGCGCTTAACAGCTTGTGAACCTATGCCGGGGAAGGCTTGGCAGATGGCAAGACGCCCCGCTCCTCCACAGTATGAGGCCGTGACCGACGGCGTGCGCATTCGTGTGCGCCCGAAATTTCTGCATGACGAATCCGAACCCACCCGGGCGAAGTTCATGTGGCAGTACACGGTCGAGGTCGAGAATGAGAGCGACCGGACCTGGACCATCATTCGCCGGCACTGGCGGATCGTGGATTCAGCCGGGCGGCTTCAGTCGGTCGACGGCGAAGGCGTCATCGGGCAGACACCGACGGTCGGGCCGGGGCAGCGGTTCAGCTATACCTCCGGCGCGCCGCTGGCGACGCCTTCGGGCATGATGACGGGCACCTATGACCTCGTCGATGATGACGGCGCAGAGATGGTGGCAATGATCCCGGCCTTCTCGCTGGACAGCCCGTACGAGACCTCCCGGCCGAGCTGACCGCCGTCAGCGCATTGCCTCAGGGCGGCCGGGCATCTGCTCACCGATTTCGAGGACGCGGAAATTTTCCTGCATCATCTCTGGGGTGAAGAGCATCTGAAGCTCGCCGGGTGCAAGTACGCCTTTCCAGGCATCGATCTGGGCGGGGGAGCCTTCGGCGAACAGCGTGGTTGCGCCGGCTTCATCGACGAGAATGGCGCCATACTCCTGCAGCGCGCGGGCGATCACTTTGCCTGCGGGCGACAGCAGGGTGTTTTCAATATCGTAATCTGGGTCGAGTTGGATCCGGGCGCCCATCGGCAGGCCGAAATGAGTCGCCTCGCGGTAGGCGCCTGAATACAGGCCGTCGCTGGCAGGGGCCACAAAACGGTCGGTGCGCGGCGCGGAATAGGCGAAGGCAAGGGCGTGATCGATGCGGCCGGCCTTGAGCTCGTCGAGGCGGATGAGTCCGGCGACCAACGGAATGCCCGAAGGGCGTGCCGCAGCAGCGTCGCCCGGGCTGGCTGCCTTCATCCAAGGGGCGGAAACGCCGGTGCCGGTGAGGTCGACCACCGAGCCGAAGGTCGCGCGCCAGTTTCCATCCTCGTCATTCATCTGTGGCTGGTGCAGTTCCCAGGCCTTGCCGGCTTTCGGGTCGACCATGGCCAGAAATTCGGTACCACCGGGTGGGCCGGAGGGGGTGGCGAAATCTGGCGCGGGAATGCGCGCGCCAGGCTCGATGCCGGCGCCCTGCACAGTCTGGAAGAGTGGGAAAAAGCGGTATTTGGGCGTGGTGGCCGCGTCGATGTAATAGGTCGCGACGGTCCACTCATTCATATTGATGTAGAGCGCATTGTCGCTCGCAACACCGGCGATGTATTCGGTTGAGCCGGGATCAATCGACGCATTGGCGGGGATTTTCGTGTTCCAGGGGCTATCTGGGGAAAATGGCCGCCAGCCTGCCGGCCCTTCAGCCGCCGCTGCAATCTGCTGCGAGCTGGATGGGACAATCGGAAGCGGCGCTGTGCCGGTTTGAGCGCAGGCCGAGAGCGCCAGAATCGACAGCGCGGCCGCGATTTGAGATTTGAATCGCATCATGTTTCCCTCCTGGGGACGGATATCTCCCGTCAGCAGGCAAGAAACAGGCCAGTTAAGAAAAACCGGGCCCCTGGAGAGGCCCGGTTTTGAAGGGTGTTCCGGCCTGTCTGGTCCGGATTTCAGCCCGGATCAGAGCCGGATCAGAGAATGTCGAGCATCTCGGCGACGAGCGGGTGGCGGACGACATCGGCCGCTTCCAGGCGGATGACCGACGCGCCCGACAGGGCTTCGAGCTTGTCGGCGGCTTTGGCGAGGCCGGAGAACTCCGGCAGCAGGTCTGACTGGTTCGGATCGCCCGTGATCACCATCGTGGAGTGCCAGCCAAGCCGGGTGAGCAGCATCTTCAGCTGGGTGTAGGTGCAGTTCTGGGCCTCATCGATAACGATGAAGGCGTTGTTCAGCGTGCGCCCGCGCATGAAGCCGATCGGGGCAATCTCGATGACGCCTTCGGTCAGCATGTGCTTCAGCTGGGCCGGGGAGAGCCGGTCGGACAGCGCGTCGTAAAGCGGGCGCAGATAGGGGGCGAGCTTGTCTTCCATGCCGCCGGGTAGGAAGCCGAGCTGTTCGCCCGCTTCAACGGCGGGGCGGGACAGCACGATTTTGGAAACGCGGCCTTTTTGCAGGGCTTCGACCGCCTTGCAGATGGCGAGGTAGGTCTTGCCGGTGCCTGCCGGGCCGAGGGCGCAGACGAGGGCATGGGTGTCCATGACCGTCATCAGCTGGGCCTGGTTTTCGGAGCGGGGCTTTACCGTTTTCTGGTAGCGCTGCGTGCGGTCCTGCTGGGGCTCAAGGTTGGTCACCGGGTGGGCATCGTCGGGATGCCACCCACGTCCGCCTTCGATGGCATGGAGATGGGGCCCCTTGCTGCGTGCCGGCTCGTCGAACCAGGCTGACGCGCGCACTTCTGATGCGGCTTTCAGACGTTTGGCAGGATTGCGTTTACCCATGGGAGGCCTCCTTGGTTGCAGGCATGAAAAAAGCCGCTGGCAGAAATGCGCAGCGGCCCGGTGAAGCGTAGGAAGAGAAGGGCGCCCGCCCGGAAGGCGGCGAGCCCGTATCCGGAAGGAACACTTCCGGCGGTGAGGTGAGAATGGGCGTCAAGCGAGCCATTGCCTCTCCAAATCTGCAATGGGTATACAATAGCAGCATTATCGGACGGTTAAGTGACATTCCGTGAGCGTAACGAATTGCGGGGCAGGAGAAGATTGAAATGGCGATTTACGAGATTGATGGCATGGCGCCGCAGCTGCCGGGCGAGGGGAAGTTCTGGATAGCCGGCAGCGCCGAGGTGATGGGCAATGTGATCCTGAAAGAGAACGCCTCGGTGTGGTATGGATGCGTGCTGCGGGGCGACAATGACCCTATTATCATTGGAGAAAATTCCAATATTCAGGATCTGAGCGTGATCCACACCGACATCGGCGCGCCGGTGACGATCGGGAAGAATGTCACCATCGGGCACCGGGTGATCCTGCATGGATGCGAAATCGGCGATGACACGCTGGTCGGCATGGGATCGACGATCCTCAACCGGGTCAGGATTGGTCGAAATTGCATCATCGGGGCCAATGCCCTGATTCCCGAGGGAAAAGAGATACCTGACAACTCACTGGTCATGGGCGCGCCGGGAAAAGTGGTCAAAGATGTATCAGAGGTCCAGCTTCAGGTGATCAGGATGTCTGCGATCCACTATGTCGAGAACTGGCAGCGCCATGCCCGGGGCATGAAGCGCCTCGGCTGAGACAGCGCGCGGACACTTCCGGACAGTTTAAGGACAAATCCGGCCAGTTTCTGGACAGGTCAGGACAGCGGGGCGTTCCAGACGGGGCGCACCGCTTCCGACATGTCTTCCTGAAAGCCCACCCAGCCGAGCCGCGCTTCGCGGGTCTGCAGGACGAAGACCTGGGCCGTGTTCGGCAAGGCGGCGGCGAGGGCCTCGCGCACCTCGGTAAGCGACCGGGCCGAGCGCAGCAGGAAGGTGCCGGGCATGGGCTGCATGTGCTTCCCCAGCGTGTCGAGGCAGCCGGGCAGGTCGCGCCAGAGGGCGGCTTCGACCGGGGCCGGGGCGCGGGCGGTGATCAGATAGTTGGCCGCTTCGGCGCGGCGGCGCGCGCGCTCGGCGAACGCGTTGGCGAGCGCTTCGGCCAGACGGGGCATGTCGCGGATGGGGAGGAAGGGCTGAGCCTCGCCGCCGGAGATGCGCGAGGCGCCATGCAGGCGGCCTTCAATCACGAACTGCTGCAGCTGGCCGAGGGTGTAGGGCCCGTGAGCCTGGCCGGTGATCAGGACGCGCCAGATGGCCGGATCAATCCGGGAGAGGTCAATCGGCGCCGGCGTGGCGGGCTCGCCGGGTATCTGGCCGGTTATCTGGCCGGGCTTCTGTTTCGGGCGCCGGGAAAGGCTATCGGTCATCAGTTGGTGCTGGCCGGTTTCTGGCCGTGGACATAGCGCACGGCAAACTTGTTGCCAGCAACCCGGACCACTTCGCCGACGAGATTGCCGACCGTGACGCGTTCCCCGACGAAAGGCGGCTTGCCGCTGGTTTCAAAGGCCGCTCCGGTGAGGGAAATATCGGTGACGCTGCAATGAAGCTGGCCGCCGCTGGCGAGGGTGACGACGGCTTCGCCGCTGGCCTGGTAGCGCGTTTCCCCGCGCTCTTCCTCAAGGCCGAGCCTGTCCCGGTTGATGAGCCAGGTGAGGCGGTCGGCAAGCTTGTCGCGCTTGTGGGGGGAGGTGTGGAAGCGCACGGCAAAGCCCTCGGGCGAAACGCGGACGACATTGGCCACCACCCGGCCGACTTCATCGAAATAGCAGACAACCTGTTCATCCAGGCCCGGCTTTTCGGAGGACACGATGAACGCCCCGTCGCACGAGATATCCGCGGTGCTGAGGACGTGATCTTCACTGTCGCCGATCAGGAACCGGCCTGCCAGTTTGAGCTCGACGCGCTTGAATCCGCGCCGGTCACGGCCGGACTTCTTGCCGGTTTCGGCTTCGGGGGATTGGGCGAGCGGTTGCGTCATGTCGCTACTTCCTGCTTGGCCGACCGCGCCCCCCAGCGCTTTTGTAGGCAAAATGTCACGGCTGACAGATAGTTCATGATTGTTGACAATTGGTTGCTCAAGCCCGTGAACACGGTAGCAATGGCCGGTTAAAAGAATGAACCGGCGGGAGGATAAATACCCATGGAAGCCTATGACTATGTGATTGTCGGCGCAGGAAGCGCGGGCTGTGTTCTGGCCAACCGGTTGTCCGCCGATCCGGCCATCAGGGTGTGCCTGATCGAGGCGGGCAAGAAGGATACCTCCCTGATGGTAAAGATGCCCGCCGGTGTGGGCGGGCTCATCAAACAGGCCAACGACCACAACTGGGGCTTCTTCACAGAACCGCAGGCGCATATGGAAAACCGCCGCCTCTACTGGCCGCGTGGCAAGGGCTGGGGCGGATCCTCGTCCATCAACGGCATGGTGTATATCCGCGGGCATGCGGGCGATTATGACCAGTGGGGCCAGATGGGCCTCAAGGGCTGGAGCTTTGCCGATGTGCTGCCCTATTTCCGCAAGTCGGAAAACTATGAGGGCGGGGCGAACGCATTTCACGGCGCGCAGGGGCCGCTGAACGTGACCGAGAGCCCGCTGTCGGGCCCGGTCTACCAGGCATTCATCGATGCAGGCCGCGAGGCCGGTTATCCGGTCACGGACGATTTCAACGGGGCCAGCCAGGAAGGTTTCGGGCGCTATCAGCGCACGATCTTCAAGGGCGGGCGCTGGAGCGCTTCCTTTGCCTACCTCCGCCCGATCGAGACCCAGCGGCCCAACCTGAAGATCGTATCAACGGGTGTGGTGACCCGCGTGCTGATCGAGAAGGGCAGGGCAGTCGGCGTGGAAGTGGTGGAAGGTAAGGGCCGTATCGGCCGGCAGATCCGCGCGGACCGCGAAGTGCTGATCTGCGCCGGGGCGGTTCAGTCTCCGCAGATCCTGCAGCTGTCAGGCGTGGGCGATCCTGAAGAATTGAAGCGGCACGGTATCGAGACGAAGGTGAAGTCAACCGGCGTGGGCCGCAATCTTCAGGACCACCTCGATGTGACGGTGATCCATGACATGCCATTGCCCCTGTCTGCCTATTCCCTGCAGAAGGGCCTGAAGAAACTCGCCGTGGGTGTGCAGTATCTCTATAATCAGACCGGCGCGGGCGCAGACAACTTCCTTCAGGCAGGCGCGTTCCTGTCGTCGCGGCCGGGCCTGTCGATGCCCGACATTCAGCTTCATCTTGTCAATGCGATCATGATGGATCACGGCAATACCGGCCCGGAAAAAGATGGGTATACGGTACACGCCTGCCAGCTGCGCCCGGAAAGCCGGGGCAGCGTGATGCTGTCATCGGCTGATCCGTTTGCTCACCCGGCCATCGACCCGAATTATCTGGCTACGG
>JBKBRT010000247.1:0-3731 GCA_046291585.1 Hyphomonas sp.
CGCCCTTTAGATAAATAGTGTTGCGGGTTGGGCGCTATCGCCCGCCGCGCACTGCCGCCGGAGTTTCGGGCAGTAGGATTCGGGATGACTTCGGCGCTGCCAGGCCTTGACCACTTACCATCAACTCTCGTGACCTCTCCGAAGAGAGGCGGGCCAGTGGGGGTTCTCTACCGGCTTTTTGGTCCGGCTTGCCTGGATCAACGTCCCTAGGGTTGCGATGGGCCGTAACGTCCACCGCCCCCCATCCTCCGGGGCGACCTCCTCACAAACCGAACGGTACCGGCGCGGCTCCTGTGAGGAGGATGGGTGTGAGTATGCGGGGCGGGGGACCGGGGCGGATAAGTTCTCTGGAGAACTTCTCGGTTCGTCTTCCCGGTTTCGCCGCAGGCGAAGACCGGGACCCAGCGAGGGCCTGATTCTGCTGGGCTTTCTGGGTCCCGGATATTTGCTTTGCAAATTCCGGGATGACGCGGGGAGGGGTGGGCGTGTGTTGGATAGGGCGGGGCTTATCCTCGCTGCAGAGCCCTCACTTCCTGTACATGGGAGAGGGATAAGGGGCGCCTGGGGCTCCTTGGCCGAAGGAAATGCAGTGGCGGGCGCTGCCGGGTGACATAAAACAATGATCTTTCGCGACGGCTATTGTCACAAAACTTTCGCCGCGCTGGGGCATGGGAGAGGCGGTCATATTCCAGGCGCGCCCATGATTTGCCGGGGATGGTCCAACCGGGAGACAAACTGATGATCCGTTTTCGTTCGCCGCCGTTGAGGCGTCTTGTTGCCGCCGCGCAACTGGCCATCCTTTCCCTCGCTGCAGCCTGCGCCACGGCGGCGCCTGCGCCGGAGGACAGTGTGGCGGTCCGTTTTGCCGTGCTTGGTGACGCCGAGCCCAAGCCTCTGGCGGAGTTTCCGAACATGGCAGCGGCCGTGGCGGATGTGAACGCTCTGGCAGACCGTCAGCGGATCGACTTTGTCGTCGGCGTCGGTGACATCGCCCATAAGGGGACGGAACTGCAGTATGAAGCAGCCACGCCCGTGCTTCAGGCGCTGACGCTGCCGTTCTATCCGATCATGGGGAATGAAGAGTTCGGCTCCACCGAAGAGCGGTTTCTTGAATATGCCAATCGCTGGAATGAAGGCAAAGCGACCTTCACCAGCCGGCGCTATCGTCAGGATGCCGGGCCGGTGGTGATGGTTTATGCCTCGCCTGATTTCGGCCGTGATTTCCATGATGACGGCATCGACTGGATGCTGGGGCAGGTTCAGGCGGCAGCGCCCCGGCCGGTGATGCTGGTAGTGCATGGCGCGCAGGTGGGGGTGTATCCCGAGAATGCCGAGAAGGGCATCGCCAACCCCCGCTTTGCAGAGGTTGTGGCGCAGCCCAATCTGGCAGCCGTGATTTCCGGCGACCTGCATATGGATATGGACCGCGTGGACCATTCAAAGCAGATCGGGCAGGTGCATTATCTGCACATTCCCGCGCTCGAGCGCACCAAAATCCCCGACGAGACAAACCACACGCCGATGTTCCGCGTGGTCACCATCACCGACGCTGGCGACGTGATCGTGGATACCTATGAGGTGGGAGAGGCCGAGGCGCTGGAACGCCATGCCTACCGTTTTGCGCTTCCTCTGACAGAATAAATCAGGCCGTTACCGGGGCCGGTCTCACCATACCCCGATATTCGGCGCGCTGGCCCATGGCTCTTTCGGGGCCTGGGGCTTGCCCTTCTGGAGGAGCTCGATGGAGATGCCATCGGGGGAGCGGATGAAGGTCATGCGGCCGTCGCGGGGCGGGCGGCTGATGGGAACGCCGATATCGGCAAAGCGCTGGGTGGCGGCGTAGATGTCCTCGACCTGATAGGCGAGGTGGCCGAAATTGCGCCCGCCCTCGTAGTCTTTCTCGTCCCAGTTATGGGTCAGCTCGACCATCGGGATGTTGAGCGAGGTGGGCGAGGCGCCTTCGGGGACGCCGCCATTGCGGGCGATGTCAGCCGGGGCGGCGAGGAAAACGAGGGTGAAACGGCCGGCTTCATTGTCATAGCGGGTGACTTCGGTGAGGCCGAGGCCATCGCAGAAGAAACGCTTGGCGGCGTCTATGTTCCCGACACGGATCATGGTGTGGAGAAATTCAGGGCTCATGAATGGGCGTCCTTCAGATTACGGATGACCTGCCGGAGGTTGGGCGGCATCAGGGTGTAGTAGCGGCGCAGGGCGATGGCGAGGATCAGAATGGAGAGGCCCATGAAGGCCAGGAAGAAGCTGAACGTGTGGATCAGCGTGCCCTGCTCGAAGACGGGCGACCCACCCGACAGGCGCCAGAATGTTTCCCAGACGGAATTGTAGACGCTCGACAGCGGCGGCAGGCCGACCGTGAGCAGGGCGCCGCAGGCATAGATGTAGGTGGCCGCCCGCGGGCCTTCGGCGCGGACGTACAGGTCTGTAAATTCCTTCTCATCGACATGGGCCGGCAACTCGCCGCTTTCCTTGCGCAGGGCCAGCAGCTGGGGCGCAAAGTCCCGCGCCATTTTCCAGCGCCAGGCGAGATGCGCCCCCCAGGCGATGACGGCGAAGACAAGAATAAAATAAAGCCACATGGGTCAGGTCCGCTTCAGGGCCAAGATCGGTGCCGGTTTCGGGCGCCCAAGACAGGCTGGCCCCAGGGATCGGGAGAGATCAGGCCAGATGAGCGCGTTCGTATACCAGCATGGCGCGCTTCCGCGCCACACCCCAATGATAGTTATGTAGCCGGCCATCGGCTGCAAGGGCCCGGTGGCAGGGGATGAACCAGCTGACGGGGTTGGCCCCGACCGCTGCGCCGACCGCGCGGGAGGCCTTGGGGGCGTCGATTTTCTGGGCGAGATGGCCATAGGTGCGGGTTTCGCCGGTCGGAATCTCCAGCAGGGCGCGCCAGACCTGACGCCGGAAGGGGGTTCCATAGAGGCAGACGGGCAGGGGCTGGCCATCTTCGAACACGTCGCGAGCCATGCGCGCGGCAACCGCGTCATCACGGGTAATTGAAGCGGCGGGGTAGCGCGCGGCGAGGTTGGCAAAGGCGGCGTCCTCGCTGCGGCCCTGATGCTCGAAGCCGGCGCGTGGGGGGGCGCCTTCGTCGATAAAGCCGAGCGCGATCAGGCCGCGGGGGCCGGTGAGCCAGGCGCCCATGCCGAAGGGGGTGGGCGCTTTGCCGAGGGTGAGGTCGGTGCCCTTGCCGCCGGTTTTGGCTTCGCCGGGGGTGAGGCCTTCATGGGCGATGAAGAGGTCGTGCAGGCGGCCGGGGCCGGAGAGGCCGGTTTCGAGGCTTGCGTCCAGCACGCTGGCGCCCTGGCGCAGGAGATCGCCGGCCATGCCGTGGGCGAGGGCGCCCTGGAACTGTTTGGGGCTGATACCGGCCCAGCGGGTGAACTCGCGCTGGAAATGATGGGGCGAGAGGCCCATGGCGCGGGCGGCCGCGTCGAGGTCTGGCCAGTCCTGCCAGGTATCACCCAGCCATTCGAGCGCCTTTGCCATCCGGTCATAGGCGCGGGCGCGGTCGTCGAGGGGGAAAAGTGTGTCAGCCATGAGCCCGAGTGTGCCGGAGGGGGGAAGGGGGCGCCACCCGATTCTTGCCGCGAGGTGAGGGCAGTGTTTACCCTTTCCTGCAAACAGGAACGCGCGCAATGTGCGCTCCCAAAAACAGACCTCGGGAGGCTAGACAGTCAACATGGCGGACGCCCGCAGCATTATCCTGCATG
>JBKBRT010000248.1:0-3731 GCA_046291585.1 Hyphomonas sp.
TCGCTCGCTTCCTGCTCGCGGGCCGGAATGGAGAGGTGGCCGAGTGGTCGATGGCGCACGCCTGGAAAGTGTGTAGACGGGAGACCGTCTCCAGGGTTCGAATCCCTGTCTCTCCGCCAGTCTTTCTTCCAGAATGCGCAGAGCTTATCCGCCAGCGTTAGCTGTGCTCAGCTTCCCGTGGACGCGGCGCTCTGGCTGGCGTAACGGGCTGTTATGGTGAAGGTGAAGATCTGCGGGCTCAAAGACCTGGACATGGTAGCGTTCGCGGCCCGGGAAGGGGCTGACTGGGTGGGCTTTGTGTTTGCGCCGAGCCCGCGGCAGGTCACGCTGGCAGCCGCAGAAACGCTTTTACTGTCAGTGGGGAAGGCGGCGCCGGTGGCGCTGCTCGTAAACCCGTCAGATGAAGAAGCCAAGGCGGTGGCCGCGCTGGGTTTCCCGATCCTGCAACTGCATGGACAGGAAACACCGGAACGCGCCGCAGCGCTCAAACGCCTGACAGGATGCGACATCTGGAAGGCGTTTGGGGTGCACGAGCGGTCAGATTTGGGACAAATCCGGTCATTTCCGGACATCGACGGCCTCCTGGTGGACGCCAAGGCGCCGGAAGGCGCCACCATCGCCGGCGGGCATGGCGCAGCATTTGACTGGCAGATCCTGAACGGCTGGCCTGCGCCCAAGCCCTGGCTTCTGGCGGGGGGGCTGACGCCGGAAAATGTCGCGGAGGCGATCACGCAGACGGGGGCGCCCGGTGTTGATGTGTCCTCTGGCGTCGAGCGTATCCGGGGGCTAAAGGACAGGGAACTCGTCCGCGCGTTCATCCGCGCGGCGAAGAGTTAACCGATAACCTTGAGCGCGATCCGTCGTGTTGCGAGGATCAGAGGAAGAGTGATGGACCTGCGCAATACCTGGGATCAATGGCCGGATGCAAATGGCCGGTTTGGTGAATTTGGCGGACGGTATGTGGCCGAGACGCTGATGCCGCTGATCCTCGATCTGGAGCGCGAATATCGCGCGGCCAAGCAAGACCCGGCTTTCAAGGCGGAGATGGATGACCTGTGGACCCATTATGTGGGCCGGCCTTCGCCGCTGTATTTCGCTGAGCGCCTGACCGAGCATTTCGGCGGGGCGAAGATCTATTTCAAACGCGATGAGCTCAACCACACCGGCGCCCACAAGATCAACAATTGCCTCGGGCAGGTGTTGCTGGCGCGGCGGATGGGCAAGAAGCGGATCATCGCCGAAACCGGCGCGGGCCAGCACGGCGTGGCGACGGCGACGATCTGCGCGCGCTTTGGCCTCGATTGCGTCGTGTTCATGGGCGAGACAGATGTCGAGCGCCAGAAGCCCAACGTCTTCCGGATGCGCCTGCTCGGCGCCCAGATCGTTCCGGTTTCTTCCGGCACGGGCACCCTGAAGGACGCGATGAACGAAGCCCTGCGCGACTGGGTGACGAATGTCGACGACACGTTCTACTGCATCGGCACAGCGGCCGGGCCCCACCCCTATCCGGAGATGGTGCGCGATTTCCAATCCATCATCGGCAAGGAAGCGCGCGCGCAGATCCTCGAGCGGGAAGGGCGCCTGCCCGACGCCGTAATGGCGTGCATCGGGGGCGGCTCGAACGCGATTGGCCTGTTCCATCCCTTCATCGAGGATGAGGGCGTGCGTCTGATCGGCGTGGAAGCGGCCGGCCACGGGATCGAAACCGGCGAACATGCCGCTGCGCTGAATGGCGGCAAGCCGGGCATCCTGCATGGCAACCGCACTTACCTTTTGCAGACCGATGATGGCCAGATCATTGACGCGCATTCGATCTCGGCGGGGCTTGATTATCCCGGCATCGGCCCGGAGCACGCCTTCCTGCGCGATGCGGGGCGGGCGGAATACCTGTCGTGTACGGACAAGGAGGCGCTCGACGCATTCCAGCTCTGCACCCGGCTTGAGGGCATCATTCCGGCTCTGGAACCGGCCCATGCAATTGCCCGTGTGGGCGAAGTGGCCAAGGAGCTCGGGCCTGATGGCCTGCTCATCCTCAACATGTGCGGGCGCGGCGATAAGGATGTGTTCTCCGTCGCAAAGGCGCTGGGAGTGGATGTATGAGCAATCTCATCCTTGTGCGTATTACCTGTCCGTCGCGCCGTGTTGCCGAGGATATTGCCGATGCCGCGCTGGAGCAGCGCGTGGCGGCCTGCGCCAATCTGGAAGGGCCGGTTTCGTCCACCTATCGCTGGAAGGGCGTCATCGAACAGTCGTTCGAGTTTATCCTCTGGCTGAAGGCGCCGGAAGCAAACTGGGGCAAGGTCGACGCGCTGGTGCAGAAGCTGCATCCTTATGATGTGCCCGCAATCATCGCGATGCCGATCAGTCATGTCAGTGCCGCCTACGGAGCGTGGGCCACCGAGAATACGGAAAGCTGAAAATGGGCCGGGAAAGAATTGAAGCCGCCTTCGCCAAAGCGAAGAGCGAAAATCGCGCTACGCTCGTCACCTATCTGATGGCGGGAGATCCAAGTCTTGAAGAGAGCTTCAAGGCGATGTGCGCGCTGCGTGACAATGGCGCCGACATCATCGAGATCGGCGCGCCGTTTACCGATCCGATGGCGGACGGTCCGGCGATCCAGCGGGCGGGCCTTCGCGCGCTGGCCAATGGGACGAAGCTGTCCGATGTGCTGGCGCTGGCCGCGCGCTTCCGCAAGGACGACCAGACGACGCCGCTGATCCTGATGGGGTATGCCAATCCGGTCCATTCGATGGGCTACCAGGTGTTTGCAGAGGCTGCCGCCGCAGCGGGGATCGACGGGTCGATCATCGTTGATCTGCCGCCAGAAGAAGATGCCGGCCTGCGCGAAATCTATGGCAAGTTGGGCCTCTCGGTGATCCGCCTTGCCACGCCAACGACTGACGAAGCCCGCGCCGCCAAGGTTGCCGATGGCGCGTCTGGCTTTATCTACTTTGTTGCCGTGACCGGTGTGACGGGCTCGGGAAGCGCTGATCCTGCAGCAATTGCAGGGAAAGTGGCCATGGTCCGGGCCGTATCCGGTTTGCCGGTTTGTGTCGGCTTTGGTGTAAAAAATGGTGCACAAGCCGTAGAAATGGCTAAGATTGCCGATGGGGTCGTGGTTGGTTCGGCTTTTGTGGAAAAGGCGCAGGATGCGCATGAATCTGAGAAGTTTGAGACGGCAGCGCCCGCTATGGGCGAGCTTGCCGGGGAACTGCGTCGCGCGCTCGCAGGCGTATCCAAAGGCTGATACCGCCGGGAAATCGGGAGACATCTTCAGATGAACTGGATCAACAAGGTAACGCCGCCCGGCCTCAAGACGATGATGTCCAAGAAGGACACGCCCGACGACCTGTGGGTGAAATGTCCCACTTCCGGCGAGCTGATCTATCGCAACGACCTGGAGCAGAGCTGGTATGTGACGCCCGCGGGCGCCCACCTTCGCATCTCGCCGCGCATGCGGTTCCGCATTCTGTTTGATGATGAGCGCTGGGAGCCGATCTCGCTGCCGCAGGTGCCGCTCGATCCGCTGAAATTCAAGGATGACAAGCCTTATCCGGCGCGCCTGAAGGCCGCCAAGGCGAAGATCCTCAACCGCGATATCAAGGAAACCGAAGAGGGCGGCGCGCCGCTTCTGCAGGAAGATTGCATGGTGGCCGCCTATGGCAAGATCGGCGGGGTTCCCGCTGTCGTGCTGGTGCAGGATTTCGAGTTCATGGGCGGATCGCTCGGCA
>JBKBRT010000035.1:0-17938 GCA_046291585.1 Hyphomonas sp.
TCATTCCTGCCCTGATCAGCCTTCTGCTGACCTGGGACGTTGCCGGTGTGGCCAGCTATCTGGGCGCAAATCTCGTTTTCCTGAATTTCCTCTCGCCGACTTTGCCGGGCCTTTTCGAGGATAACCGCTTCTCCGCCGTCAATGGCGCGCTGTGGACGCTGAAGATCGAGGTGATGTTCTATCTCGTTTTGCCGGTGATCCTCTTTGTGCTGAACAGGATGAAGGCGTTGTGGTGGGTCGGCATCCTGGCGCTGTATGTGGGCGGCGAGGTCTGGGCTTACCTTGTGCCGCGGCTGGGCGCTGAGTTCTATGGGGCCGAGCTTGCGCGCCAGCTGCCCGGACAGATGGCCTTTTTCGCGATGGGCATCGCGCTGTGGAAAGCTTCGCCCGGCATTCAGCGGCGCTGGGGGGCAATGGCGCTGTGCGGTACGGCGCTCCTGGGGGCGACGTTCCTGCATCCGATGCTGGAGCCGCTGAGGCCGCTGGCGCTGGCGGGTGTCATCGGCGCAGTCGCCTGGGCGCCGGGGCCGAAACTCAATGTCGCCCGTTTCGGCGATATCAGCTACGGCCTCTATATCACCCATTTCCCGATCCTGCAGGCGCTGGCCGCTGCCGGGCTGGTGACGAGTCTCGGTTTTGCCGGTTTCTTCGCCATTGCGACAGCGCTGACCCTCGCCGCGAGCTTTGCGCTGTGGCACCTGGTGGAGAAGCCCGCCTTGCGCCCATCGAGCCACTATCGCAGGGTGGCGGCAGAGACTTGATAACAGGAAATTCCCATGCGTGACCCCGTTTATGATCTGATCCGGTTTGAAGCCACTCAGGAAGGACTGGCGATTGTCACGCTGAACCGACCAGACGTGCACAACGCCTTCAATGCCGAGCTGATTGCCGAGCTGACGGACGTGTTCACGATGATTTCCGAGCAGCCGAGCATCCGGATGATGATCCTGCGCGGCGAGGGCGCGTCATTTTCGGCAGGCGCAGATCTCAACTGGATGAAGCGCGCCGCGCTGCATTCCCGCGACGATAATGAAACCGACGCTCTGCGCCTGGCGGACATGTTGCGCCGCCTTTACGAGATGCCGCAGATGACGCTGGCGCTGGTGCAGGGGGCGGCGATGGGCGGAGGCGCTGGGCTGGTAGCGGCGTGCGATGTGGCAATTGCCAAGACCGGCGCACAGTTCCGTTTTTCTGAAGTCCGCCTCGGTCTGACCCCGGCCACGATCAGCCCCTTCGTGATCCAGGCAATCGGCCCGCGCTGGGCAAAGGCATTGTTCGTGACGGCAGATGGCTTTGATGCCGCGTATGCGGAGAAAATCGGCCTGGTTCACTATGTGGCCGAGACCGACGAGCAGATGGGCGAGTTGCAGGAGCATATCGCGCGTCTGGTCTTCTCGGCCGCGCCGGGCGCAGTCGCCGATGCCAAACAGCTCGTCAATGACGTGACCGGCATGGAGATCGACAATTCCCTGATGCACACGACCGCCAAGCGTATTGCGGCGCGCCGTGTGTCGGATGAGGGCAAGGAGGGCATCGCTGCTTTCCTTGAGAAGCGCACGCCCTCCTGGAAGGCCTGAGCCGGTACCGCGTCAGTTGCCGGAGAGATCGATGTTGAGGCCAAAATTGCCCAGCGTGACTTCTACCGCCGTGACCGGATTTACCCCGGTCAGCTGTTCTATCTGGCCTCGGAATATGTACGCCAGCAGGGCAAACATGATTATGTAAACGATAAACTGCATCACCGACTTCAGGATGAAGGCGCCCGCACTGCCAACCACGAGGCCAATGGCGCCCATGATCAGCGCGCCCTGGATAGGGGAGATCCCGTCTGTGACGAGGCCCTGATTGTAGCCGAGATAAGCGCCGATGCCGCCACCGATGATGCCCGCCAGGCTGGCCAGCCCGGTTCCGGAATTGTAGGCCATGTGAACCCCTTGGTTTCTGCACCCTTAACCCTTACGCGATCGGCCCAGCCTCACAAAGCCTGAAATTTGCCCGTCTCTGGCGCCCGGATCGCCACGCTGCCGCCTTGGTTGCAGCCGAAGGAAATGCGCTATGACCTCCGATGGAAACGCTTCGATGGCGGCTCGATTCCGCGCCCGTCTGCACGCCGCCCGGGAGGGCCTGCGCGCCCGCTTTGTCAAAGGCCCAGTGAGCCAGGGCGTGTTTGAATTTGTCAGCTTTGGCATCAAGCAGGCCTGGGCGTGTCTCTTCGGCGGGGCGATGCTGGGGCTGCTGCTGCTGACGCATTTCTTTTATCCCGAAGGCGCGCTGCTTTCGCGCTACGACTTCCTGGTGATCGCCGCGATGGGTTTGCAGGGCTTGCTGCTGCTAAGCGGGTTGGAGACCTGGGAGGAGGCGCGGGTCATCCTCGTATTCCATGTCGTCGGTACGGTCATGGAGTTGTTCAAGACCAGCGCGGGCAGCTGGATCTATCCGGAGGAGAGCTTCCTGCGCATCGGCGCGGTGCCGCTGTTTTCGGGCTTCATGTATGCGGCGGTGGGGTCTTACCTTGCCCGCGTCTGGCGCATCTTCGAGTTCCGGTTCACGCATTTCCCGCCGCTCTGGGTGCAGGGGCTTCTGGCGGTTGCCATCTATGTGAATTTCTTTGCCCATCACTGGACCGTGGACATCCGCTACGGCCTCTTCGCCGCGACCGCGCTGATCTACCTGCGCACGACCGTCTGGTTCCGCCCGGATGAAACCCACCGCCCGATGCCGTTGCTGATCGGCTTTCTGCTGGTGGCAATCTTCATCTGGTTTGCCGAGAACCTTGGAACATTTGCGCGGGCATGGGCCTATCCGGGGCAAGAAAATGGCTGGGAAATGGTGTCTTTATCGAAGCTCGGATCATGGTATCTGCTGATGATCATCAGTTTTGTCCTGGTTGCCAGCGTGCACCGGGGCCGGGGAGGCCAGACCAGTGACCATCACCAAGCTTCTCGTCGCTAACCGAGGCGAGATCGCCGCCCGTATTTTCCGCACCTGCCGGGAACTTGGCATCGAGACGGTCGCCATCTTCTCCGAGGCCGACCGCGCCGCCAAACATGTGCGCGAAGCCGATGAGGCGGTCTGCATCGGCCCGGCGCCTGCGCCCGAAAGCTATCTGCGCGGTGAGGCGATCATCGCCGCCGCGAAGGAGACAGGCGCCGAAGCGGTCCATCCCGGCTATGGTTTCCTCTCTGAAAACGCGGCCTTTGCCGAGGCGGTGGTGGCGGCCGGTCTGATCTGGGTTGGACCGCCGCCCTCTGCGATCCGCTCGATGGGTCCGAAGGACGAGGCCAAGCGCCTCGCCGAGGAGGCCGGCGTGCCGGTGCTGCCGGGCTATCGCGGTGACGCGCAGGACATCGAAACGCTGAAGAAGGCGGCCCAAAAGGTCGGCTATCCGCTGCTCATCAAGGCGGTCGCCGGGGGCGGCGGGCGCGGCATCCGGCAGGTCTCGAAAGAGGCTGAATTGGAATCCGAACTCGTCAGCGCCGTGCGCGAGGCGGAAAGCGCCTTTGGCGATGGCCGTGTGATGCTGGAGAAGCTGGTTCTGCAACCACGCCATATCGAGGTGCAGGTGTTTGGCGACAGCCACGGCAATGTCGTCCACCTGTTTGAGCGGGATTGTTCGCTTCAGCGCCGCCGCCAGAAGGTGCTGGAAGAAGCGCCTGCGCCCGGCATGCCGGGCGATGTGCGCAAGGCGATGACGGACGCGGCGGCGAAGCTCGCCAGGGCAGTCGGCTATCAGGGCGCGGGCACCGTGGAATTCATCGTGGACGGATCAAGGCCGCTGGCAGTGGATACGTTCTGGTTCCTTGAGATGAACACGCGGCTTCAGGTGGAACATCCGGTCACTGAAATGGTGACGGGGCAGGATCTGGTAGAGTGGCAGCTCATCGTCGCTTCGGGCGGCACGCTGCCGCTGGCGCAGGACGAGATTGAGCTGAGCGGTCACGCCATCGAGGCGCGCATCTGCGCTGAAGACCCCGCCGAAGGCTTCCGCCCCGGCGCGGGCGTGATCCTGGAATTCGGCCTGCTGGAAGAGGCCGATGGCGACATCATCCGGTGGGACACCGGCTTTGAAACCGGCGACCGTGTGCCCTCAAACTACGACTCCATGATCGCCAAGCTGATCGTCTACGGAGACGACCGGGACGAAGCGCTCGAACGCCTCACGGACACGCTGGCGCATACGCAGCTGGCGGGTGTGCCCTCCAATGCTGGCTTCCTGCGCCGGTGCGCACTGTCCGATGAGTTCCAGACGGGCACCCATCATGTGAATTGGATCGGCGAGAATGTGGACGCTCTGGCCGCCGTGCCGGAGGAACATCGCGACGCCTCCCTGAACGCCGTGGCGAGCCTGCTGCTGGAAGATGAGGGCGATCCGTCTCCCTGGGCGATCCGCGACGGGTTTCGCATCAATGCTGCCTCGCGCCGCACGGTCGTGCTGGCCGCTGATGGCGAGGCCGAGATGGTCGAGGCGGGTATTCCGATGCCGGACGATGTGCCCTTTCCCCTGGTGACAGACATTTCCCCGCGCCGCTTTGCGGTCACCTGCGGGGGCGACACCTTCCTCATCACTGTGCCCGAATACAGCGCCGATGCAGACGCTGCCCTGGGCGGCAATGTCGTCAAGGCGCCGATGCCGGGCAAGGTACTGAGCCTCACGGCAAAAGTCGGCGACACGGTCACCCGCGGCGACACGCTGGCGGTGCTGGAAGCAATGAAGATGGAACACGCCCTGGCCGCGCCGCGCGACGGGGTGGTCGAGGCCATCCATTCCAGCGCAGGCCAACAGGTTGCCGAGGGCGACCTGCTGGTCTCGCTGGTGGAAGAGTAGAGCCTAGCTCAGTTCCAGCCCTTCCAGCTCGCCGCTCTCGCGCCAGGCTTTCAGGATCCGGAAATAGGCGTTGGGGCCTTCGCCATAAGAGTTGTTCTGCGCCGCCCGGTCGCTCGGCTTGCCTTCATTGTTGTAATAGCCCGGCGTGCACTCTTCGAGGAATTGTTGGCGCATGACCGCCTTCTCGACGATCTGCGCAACCCAGGCGGCTTCGCCTTCCGGGCTTGCCTCAAAGGTGCCGGCCTGACGGGCGGAGACTTCGGAGAGGATGTAGGCGATCTGCTCGGCCTGCTCGTCGAGCAGGTGAGGATAGTTGGCGGTGAAGCCTGCCTGGCCCGGCCCCATCAGGAACATGTTGGGGAAGTTGTTGACGGCAAGGCCATGCAGGCTGCGCATGCCGTCTGCCCAATGCTCTTTCATGGTCACGCCGTCTTTGCCGACAGGATCGTATCCGGCGCGGCGGGTGTAATCGGTGCCCACTTCAAAGCCGGTCGCGTAGACGAGGCAGTCGATCTTGTATTCGACGCCATCGGCGATGATCGAATCCTCGGTAATCCGTTCAACGCCCTGGCCGCCAGTATCCACCAGCGTGACATTCGGCCGGTTGAAGGAATTGAGATAGGCGTCGTGGAAGCAGGGGCGTTTGCAGAACTGGCGATACCAGGGTTTCAGCTTCGCCGCGATTTCCGGGTCTTTGATCACCTCGTCGACGCGCCCGCGCACCTGTTCCATCTTCTTGTAATCGGCAAGTTCGGCCAGCTCTGCCAGCCGCTCGGGCGAGAGGCCGGTCTTGTCGCCGGAGCTTGCGAGAAAGAGGATGTTGCGGATGATGTCTGTCCACCCGTCCTGCACGAGGTCTTCGGGCTCATAGCCGCCGGACACCAGCGTGTTGAAGTTCTCCATGCGCCGGCGCTGCCAACCCGGCTCCAGGCTTTTCGCCCATTCAGGATCAGTGGGCCGGTCATTGCGAACATCAATGGAGGAAGGCGTCCGCTGGAAAACGTAGAGCTGCTTGGCGCCCGCGGCGAGGTGGGGCACGCATTGCACAGCCGTGGCGCCTGTCCCGATGATACCGACGACCTTGTCTTTCAGCTTTGTGAGGCCGCCTGTGCTGTCGCCGCCCGTATAGTCATAGTCCCAGCGGCTGGTGTGGAAGCTGTGGCCCTTGAAGCTTTCAACGCCGGGAATGCCCGGCAGTTTCGGCCGGTTCAGGGGGCCGTTCGACATGATCACGAACTGGGCGGTGAAACGGTCGTCCCGGTCGGTCAGGATGATCCAGACCTTGCGGTCTTCGTCCCACTCCATCCCGGTCACGCCGGTGCCCAGAAGGGCGTTTTCATAGAGATTGAAATGTTTGGCGATGCGGGCCGAATGCTCGAGGATTTCCGGGGCTTTGGTATATTTCTCTTTGGGAATGTAGCCGGTCTCTTCCAGCAGGGGCAGGTAGATATAGCTCTCGATATCGCAGGCCGCGCCGGGATAGCGGTTCCAGTACCAGGTGCCGCCGAAGTCTCCGCCCGTCTCGATCATGCGGATGTCTTTGAAGCCCGCCTTGCGCAGGCGCGCCGCAGACAGCAGCCCGCCAAAGCCGCCGCCGATCACAGCAACCTCGACATGATCGGTCACTGGCGCGCGCTCCACCCGTTCCGTGTACGGGTCTTCGAGGTAATGCGCGAACTGGCCGGCAATATTCACATACTGCTCGTTTCCGTCCTTGCGCAGGCGCTTGTCGCGCTCGGCGCGGTAGCGGTCACGCAGCGCATTGGGATCAAAATCCAGATCAAGGGCGGCATTGTCAGCCATACTCATTCTCCTCCTCGGTACGGGGCGCGGGGTCTTTGCCTGCCGCCTCTCGTCCATATGGGTGAGAATCTAACTGCGATTACGGCTGCCTAACAGCCGTCACCCTGCGTCAGCCGTTATTCACAGCGCTGCCGAGCAGGTGGGCCGGGCTTTCGGGCGAGGAGGTGTCGAATTCAGGATCGGCCACAGGGGCGGCGCGCAGGTCTTCTGCGGCGACCCGGTCGTACAGGGCGTCCCAGAGGGGGCTCTGGGTATCGGCCGAGAACATCTGCGAGGCTGTGAGGCGGGCATTGCGGCGCATCTGGTGGATAGTCTCGGGCTGGCCAACAAGCTCTGCGAGCCGATCCACCAGCTGCTGGGCAAGGTGTTCGGTAGCCTCATCATACTTGGCGGCGTAGGCGCTGGTACCGCGCGTCTCATAGCTCAGCGCGGCCCAGTCTCCCAGATCGGTCTTGTCGAGTTGCAGCAGGCGGCCATTGAACCCGTCGATGACGACTTCCGGCACCGCGCAGATATTGGAGGCGATGACGGGCGTATGCTCGGCCATCGATTCAATTATTGAATAGCCGAACGTGTCGCTCAGGGTGGGCAGCAGACAGAAATGGGAAGCGCGCAGGAGAAGCCGGACGCTTTCATTTCCGAGGCTGGCGATATGGTTGACGTTCGGCAGGGACAGCTTGCGGATATAAGGATCAAAAAATCCTGGAACGGATGGGTCCGACCATATGCTTTCGCCGGCCTGAAGCGTTGACACAATGTTGAACCGGATGGGCAGGCCACGTTCCAGCGCGAGCTCGGCGGCGCGCACGCAGGCAGTTCCGCCCTTTCTGCCAAAATGTGAGCCGATGAAGGTGACGGTCAGCGTTTTGCAATCGTCATTGGCCAGCGCATCGGGAGCATCGCTCAGGAATACATTGGGATGGCGCACCATCAGCTTGGATCGGAGCGCTTCAAATGATGCTTCGTTCTGATGCTTCTGCAGGAACTTGCGCTTGGCATAATGCGACATTGCGACGATGCGCCGACAGTGTTTGCTTTCGATCGCGCGCTGCATCACCTTCATCAGCAGGCTCGAGTGGGGAAAGCCATAGCCGCGCGGCAGAGAACTTTCAAAGGAGCAGATGTAGCGCGGGGCGCCGAGAGGGATGCGGTTCCAGGCATGGACAAGATCACCGCTGTGAAACGGCGGTGTCACGGTGAAGCCATCCCAGTTGGAGTGAAGCTTGTTGAAGGGAACAAATCGCGTGCGAACCATATCGTGACGCGAAATTCTGGGCGTCATGAATGCGGTGGGGTAGCGATCCCGGTAGACAATAATTTTCAAACGGCGTGCCGGTTGAACGGCGCCGGGATCTGCAATGTTTGAACTGTCCTGTATTTGGCCTTGCATTTCTGCTGGTTCCTGACATCTGCTAAGTCATTCCAATCACAGCAAAATCTACGCCAAGCGCCGTTTGAGCGTATACGTTTGGAGGGATTTCGCCGCTGTTTGCACTCGGCTTTCGATCTTTAGGCGGAATTTATGCCTGATGGCGGGTCATTAACAGTCTCGGGCAGGGAATTTCCTTCAAAAGTTAACAGCGACTGCCATCTGCCTGTTACAAAATAGTCGTATGGCGCTTTTTCATGCATAAAAGGAGGCTTTGCCCATGGCGACGATGGACGATAGCGAGAATGTACCGGTTAATCCCCGCATTGCGGCAGGGGCGACAACGATTGGGGAGCTGATCGATCAGCGGCTTTCCCGCAGAGGTTTCCTGGGTGGCCTTGGGGCGGTTTCCGGGTTGGCGCTGGTGGGCTGTTCGTCCGGATCTGAAGCGGTTGTGCCAGCGGGGGACGCGGCGAGCGGACCGGCCTTTCAGTTCACGGAATTGGCGCGCGGAATGGATCAAACCCACCATGTGGCGGCAGGTTATGACGCGGATGTGTTGATCCGTTGGGGGGATCCGCTGTTTTCCGACAGTCCGGCCTTTGACCCGTTGAACCAGAGCGCGCAGGCCCAGCGCCGGCAATTTGGCTATAACAACGACTTCATCGGCTATGTGCCGCTGGATGCCGGCGCTGATGGTCATGAGCGGGCGCTGCTGTGCATCAATCACGAATACACCAATGCCAACCTGATGTTTCCCGGCGTGACGGCAGGCTATCCCGCCTCGATGACGCGGGAGCTGTGCGAGATCGAGATGGCGGCTCATGGCGGGACGATCCTGGAGGTTCGCAAGGAGGCTGGCAAATGGGCGCCGGTCGTTCCCTCGCGCTATAACCGCCGGATTACGGCCGATACGACACCGATGCGGATATCCGGACCTGTTGCGGGTAGCCCGCGCCTTCAGACCTCGGAAGATGCAAGCGGCGTCGTGGTTGCCGGCACCATCAACAACTGCGCTGGAGGGATCACACCCTGGGGCACTTTTCTGATGGCGGAGGAAAACTTCAACGGCAATTTCATGGGGGAATTGCCCGAAGGCCACCGGGAAGCGGAAAATCACAAGCGATACGGCGTGCCGTCCGGCTGGTATCCCTGGGGGAAGTTCTTTGACCGGTATGATTTGTCCAAAGAGCCCAACGAGCCCAACCGGTATGGCTGGATTGTCGAGGTGGACCCGGCAGATCCGACATATGTGCCGCGCAAGCGTACGGCGCTCGGCCGGTTCAAGCATGAAGGCGCCGAAAGCGTGGTCGCGCCCGATGGCCGGGTGGTGGTCTATTCCGGAGACGATCAGCGCTTTGACTATGTCTACAAGTTTGTCACCAAGGAAAAGTTCGTCCCCGGAAATCTGATGGCCAACAGCGCCCTGCTGGACGAGGGGACGCTGTATGTTGCCCGGTTTGATGCTGACGGGACGCTTGCCTGGTTGCCGCTTGTTTATGGAACAGGTCCGCTCACAGAAGAAAACGGGTTTGCCTCGCAGGCCGATGTTCTGATCGAGACGCGCCGCGCGGGCGACCTTCTGGGCGCGACACCGATGGATCGCCCGGAGGATGTGGAGCCCAACCTCAAGACGGGCAGTGTATATGTCATGCTGACCAATAACGACCGGCGCACCGACGACCAGGTGGACGCGGCCAACCCGCGCGCGTCCAACCGGTTTGGCCACATCATCGAGATCGTCGAACCCGGCGGGGACTTTACCTCAGAGACATCGCGCTGGGAATTTCTGGTGAAGTGCGGCGATCCTGAAGTGGCGCAGGTGGGCGCCCTGTGGAACCCTCTGACCACGGAGAATGGTTGGTTCGGCAGCCCGGACAACTGCGCCATTGATCCTCAGGGGCGCCTGTGGGTGTCGACAGATGGGAATGAGGACACCGGCGCGGCAGATGGCCTCTGGGCGCTGGAGACCGATGGCGAACGGCGCGGGACAGGCCAGCATTTTTTCCGTTGCCCGATTGGCGCGGAAATGTGCGGGCCCCGTTTCAACGAGACGGGTGACGCGCTGTTCCTGGCAGTGCAGCACCCGGCCGATACCGACGGGTCGAGCTTTGAAACGCCGAGCACCCGCTGGCCTGACTTTGACGATGCCCTGCCGCCTCGCCCGAGCGTGGTGGTGGTGACCCGGCAGGGCGGTGGGCCGATCGGGGGATAGGCCCGCGCCTATCCTTCCTGCCGGCGCAGCAGAATGCGGTGGCCGCCCTCGCGCGTGAGTTCGAGGGCGCCATCGGCTGTGAGGCGCCAGGCCATTTCGCCCTGCAGGGCAGACGTGAACCTCGTTTCCTGATTGTTGAGCGCGGGCGCGACGCAGGCCCGGCGCGTCATCGCCAGGGGGGAGAAGGTGAGCGTTGAACCCGTCGATGTGTAGGTGCCATTGAGACTGTTGCACCCAGTTGACCCGGAAACCATGCCAGCTTCTGTGAAGGTCAGTGTCAGGACGGTATTGTCGATGACGCCGCCCCGGTTCAGGTCCTCGACCTGCCAGGCGCCGCCGATGAGGGTGGCGGGATCGCCTTCGGCCACGTCGCCTTCGGCGGGCAGCGGACGGGCGGTGAAGGAGACGCCGTCTTCGCTCTGGATCACCAGATTGCCGAGGCCGTCGATCTTCGCCTGCGTGTTGCCGGAGAGGATGGCGCCGAATGCGCTTTCCTGTTCCATCACGCCGTTTGCCATGCAGGCCATCTTCGTCATGCCGACGCCGGAAAAAGCGATGGCCGCGCCCGACTGGGTGTAGCTGCCGAAGAAGCGGTTGCAGCCGGTGGTGCCGTTGATTTTGCCGTCTTCGGTGAAGGTGAGCTCAGGCTCGCTGCCCGACACGACGGCGGTGCCGCCCATGGCGTCGACAAGCCAGCTTGTACCCGCCAGCGGCTTGAGGCCGGCGGGGGTGAGCTCGATCTGCGTGCCATTGGTGCCGTTCAGGAGAACTTTGCCTTCCGGGCCGGGGGTGACCGTTACACTGCCTCTCAGGGCGGCGTGGAGCGCGCTTTCCTGTGCGCCGGCATTGGTATCGAAACACCCCCTCATGGTGGAGATGAGATCGCCGAACGTGATCTTGCCGCCGGTTTCGCCAAAGCCGCCGCCAAAACTGTTGCAGCCGCCAAAGCCGTTGACGCGGCCATCTTCCGCGAAATTGAGGGTCACGGGGCGCGAGCCGTTGACCGGCTGGCCGCCAATGGCGGTCACGCGGTAGTCATTTCCGGTCACTCTAGGCATGTCGGCGGGCGTATCGGTGGGCGGGGCAGGCGCCGGCTGAACCTTGACCATCATCAATTGGCCGGCGTCCACTGCGCCGGTGATCGCGCTGATCGAATGGACCGTGTCTGTGGTCCAGAGGAGGGCGCCATCGGGGCCGGTGATTGCGGCGCGCAGGGTGTAGGTGAAGCGGGGATCGAGGGGCTCGCGGACTTCAAGCATGAAGTTTTTCGGCACGCTGGTGTCATCCAGGCTCGCCGACCAGTCGGCCAGCGGGATGGCCGGGGCGTCGGCGCGGGAGGTGTCACTGAGCTCAACTTTCAGGACCGAGCCTTTCGGGGCCGCCATACGCTCGCGATACGTCGCCGAGCCGGTGACGGTCAGCAGGGCGGCTTCCTGGGCCGGCGCAAGGCTGGCGGGGGGAGGCGTCTGGCAGGCGCTGAGCATCGTCGCTGCGCCCATCAGGAACAGGGGGACAAGCAGGCCTCTGTAAACCTTGTTATGCGCCATGATCGTTTCCCTTCGACTGTCTGTGATGTCTGAGCTGTGGCCGGAATGGCTGCCCGTCTGGCCCGAGATTGCGGTAGATTCCCTCAAGGAAAGGCACCAGCAAGGCGAGAATATGGCGGGCAGTGATTGCAAGTATATCCAGAGATAATACCGGCGGGATTGCTGATTGTCGTTCCCTTGACAGAAGAAGCTGCTAATCTGTGATGGAAATGGGACCGGCGCATACTGGGGAGGTATCGCCAATGAACACACAAGACTCGATCGACCTGCAGCGGGGGCGATGGTTTTCGGCATTGCCGGAGGCTTATCGCGAGGAGGTTTTGCGCAGCGGAACGCGGCAAAAATTCAAGCGGGGCAAGCACCTGTTCCGGCAGGGCGACCCGGCTGACGGCCTTTATGGCCTGATCAGCGGGGAGGCTCAGATCATCGGTACGACGCTGGCAGGGCTCGACATTCTGGTGGCGGTTTTCCGGGCGGGGGACTGGACCGGATTTCTCTCCTGCGTTGACGAGGGGCCTTACACCTTTTCCGTGGTGGCGAGCCAATCCTGCGAGGTTGTGCATCTGCCGCTGCCGGCGGTGAGGCGGATTTTCCTGTCGGACGCCGACGGCTTCCGACGGTTCATTCTTCCCGAGCTGGCCTCGACACGGGCAATCTATTCCAGGGTGGTCGAGAGCCTCGCCTTCACGCCGCTGCAGCGGCTGGCGCGGCGGCTGGTGGACCTCGCCAGCGAACCGCATGGAGAGGTGATTACTGCCTCTCATATCAGCCCGGTGACCCAGGATCAGATCGCCCTGTCCATCATGGCCTCGCGGCAGTGGACGAACCGTCTTCTGCAGCATCTGGAACAGGCCGAGATGATCCGCCTGTCCCGCGGCCGGATCGATATTCTTGACCGCGCCAGGCTGACCCAGCTGGCGGTGCATGGCGAGAGCGGGTTCACGCTCGGCGAGTTTGCCCAAGCGCGCGCGGCGGTCTCCTGATTCCCGCGCGGCTGCTGACCTCTCCCTGTCAGACGGCGTCCGGGATTTCGGTGATCTCGGCCAGGGTCTGGCCGCCGCAGGTGACGGTGATGCTGCGATAGGCCGAGCCGGCGAGCGGGCCGACATAATGGACGTCTTCCGGGGTGATCGCCATGGTGGCCATACCGGTGGGTTTTACGGGGATAAGATCGAGCTTGAGCGCGGGGGTCATCGAGCGATCCATCGGGCCGACCTTCCAATCGAAGGTGTAGCCGCCGGTGGGGACGTCGACCTGGCCGACGACATGGATCGCCGGGGTGGCGTTCGGGCCGGGCATGCGGTTGACCCAGGCTTCCCAATTGCGCGATTCTAGCACGGCGCAGGCATCTGTAACGGGTTTTTCTCCAACAATTACAGGGGATTCTGCGGCGGGCGGGGCGAGTGCAGGCGCCTCTGGGGCGGGCGTCTGGCAGGCAGCGAGGGCGGCGCTGGAGGCCGCGGCGAGGGCGAAAAGACGAAGGCTGGTCATGGCGTTTTCCCTTTGGCTCATGTCGGCAGAACTATGCCACCATCGCACACTTAACGTGTCATTTTGAGGACAGTTCCGGCCATTTCCGGCCACGGCCAGGACAGATGGGGACACCTCGGGCCCCGGCAATCCTGCGGGGTCAGTTGAGCCTGTTCTGGGGCTTGGGCGCGCCGCCACTGGCCGGGAGGGAGTAGAGCTGGCCATCTTCGGCGATGGTGACCGGGCCGGAATAGGCCTCGCCGGTGCCCTCCAGGAAATACGGGTAGAGGAGCTTGGACGGGAGCGGGGGCACGGTGTGGTAGAGTACCAAATGGTCCGCCCCGGCGGATTGGGCCGCGCGGGCAGCCTCCACCGGGGAGGCGTGATAGTCGAGGATGTCGGCGAAGACCTTCGAGAGGGGCGCGGCGCCCGCCTCTGCGGCGGCCTGCGACATGGCGGCGACCATTTCCGGATGGAGTGCCTCGTGGAAGAGGATGTCGGCGCCTTCGGATACCGCGATCAGGTTTTCCGAATAGACCGTATCGCCGCTGATGACGGCCGAGCGGCCTTTGTAATCGATGCGGAACCCGTAGGCAGGCTCCACCGGGGAATGGTTGACGAGGAAGACCGTGATCTGAAGGTCGCCTTCGTCCAGCAGCACGGCGCGCCCGCCGGGGCCGGCGGGCAGGTCGATCACTTCAGGCGCCAGGCCATAGCCGGCGGGATTGGCGACGGCGGGGCCGTGATGGGCCATGCGGAAGGTGGAGTCGATGCGATAGGCGGCGTTGAAGCCATCGGTGATCTCCACCACCCCGTAAGGCCCGGCAACGGGGAGCGGCGTTGACCGGCTGCCGCCGACCCAGGCGCCGACCATGAGCTCGCCGAGGCCATCGAAATGATCCGAGTGCAGATGGGTGAGGTAGAGTTTCTCGACGCGCCCTGTGGGGAAGCCCATGCGCGTGAGCCGGCGGATGGAGCCCCCGCCAACATCAAAGAGAAAGGCGCGGTTCCCCGCCAGAACGCCGATGCAGGGGCCCGCGCGGGCGGCGTCCGGCAGGGGCGATCCGCTGCCGCAGACATAGAGGTGGAGCCCGTCGGGCAGGTCTGCGGAGGGGTCGCGTCCGACATTTTTCGCGACCGTGCGTTTGAAGGCGGCCTCTGCGATCGGGACGGCGAAGAGATGGCGCGCAGCGACGAGGCCGAGCAGGATGATTGCGAGTGCGATCAGGCCCCAATGCCACAGTTTCATGCGTGCCTCCCCGGCTTTTTGTTGGGGAAATTGGAACATTTGGCGCGGGTCGTGTCAATTGTTTGTTTGGGGGTGGGGGGTGTGCATTTTCCGCCCTTCGGGCGGCCCTCACCTCCCATCGCTTTGCGATGGGTCCCTCCTCTCCCGGAGGGAGAGGGATAAGAGGCGTGGCGTTACCTTAACCGCTCTCCCGCTTGCGGGAGAGGAGGGACCCGCGCCTGAAAGGCGTGGGAGGTGAGGGGTTTTCCACGGTTTTGTCTCTGACAAACCCGGCATTCTCGCCCCGCCAATCCAGTCGGGTACGGACTGTGTCAGACTCGTCCCATGATTGACGATATTTCCAAATTTAAGCCCGGCCAGCGCCTTCGGGCGGGGAGTGGGCGGGAGCTGAGATTGCTCAGGCTGGCCTGGTTGGCGGCGTGGGCGGTTGAGGATGTGGCGGCGCTTCTGGGGCTGAGTGTGCGCAGCGTGCGGCGGCGGATGGCGGATCATGGGCTGAAGGCGGAGGAAGCGCCCGGCGAGATGGGGCGGCTGCTGGTGGCTGTGATGCAGGACCGGCTGGCCGATGGGCTGGTGAGGGGGGAGGCGGTGAAGGAGGCGGTTCTGTCGGCGCAGAGATTGGCGGGGACCGCGCGGGTTTTGCAGGCGGTGGAGAAGGATGCAGAAAGTGCGGGGACGGATGATAAAGAAGACGAAGAAGAAGTTGAAGAAGACGAAATCGATCGGCTGGTCGCAATGGACCTCGCAATGGCACGAGCGGCATTGGGAGTTTTTGAGGGCGAAGGGGAAAGAGGCGCTCCCGAAATCGAAACAAAATCTGATAAACCGCCACCCGTTCCTCCTGGAGCGCCGCGATACACAGGCGCCGCCGCCGGGCCTGGCGCGGACGTGGTTGCTTTCAGGCGGACGTGGCGCGGGCAAGACACGGGCGGGGGCCGAATGGGTGCGCTGGGCCGTTTTGCAGGCGGGATACCGGCGGGTGGCGCTGGTGGGGCAGACCTTTTCGGATGTGCGCGAGGTGATGATCGAGGGGCCGAGCGGGCTGATGGCGACGGCGGCGCGGGCGGCCGACCAGCCGGTGTGGCAGCCCTCCCGCCACCGGCTTGAATGGGAGAATGGCGCGGTGGCCTATGCGTTTTCGGCCGAAGACCCCGATGGCTTGCGCGGGCCGCAATTTGATCTGGCCTGGTGTGATGAAGCAGGGGCGTGGGTCAAAGGCGAGGCGGTGTGGGATAATCTGCAGCTGGCCCTGCGGCTGGGGCCGCGGCCGATGGCGATGGTGACCACGACGCCGCGCGCCACCGCGCTGATCCGCAGGCTGAAGGCTGACCCGAGCGTTGTGGAGACGCGGACGGCGACGGCGGAGAACGCGGCAAATCTCTCGCCTGGCTTTGTCGGCTGGATGACAGCGGCCTATGGCGGCACGGCTATGGGGCGCCAGGAGCTGGAGGGGCATCTGATTGATGATCCCGAGGGGGCGATGTTTCTCCGCTCACAGATTGATGCGTTGCGGGTGGCGTCTGCGCCCTTGCAGCTGGACGACTGTATCGTGGCGGTGGACCCCTGCATTTCGGCGCGGCCGGGGGCGGATGCGTGCGGGATTGTGCTGGCGGGGGTGCGCGCGGGGCATGGTTATGTGCTGGGCGATGCATCCGCGCCGGGGCTGTCGCCGCTGGACTGGGCGCATCGGGCCGCCGCGCTGGCCGAGCAGGCGGGGGCGAGCTGCATTGTGGCCGAGGCAAACCAGGGCGGGGATATGGTGCGCGAGATGCTGACGATGACGGGGACGGATGTGCCCGTGCGGCTGGTGACGGCGCGGCTGGGCAAGCGGGGGCGGGCGGGGCCGGTGGCGGCGCTCTATCAGCAGGGGCGGGTGAGCCATGCGGGGGTGTTTCATACGCTGGAGGATCAGATGTGCCGGTTTGGAACGGCGGAAGCGGCGGGGTCTCCCGACCGGGTGGACGCGCTGGTCTGGGCGCTGTGGGCGCTGATGGGGGAGGGGCAGGGGCCGCGGGTTCGGGTGTTGTGAGGGAGAATGGCCCTTTCGATCATCTCCTTCTTCAGTCTATCTATTAGTACGTTTCAAGTGAATAGAGAGGAAGGAAAATGGATATCGGATTGCTTGCGAGCAGCCTTTGCGGTTTTGTATCATCTGCCTTTTGGTTTAGGTCAGCGACGCTCAGGGGAAAGACGCTTAAAGGGGCTACCATTCCTTACAATTTGCCCGATGGCGATTTGGCCTTTGGATATGAAGGTGATCATGGTCCTGAAGTTCTGCACTGGAGAATAGCGCTTCAGAACAAGTACAATGCGTGGGGTGCTACTTTTGCTGCAATTGCCTTGCTGATTCAATCCGTGGTGTCGATAGTCAGAAGCCTCCAGTAATAACGCCCGCTTTGCGCTAGTCTTCTTGCATACTATTCCGAGAAGTGGGCGGAGATGAGACTCCATGCGCCACATATTGACTTTTCGGGCGGCGCAAGCCAATGGGTGCCATGTCAAAACACACGAAACCAGAAACCGTTATCGAAGCGCTTGAGGTGCTTTACAACGAGGCCGTTGAGGCCCTTTCCAGCTCGCTGAACAAATTCCTTCAGGATGGCACGCCGCCCGACCCGCGCCTGCGCGACAGCGGGGCGTTCTGCTATCCGCAATTGCGGATCATTTATGACCCCGAAGGGCCGCCGCCGCCGATTTCGCGCGCGTTCGGGAAGTTCTCCGAGGCAGGCATCTATATCACCACCATCACGCGGCCCGATTTCTTCCGCGAATATCTGATGGAAGTGTTGACCCCGCTGATGCGCGATTATGATGTGGACGTTATTGTCGAACGTTCGAGCTCTGAAATTCCGTATGCCTATGTGTGGGATCCCTCGCAGGCGGCGGGCCTGGAAGAGATTGCGCCGGCCGAGCTGGTGCGGTGGTTCCCCTCGCCGAAGCTGACGCTGATTGGCGACGAGGTGGCCGATGGGGAGCCGTTTGATGAGGGCGAAGAGCGGCCACTGGCCCTCTTTGATGCGCAGCGGGTGGATTTCTCGCTGAAGCGCCTGCAGCACTATACCGGCACGCCGGTGGAGCATTTCCAGAGCTATGTTCTGTTTACAAACTATCACCGCTATGTGGATGCGTTCTGTGACTGGGCGCTGACGCAGCTGGGCGGGGAGACGCGGTATACCTCGCTTTCCGTGCCCGGCGGGCTGGAGATCACCGCGCCCGACGAGCACAGCCGGGCGGCGATTGATGGCTCGCCCTGGCGGCGGTTTCAGATGCCGGCCTATCACCTGCGCGCCGCCAATGGCGCGGGGATCACGCTGGTGAATATCGGCGTCGGGCCATCCAACGCCAAGACGATCACCGATCACCTGGCGGTGCTGCGCCCGCAGGTGTGGCTGATGGTGGGGCATTGCGGCGGGCTGCGGCATTCCCAGTCGATCGGGGATTATGTGCTGGCCCACGCCTA